>NZ_JAMYKV010000039.1:0-71230 GCF_040317535.1 Mesorhizobium sp. M1409
TCCCCCCCTTTGGGGGGTTCCTCTTACACCAAAACTGGGCGGGCGGTTTTTTGGCCCCCCCCCCCGCGGTTGGGGGGGGGGGGGTGTTTTTTTTTGGGGGGCCCCCCCCCGGGGCGCGGCCCGAATTCTCTCGGTCAGGGGAGGTAAACCTAATTCATCGGACCTTTTTCTCCGGGCTTGCCAGGCAGCTCCTCGGGGAACAACTCGTATTTCGCCTGCTTGTCGGCCGCGACAAAGACCCGTTCGCGGATGATCGAATCCTCGGCCCAGTTGAACATGAAGATCGGCGTACCCTGCGGTATGTTCGAGAAACGCTTGTTGACGATCAGCGCGCCGGGATATTCCGTCAGACCGACATTGTAGACGTGTTCTGTCGAGATCTTCTGAAACTGTTTCATCAGGCTGGCGCGTTGGTCATTGTCCTGCGTAGAGATGAACTTGTTGACGATGTCGACGAGGTCCTTTTCGAAGGGCATCAGATCGACCTCGCCGTTCTCCGGCGCGCGATGGTCCCAGCTGGTGCGTGGACCAATCGGGACAAGCTGCACGGTGTTCTGCACCACCGACGTCAGTTCCTGTTCGTTGCGTCGGACCAGCCAGTCGAAGCGGCCGGAATATTGGGAAGCGTCGCGCTGGGTGCCGTTGAGGCCGTTGAGCACGATCCGCAGCCCAAGCTTTTCCATTTGGGCGACGACGCCTTCGGCAAGGCTCTTGTCTGTCGTGTAGTCGTTGTTGACCAGCATCACGATCTCGACATTCTTGCCGCCGGCGGTGCCGGAAGGGAAGTTCACGAAACCGTCGCCATCCGTATCCTTGAGGCCGGCCTTGGCGAATTCGGCCTTGGCGCCCTCGAGGTCGAAGGGGTAGTAGACGGTCGAATCGCGGTCATAGAAGCTGGTGCCCGACGACAGGCCGCCCGGATAGATGGCGGTGAACGGCCCCTTGACCAGCGAGTCGCCGAGCGCCTTGCGGTCGAGCGCCATGGTGACGGCCTTACGGAAATCATCGTTGCGATTCAGCTCGCGGATCGCCTGGCCGCGCTCGTCCGGGTTGCCCCAGCCATTGGCGGAAAAATTCATGCGTAGATTGTAGCCGATGAGCCGGGGGCCGAAAGCGAGACGGGCCGGCGCGTTCGCCTCCGCCGCACGCTTCAGCGACGCGACGAAGTTTTCCGGCTGCTCCAGATTGGAGAAGTCGGCCGAGCCGGCGACCGCCTGGACGTCGCGATCGGCCCAGGTCGACAGCTTGTACTGCAGCTCGTTGAGGTAAGGCAGCTGGTTGCCCTTCTCGTCAACCTTCCAATAGTAGGGGTTGCGGCGCATGACGATGATGTCGTCAGGCCGGTATTCGACCGGCACCCAGGCGCCCATCACCGGCAGGTTCATATATTCCGGCGGGAAAGCGTTCTTGAACTGGTCGTAGGTGTTCTTCGAATATTTCGGATGCCGCGGCTTCAGGATATGCGCGGGCCCGGGACAGAAGGTGCCATAGGCCATCGCATAGAGATATTGTTTCGGGAACGCATCCTTGAAGGTCCACTCGACGGTATAGTCGTCGATCTTCTTCAGCGTCGTGCCGACGCCGAAGGTTTCCGGCGTCGCACCGTTCAGCGGCGAGACGTTCGGGTCAACGACCTCGTCGTCCCAGTAAAACATGACATCGTCGGCGTTGAAGGCAACGCCATCAGACCATTTTGCACCCTCGACCAGGTGCATCGTCAGCTTGTGGCCGTCCTTCGACCAGTCCCAGCTCCTGGCCAGGTTCGGCAGCGGCTCGGTGTCCTTCGCCTCGACCTGGAACAGGGGCGCGGTGCGCGTCAGGCATTCGGAAAGGCCGATATCGATGCCGCCCCACCCTTGCGTCTGGCCCGCACCGTAGTTCCAGCCTTCCGGCCGTCCGCCGATGACATGGCGCATCGTATCGCCATAGACGCCGATGCCATCCTGCATGTTGCCCGTCTTGAAGACCAGCGGCTCTTTCGGAAGCCTGTCTTTCACCGGCGGCAGCTTGCCGGCCTTGACGTATTTCTCGGTGACCCAATCGGGCTCGTGATATTCGGGGAGTGCCTTGAACTCCAGAATGGAGTCACGCGCCACATAGTTGATCTTGCCCTCGGCGGGGAACGGTGTCGGCGCCGGCGGAACCGTCGGTTCGCTAGCGTATGCGTTGAGTGCCGAGACCGAGACGCTCAGCGCCAGTCCGGCAGCAAGGCCGATATTGCGTAAATTCCTCACTGTCTCTCTCCCTCTTGTTTATTCGGAGCAGTTTTACCTGCTCCGCTTCTCCTCGAACTCAAACGGCTTCATGGCAGTGGATCCGCCTCCCTTGGATCCACCATCACCGCATGTGGTTTCAGCCGGCTTGCGCCAGCGCGGCTTTTTCGGCGCGCAATTCCTCGATCGAGCGAACGCTGCGCCGTGCGGCGCCCGCCCACTCGCGGGTCTTCACCGCCGAAGTCGACAGCCGCTCCCTGGCGGCCGGGACCGCATGGGCGTATTGCGGCAGCCAGGCCGCCTGGGCGACGACCATTTCGTCGACCATTTGCCAGACCTCCTCCGGCGTCGAAACCGCGCCGACCAGCGGGTCGTGCAGCACGGCGAGCTTCAACAGATCGATGTCGCCTGCTATCGCCGCATGCACCGACATGCGCTGGACATTGATCGAGGCGATACAGGTGGCGGCGCAGGCTTCCGGCAACGTGATGCCAGCGGCCATGTTGATGCCGAAACGGTCGACGAAACCGGGCGACTCGACGATGGCATCCTGCGGCAGGTTGGTGATCACGCCATTATTTTTGACGTTGAAGTGGCCGCGATAGACGCGGTTGGTCTCCAGCGCCTCCAGTATGTGGCTGGCATGCTCGTTAGAGCGCTTCTCCTGGTCGATCGGCTTCGACGCCGCTTCGAGGAACCGCGGATATTCCGTTTCGAACCAGTTGCGGGTTTCCGTCGAATAGCGGAGATAACCGCCTGTCTCGCCGTGGATCCAGTCGGACATGTCAATCCAGCGCGTGATCTCGTCGGGACGTTTGCGGTACCAGGGCAGATATTCGGAAAGATGGCCGTTGCTTTCGGTCGAATAGACGCCGAAGCGCTTCAGGACGTCGATGCGCAGCTTCTCCTGCCGCGAATAGACCGGATGCGCCTCGAAGGCGGCCACCAGTTCGTGCTTGCCGATGGGACGGCCGTTCAGGCGCAGGTCGATGAACCAGGTCTGGTGGTTGATGCCGGAACAGACATAGTCGAGCTCCTGCGTGGACTTCGCGCCCAGGACCTCGGCGATCTGCTCGGCGCCGTGCTGAACGCCGTGGCAGAGCCCGACGGTGTCGACCTTGCCGTATTCGATCGCCGCCCAGGTGTTCATCGCCATCGGGTTGGCGTAGTTCAGGAATTTGACGTTCGTCTCGGCGACCTCGCGGATGTCCTTGCAGAAATCCAGGATCACCGGGATGTTGCGCTGGCCATAGAGAATGCCGCCGGCGCAGATCGTGTCGCCGACGCACTGGTCGATGCCGTATTTCAGGGGAATGCGGATATCGTCGGCGTAGGCTTCGAGGCCTCCGACCCGCACGCAGTTGATGACGTAGCGTGCGCCATCGAGCGCCTCGCGGCGGTCGGTGGTCGCCGTCACCTTGGTCGGCAATTTGTTTGCCTCGACGATCCTGTCCAGGATCGCCTTGATCATCTGAAGATTGTGCTCGCTGACGTCGGTCAGCGCGAATTCGATGTCCTTGAATTCGGGCACGCACAGGATGTCTGTGAACAATTTCTTGGTGAAGCCGACGCTGCCCGCACCGATGATAGCGATTTTGAAACTCATCAGCCGCACCTCATTCCATTCGAATTGCAGGCAAGGAATGACAATGGGAAGTTGTAGCCACATGCCGTGACATGTATGCGCGACAAGCCGGAATCCGGCTCACCAACCTCCCTGTCCGCTCCTCGACCGCGGATCTCTCTCGCTTTTCGACGGGGATTATGCGCTTATTCGCGAGCGCGACCAGAGAAGGATTATGCTTTCGAGGGTAATTTTGTGCTGCACGATTTGATAGCCAACGGACAATCCATGCGCACGATCTCGCTGCCGCGCGGTCGCCAGCGCCTGCATGCCATGCCGACGAGCACGGGCTATGAGGTGCGCGAGGACGAGATCTACGATTGGGACGGCCGCAAGCGCGGCCAGACACCGTTCACCGTGCTCCAGCACACGATCAGCGGAGCTGGCCGGCTGCGCTATGAGAACCGCAACTACCGGCTGCAGAAGAACGACACATTGCTGGTGCTGGTGCCGCACAACCACCGCTACTGGCTGGCTGAGGACGAGCGCTGGGAGTATTTCTGGATTTCGATGAACGGCGAGGAAGCGCTGCGCATCCACAAGTCGATCCTTAGCGTCTCTGGTCCTGTATTTCGGCTGCAGCCGGCGACGATCGATCATCTTGCCGATTGCAGCCTGCGCCTGATCAAAGGGGCTGCTTCGCCGGGTGCTGCTTCGGCGATAGCCTACGAGGCTGCGATGGCACTCTATGACGATGTCTTCGGCTCCCACGCCTTTGCCGAAAAACAGAGCGTCATGCAGCCCGTCATCGATCACATCAATGCCAATCTCGACAGGCCGCTGCCGGTGGCGGATCTGGTCCAGATCAGCGGCCTCAGCCGGGCCCATTTCTCACGCTGTTTCGCCGAGAGCGAAGGCCTGCCGCCCGCCGAGTTCGTGCTGCAGCAGCGCCTGCAACGGGCGGCGAAGCTGCTGACAAAGGCGGACTTCCTGCCGGTGAAGGAAGTCGCCATCCTGTGCGGCTTCGAGGACGCGAACTATTTTTCGAAGGTTTTCCGTCGCTGCTACGGCATTACGCCAAGCCAATTCCGCACCACCGGCATGTACGCGAGCATGAGAACCCCGGCCAGGCGCGGCGTCAGGGCCTCCGATGACGGGACCTGACACCGCCGCCGTTAGACAGGCAGCAAACTAGGCAGCGCGCAGACCGCCGCCATCCAGCCACTCGAGATCGGCCCGCGAAAGCGTGATGTCGAGGGCGCGCAGGCTGTCGTCCAACTCGTCCAGCGTGCGCGGCCCGATCAGCGGAATGGATGGGAAAGGCTGAGCGAGCACATAGGCGAGCGCAACATGGATCGGGCTCTTGCCAAGTCTCTCGGCGAGTTCGATCGCGCGGTCGCGGCGGCCGAAATTCCGCTCCGAGTACCACACCCGCACCAGTTCCTCGTTGTCTTGCTTGTCGCGCCCGGCGCGATCGGTGAAGAAGCCGCGCCCTTGGCTCGACCAGGCGAAATTCGGCATCTGCCTAGATGTCAGCCAGGCCTTCCACGCATCCGTGGAGGACGTGACGCAGCCAGCCCAGATCGGCTCCAACATTTCGGCCAGCGAGAAATTGTTGGACAGCGCGCCCGGCTTCTGCTTGCCGGTGTGCTCGGCATAGGCAATGGCCTCATCCATGCGTTCCATCGTCCAGTTCGAGCCGCCGAACGGGCCGCGGATGCGACCTGCCTTCACCTCGCGATCCATCGCATCGACGAATTCGCCGACCGGCACATCCGGATTGTCGCGGTGCATGAAGTAGACATCGACATGATCGGTCTGCAGCCGGTCGAGCGACTGGTCGAGCTGCTTGCCGATCACATCGGGATAGCAGAGCGGTGAATGCGCGCCCTTTGCGATGACCACCGATTGCGCGCGCACGCCGCGGTTTTTCAACCACTCGCCAAGCAGCTTCTCCGTATAGCCGGCGCCGTAGACATAGCCCGTATCGAATAGATTGCCGCCAGCCTCGAAAAACGCGTCGAGCAGGATCGAGCCCGAGGAAAACGTGCGGAAATCCTCGAAGCCGAGCGCCACCACCGATGCCGGCTTCGACAGGCCGGGGATCGTGCGCTTGGCGATCGCCGTTCCGCCGGACCGCAAAGGCCGGCCGGAGATGGTGTTGATACGTTGTTGGGCCTTCTCGATCCCGTATTCGAGGCCGGCCGCCGCCCGCCATCTGTCCAGCACACGCAACGTGCCGAGGCTTTCCGCCCATGCCATGCCCGGCCAGGCGAATTCCTGCCGTCCGGCGCGGATGGCCTCACCGGCTGCGTCGACCTCGAAGGAATAGACATGGCGCTTCTCGTTGACGCTGATGGTCTCGCGCGTGCCATCGGATGCAATGACGTCGATCTGGCCAAGGCCGACGTCGCGGTTGCCGCCGGCGAACCAGAAGTCCGGCACTTCGATGCGGCCTTTGGTGCCGAGGATGCGCAGAACATTGTCCTGGTTGAGCGAGATGCTGCAGGAGACTTCGGCGACAATGCCACCCGAGAAATGCAGCAGCGCCGAGGCCCATTCGTCGACGCCGGACTGGCCAAGATGGGCGGTGCCGACCACTTTATCCGGCTCGGCGAAGGGCTTTCCGGCTGCGGCGCCGGCAATCAGCCGCACCATCGAGACGGGATAGCCGCCGACGTCAAGAATGCCGCCGCCGGCGAGATCGTTGGCATAGAGCCGGTGCTCCGGCATGAAGCGCGGCATGGCGAAACCGAAGCTCGACTTGATCATCCTGACGTCGCCGATGACGCCCGATCTGATCAGTTCCACCAGCTTCAGCGTCTGCGGATGCAGCCGGTACATGAAGGCCTCGCCGAGAAACGTGCCGGCCTTGCGCGCGGCATGCATCATGGCGTCGGCCTCGAAGGCGGTCAGCGCCAGCGGCTTTTCGCACAGCACATGCTTTCCGGCCTCGGCCGCCTTGATCGCCCATTGCGCATGGCCGGGATGCGGGATGGAAATGTAGACCGCGTCGACGTCGGGATCGGCGAGCAGTGCGTCGTAGCCGTCGAGGATGCGGGCGCCGGGGAAACTCTCGGCAAGGCCAGGCTTGGCGGGATTGCGGGCACCGATGGCGACCAGCTTTCCGGTGCGCGAATCGGCCACGCCACCGGCAAAGGACTGGGCGATGCTGCCCGGCCCGAGGATGCCCCAGCGAATGGGCGTGGTTGCGGTCATTGTCATTCTCCTTGAAGGCTGGAAAGGGCGGCCGGTCAGCGCAGCCGCAGTCCTTTTTCATCGAACAGGTAGGATTTGCGGATGGAAACGGTGATCTCGGGCGTATCGGGGACCTTTGCCGCGTCGCGCTGGATCACCACGTCTTCACCATTGGCCGTTCTGGTGTAGAGAAAGCTCGTGCCGCCGAGATGCTCAATCACGTCGATGCCGACGACGAGGTCGGCGCCACCTTCTCCCGCACTGCCGAAATGTTCGGGCCGCACGCCGACGATGACCTTGCTCCCCACTTCGGGCGTAGCGCCTGTCAGCGGCTGGATGAAACGGGTCTTCTCCTGACCCGCCAGTTCGACGATCACGCCACGCGCATCGTGCCCGACAATATGGGCCTTGATGAAGTTCATCTTCGGCGAGCCGACAAAGCCCGCCACGAACTGGTTGTCGGGATTGTCGTAGAGATCGAGCGGCCGGCCGATCTGCTCGATATGGCCGGCGCGCATCACGACGATCCTGTCGGCGAGCGTCATCGCCTCGGTCTGGTCGTGCGTGACATAGATCATGGTGGCGCCGAGTTCCTTGTGCAGCCGAGAGATCTCGACCCGCATCTGGACGCGCAGTTCGGCGTCGAGATTGGAGAGCGGCTCATCGAACAGGAAGACCTGCGGCTCGCGCACGATGGCGCGACCTATGGCGACGCGCTGGCGCTGGCCGCCGGAAAGTTTCTTCGGCCGCCTGTCCATCAATTCGCTGATGCGCAGGATCTCGGCCGCCCGCTTCACCCGCCGGTCGGTGTCGGCCTTCGGGTTGCCGGTCATGCGCAGCCCGAAAGAGAGGTTCTGTTCGACGCTCATATGCGGATAGAGCGCATAGGACTGGAACACCATGGCGATGCCGCGGTCGGCCGGCTCGACATCGTTCACCACCTTGCCGCCGATGGCGATCTCGCCGCCGCTGATGTCCTCGAGCCCGGCGATCATCCTGAGCAGCGTGGACTTGCCGCAGCCGGAGGGGCCGACGAAGACGACGAATTCGCCGTCCTTGATGTCGATGCTGGCGCCATGGACGACCTCGAAGACGCCGAAGCGCTTGACGACATTGTTGAGCGTGACCGTTGCCATTCTGCCCCTTATTTGACCGCGCCGGCGGCGATGCCGGCGATGAAATGGCGCTGCAGCAGCACGAAGACGACGAGCATCGGCACCGTCAGCATGACCGCGCCCGCCATGATGCCGCCCCACGACACCTTGGTGAGGCCGATCAGCGTGCCGAGCGCCACCGGCGCCGTCATCGAACCGGGCTGGCTGTTGATCAAAAGCGGCCACAGATAATTGTTCCAGGAGGCGAGGAACAAGATGATGGCGAGCGCCGCCAGCATCGGCCGTGCCAGGGGCAGCGCGACGAAAAGGAAGATGCGCCATTCCTTCACGCCTTCGACGCGCGCCGCGTCGAAGAGGTCGTCCGGCATCATCGAAAAACTCTGCCGCATGAACAGCACGCCGAGCGAATTGAACAGCGGCGGCACGATCAGCGCCACCCAGGTGTTGGCAAGCTTGAAGTCGCGCGCCACCATGATGAATTGCGGGATCAGCACCACCGCATAGGGAAGCGTGATGGTGCCGAGGATGATGGCGACGACCGCGCCCTTGCCGAAGAACTGGTAGCGGGCCAGCGCCCAGCCGGCCATCGACGTCAGCAGCACCGACAGGGATGTGTAGGTCACCGCCACCGACACCGAAATGCCGATGGCGCCGACGAAGTTGGTGTCGCGCTGCAGATTGTTGAAATTGTCGATGAAATTGCCGTGCGGCAAAAGCTCGATGCCGGGGCTGAAGATGCCGTTGTCCGGCATGGTCGAGAAGACAACCATCATCCACAGCGGAAACAGCCAGATCAGTGCCAGCGGCGTCAGGAACAGATGCAGCGCGATGCTGCGTCCCAGCCTGGCGGAGGAACGCGAACTCATTTCGGTTCCCTCGTCAGCCACAGCTGCGCCAGCGTGATGGCGATCGCCAGGCCGGCCATGGTGTAGGCAACGGCCGATGCGTAGCCGAAATTGAGCGACCGGAAACCCTGGCGATAGAGCAGCAGGCCAAGCGTCTCCGTGCCGCCGCCCGGTCCGCCGCGCTCGGTGATCAGGAACGGCTCAGTGAACAGCTGCATGGTGCCGATGATCGACAGCACGAGGCAGAACACGATGACCGGCTTGAGTAGCGGCAGAGTGATGTAGAAGAACTGCTTGAGCTTGCTGACGCGGTCGAGCGTCGCCGCCTCGTAAACATCTTCGGGAATGGACTGCATGCCGGCGAGCAGGATGATGGCGTTGTAACCGGCCCAGCGCCAGGTCACCGCGATCATGATCAGCGCCATCGCCGGGGTGACGTTGGAAAACCAGTCGATCTTGGGCAAGCCGACGCTGTTCAGGAGCTTGTTGATGATGCCGAAATCGAGGTTGAACATCAGCCGGAACACCGCCGAATAGGCGACCTCGCCGACCACCACCGGGGCGAAGAAGGCAAAGCGGTAAAGGCCGCGCGCCTTCAGGAGCGGCGAGTTCAACAGCACCGCCATGACGAGCGCCAGCGAAATCATCACCGGCACCTGGATGACCAGGATGAGCAGCGTGTTCTTCAGCGCGTTGAAGAACGCCGGATCGCCGATCAATCGCCCCCAGTTGAAGCCTGGCGCGAACCGCCACGGCACGGTGCGCGTCGCCTGGAAGGAGATCATGAAGGAGCTGATGATCGGCCACACCCAGAAGACCGCAAAGATCAGCAGATAGGGCGCGAGGAAGCGATACGCCGTTGCATTCTGGTAGCGCATTTGTTGCCTCCTTTCCGCGTTCAAGGGTGGCGCGCCCTGCTGAAGCGCGGGGCGCGTTCGGCAATGGTCGCGGGCAGCGTCATGCCGCCCCGCGACCATCACGTCCAGATCAAGATTTGACGGGCAATCCGGTCGCCGCGGCGATCTGGCTTGCGGCGTCGTCGAGCGCTGCCTTGGCGTCGGGGTAGCCTCCGGCCAGATATTTGGTCTGCACGGCACGGACGATGATTTCGGCGTCGCTCTGGAACGGGGTGCCGCGGCTCGGAACGACCTTGGGCAAGGTGCCGAGAATGTCCTTCCACACGGCCTGGCCACCCCAGTAGGGCAGGCCTTCCGAGACATAGGGGTCGTTGAGCGCCGACACCAGCGAAGGCACCAGGCCAAACTCCTTGAGCATGGTGATTTGGCCTTCGTTCGTCTCCAGCGTGTATTTCAGATAGGCGTAGGCGGCTTCCTTGTTTTTCGACGCCGAAGTGATGGCCAACGACGACCCGCCGAGATTGGCGGCGCGCGGCCCGTCGGCGGTGAGGCTCGGCATCAGATAGACGCCCCATTTGCCGTTTTCACCGGCCGATTCGGTGCGAATGGTGCCCTCGTACCAGCCGCCATAAATCTGGGTGGCGACGGTGCCGGCCGTGTTGTTGGTGATCTTGGTGCCCCAGTCGGCCGACGAGATGATGCCGGCGTCCTTCATCTCCTTGATCTTGGTCATGGCATCGACGCATTTGGGCTGGTTGACCGTGATCGACTGCCCGTCGGCGGAGAAATAGGCGCAGCCCTGTTCGTTGGAGATCATGCGGAAGAATTCGCTATCGCCGTTGAAATCGGCGTTGGTCATGGTGACGCCCGGATTGGCGGCCTGGATCTTCTTGCCGGCGGCGATGAAATCATCCCAGGTCTTGATCGACGCCGGATCGACCCCGGCCTTTTCGTAGAAGTCGCGGCGATAGAAGGCGGCGACCGGGCCTGAATCCCACGGCATCGCATAGGCCTTCTCGCCGACTTCGAGTTCGGTGCGCTTGAAGTCGGGGAATTTCGCCTGATCCTCGGCTGTGTAGCCCAGCGTATGCAGGTCGACGAAGCAGTCGGGGAACTGGCTCCAGTAATTTTCGGCCTCGCCATTCTCGATCGAGACGATGTCGGGCAAGCCTACGCCTCCGGCGGCACAGCCGGCGATCGACTTGTCGTAGGTCGGCTGGTTGCCGAGATCCTGGACCGTGACCTTGACGTCGGGAAATTGCTTGTTGAAGCCGGCAATCGTCGCCTTCAGCGATGAAGCCGCGACATTCCAGCTCCAGATGGTGATTTCGCCGGACTGCGCATAGGCCGGGGCAGAGCCCAGGGCAAGCACGAGCGCGGCGCAGGTCATTGTGATGCGCATAGAAATCCTCCCATTCCATTTGCTCTCTCACTGTGAGCACGGCTAGACTATGCACTGGGCAGGGCCTGTCGCCGTCAAAGGGAATATGAAATTGGCGGAAAGTAAGATGCCGGAACGGCCGTTTTATCAGCCTGGCGCCAGCAGCGTGGAAGGCCTGCCGCTGGCCTTGCAGATGTTTCACAACCATCCGCTGGTGATGCTCAAGCCGCATTGGCACGCCCAGGTCGAGGTCAATTTCATCGTGCGCGGCAGCGTGCATTACCGCATGAACGAACATGAGATCGCACTGTCGGCGGGCGACATGTGCCTGTTCTGGGGCGGCCTGCCGCACCAGATGGACGATCTCTCGGACGACGCTATCTATGCCGGCGCGCATCTGCCGCTGGTGCATTTCTTTCGCTTGCATTTGCCGACGGATGTCCGCCATCGGCTGATGACGGGCGCCACGCTGGTGACGGGCGCGACCGATCCGGCGGACCACCACAATTTCGAGCGCTGGAACCGCTACTTCCGCTCGGGCGATCCGGCCATGATCGAGCATGCCGTGAACGAGTTGCTGCTGCGGCTGGAGCGGGTGCGGTTCGAGCCTTATCGGCTGGTGCCCGGAACCGCGCCCGGGCAGGAAACGGGCAGCCCCTTCGACCAGCAATCGTCGCGCAATGTCGGGCGCATGTGCGATTTCATCGCCGAGAACTTCCTCTACGAGATCGATTGCGTGAATATCGCCGCCGCCGCCGACATCCATCCCAAATACGCCATGAACCTGTTCAAGAAGTCGACCGGCATGACGCTCAATGAATATGTCAACCTTTTGCGGCTGAGCTATGCGCAAGCGCTTTTGATGCATCAGGACGCCAATGTGCTGCGCGTCGCCATGGACTCTGGCTTCGGCTCGCTCAGCGCCTTCAACAAGTCGTTTCGCAAGCTGGCCGGCATGTCGCCGTCGGATTTTCGCAGAGGCGTGACGGGCGCCAGATAGGCAACGACGACCTGTGGCGCACCTGGTGCCGCGAAAGCATTGGCGCCACGATCGCCGGCTAAAAGACGTGTCATGGCATTTCAGCCCGCAATAGCGACGCGGACAAGGGTGACGAAGGCCGGATCGTGCGATGCTGTGCGCCATTCCGGCCATGGAAGCGGCACGGAAACCGGGGCCCTGCATGGCATCGCTTTTCCTGTCTGAAATCGCCATCTAGGCGCTGGACAGGCCGAATTCCCGTGCTATAACCCACGCGCTTTCAAGGGGCGCTCCTGGCGCCTTGATGAGATCCGGTCAACGAGTTGTCGTTCGCCGGAACAGGCCCAGATAGCTCAGTTGGTAGAGCAGCGGACTGAAAATCCGCGTGTCGGTGGTTCGAATCCGCCTCTGGGCACCAAATATTTCTTAATAAATTCAATTGATTATACGTTGCCGAGCTAGTTAATCCGCCTTTACTATCATTGTCTCCTATGCCTTTATACCGTTTCCATACCGTCGAGAAGTCGATTCAGCCATAGCTACGACGGTCAACAAAGTTGGCTGCATAGCGCCGCGGAGACGTCTTTCGGGCCGTCGGCGAGACGTGGATCGACCCACATGCCTTCCCTCCGTAACGTCCCGAGGCCCCAGCGATTTGCAACCGCCGCAAGCGGAAGTGCCATCCCGGAGGCACGCGGTGACCCTTCCCTAGGCATCGACCTCAGTGGCCTCTCTCAAGGGCCTGAGCTAAATGCCGTGCGCCTATGACGCCATGGGCGGCTGCAACATTCGACGTCATATTTCTCCCCGCTAGCAGGCGGGGGCTGTTGATCCGAGGCACCGCGATCCTGACGCAGCCGACATCGGATCTGAAACACATGGGGTCGGGCCGCCCCCGGTAGTCGGCGCAATGCTTCGACAGTTTGCCAATGTTCCGCGAGATCCTTGCAGCTATCGGCGTCCCAGGAAAGATCTCCTGTCGATCACAGCCGAGGCCCTGCCTGCTCCTCGTCAGGATCATGCCACGGCACAATGAGATAGTTTTAGAGATCGTCCGGCGACGGCAGGCTTCCTCGCCGCCTGTCACGCTCAATGAACTGCACGAAATGGCAAAGCTCCTGGCGCTGCCTTTGCTCGACGGTCTCGATCTGCCGCAGCTTGACGCCTATCAGGCCTGGCTCACGGCCGAGCGCGAGGAGGCGCTGCAGCTCCGTCTCAGTGTGCTGGAGCGCATTACCCTCCACCCCGAGACCAGCGACCGCGACGCAGTCAAATGGCTGCGCCAGTGGCAACGCGCGGGCCCAACCTCGCAACAGGCTGCCGGCATCCTGGTTCCAACACTCAGGCGGCTCGGCCTTTGCCTTTGGTCGTCCTCAACTTCGAAAGGCGCAGCGACGTGTCAGTGGCCAGCTTGATGATGTTGTCGAACCGGCCAGCATCATCGTCCAATTTTTCTTGAGTTCGGCCTTGGTCTTTTCGTCAACCTTGGCAGCAGGACCAATGTTGATCTGCCTGTTGATCTGCCCCCCACGTCACCCTTGTCTTCTTCCCGTCCGAGTCGAGCGTAGCGGAAGTCGATCTAGCTCGGATCACTCCTGGCCTTGAAGCGTGCTGCCTCTTCCGAACCGCGGGTGGCGTCGCCGGCGCTGTAGGAATGCGCGCCAGCGCCGGCGAGCTTGCCGCCATCGACGATCAGATATTCCTCACGGATCGGCCGGCCTTCGAACCAGCATTCGAGAATTTCGCGGGTGCCCGCGGCGTAGCGCGCCTGGGCGGAGAGCGACGATCCTGAAATGTGCGGCGTCATGCCGTGATGCGGCATCGATCGCCACGGATGATCCTTGGGAGCCGGCTGCGGGAACCAGACGTCGCCGGCATAGCCAGCGAGTTGGCCACTCTCCAGCGCGCGGGCGATGGCGTCACGATTGCAGATCTTGCCGCGCGCCGTGTTTACCAGATAGGCGCCGCGTTTCATCCTGGCGATCATCGTCTCGTCAAAGAGGTTTTCCGTCTCCGGATGGAGAGGCGCATTGATCGTCACCACGTCGCAGACGCCGACCATGGATGCGGGGTCCTTGTGGAAGGTGACGCCAAGCTCTTTCTCGACCGCCTCAGGCAGGCGGTGGCGATCGGTGTAGTGCAACTTGACGTCGAACGGCTTCAGCCGGCGCAACACCGCGCTGCCGATCCGGCCGGCACCGACGGTTCCGATCTGCATTCCCTCGATATCGTAGGAGCGTGCGACGCAGTCGGCGATATTCCAGCCGCCTTTCACGACCCACTGGTAGGACGGGATGTAGTTGCGCACGAGCCCCAGGATCATCATGACCACATGCTCGGACACGCTGATCGAATTGCAGTAGGTCACCTCGGCGACCGTGATGCCGCGGTCCATGGCGGCCTGAAGATCGACATGATCGGATCCGATGCCGGCGGTGATCGCAAGCTTCAGTCTGCTTGCCTTGGCTATTCGTTCTTCAGTCAGATATGCCGGCCAGAACGGCTGCGAGATCACGATTTCGGCGTCAGCGAGCTCGCGTTCAAAAATGCTGTCGGGACCGTCTTTGTCCGAGGTCACTACCAGGCTGTGGCCCGTGCTTTCGAGAAATTTCCTCAGGCTGAGTTCGCCCGACACGCTACCGAGCAAGACCCCTGGTTCAAAGTCGATGGCCTTCGGCGTGGGAAGTGTCTGGCCGCCGGGATAGCTGTCGAGCTCTGGCAGGCCGTCCCGCGCATATTTTGTCGGATAACCGTCGACCGGATCGTCATAGAGGACGCAAACGACCTTTGCCATTGTGTATCTCCCTTCGTCTGACAACGAAGAGGAAAACGCTCTGTTGTTAGCGCTGCCGGCCAACGATGGTCAGCATCGCGATGCTCTGTTGAATTGCTGGTGGGGAGCAGACTCATCTGCCGGCGCTTCCTCATTCGGAAAGTTGTGCGCTATTGCGTATTACATGGAAGACCCGGGCATGGTTTCAAGTGCTGCGGGCGGCAGTGGTGCAGCGTTCAATTTCCCTTGTTTCAGACCGCGCGCACGGCCTGCTGACAACAAATGCTTGATGCGGACACTTCAGAATTGCCGAGGTCGGGCACCGTGCATCACTGACAGGCTCCTACTTCGCAGGCCTCAAAGGCTTCTGCATCCCCCCAAAGATTGCAAACAACCTGTTAGTCAGCGCTTATAAAGCAGAGGAATCTCGGATCGTTTGCCGCTCAGACGGTATTGCCGGGCCAGTTCGCAACGCTCACCAGCCAGCGCTACAAGGCTAGCCTTTCCACAATGCGGGCCGTTTGTTGCCTTTTTACAGAAGATACGAAAACGCCGCTCGACCGGAAGGGAGCGGCGTTTACCAAGTGTGGTGTCCTACCCTAGACGAGGTCGTGCGCCTTGAGCAGACGATAAACCGAAGCCTCATCGACGCTCGCCGCCGCCGGTATCGGCGTCATGAAGTTCGAGCGGGAATACTTCACCATGCCCTCGACCTTGCCCTTGTCGTTCCCCTTGGCGGGAGCGCACTAGCCGAAGAAGCTCTTTGATCAGTGATCCCATAATATCTCCTGGAGCATTTCCTCGACCGAGTACGGCGAAATTCCAAGTTCTCCAAATCCCGGTATCTCCGGCGATGACACGGTGTCGACCTGCATCAGTTCCACTTGATTCCGAGTGACGGGCGGGCTCGGGAGCATTTCGGCGAACCAAGCCAGCGCGTGCCAAGCGGCAAATGGGATTGGAATCAGTTTGGGCCTAAGACCGACTTCGTGCGCAACGGCTCTGAGAAATTCCTTGTATGAGTAGACGCGAGGACCGCCGCACTCATACGTGATCGCATGCGTTTCCGTCCCCTGCAGCACTCTTGCGGTCGCCTCTGCCACATCGCCCACATAGGCCGGCTGCAATCTCGTCAGGCCGCGACCGAACATTGGATAGATTGGAAGCCGGCGGAGAAGTTTGAGGATAATGGTGAGAAACGCGTCATCCGGTCCGAACATCACCGCCGGGCGGATGATAGTGGCGTCAGCAAACGCTGCACGCACCACCAGTTCGCCTTCGCCGCGCTTGCGGATGTAGAGCGACGGCGAGGCAACATCGGAGCCGATTCCTGAAACGTGAGCGAGCCGTTCGACGCCAGCTCGTTGTGCTTGAGCTGCAACCCGCCGGGCTGACTCGACATGCACGGAATGAAAGGTCTCCTGTCCCTGTTCGACATAAAGACTGACCGCATTTACAACACCGTAGGAACCGGCAAGTGCATCGGCGATCGCCCGCTCATCGTGGATATCGGCTTCGACCGCTTGAAGTTGCGGATCGTCAGAACCAAACAGCTTCTTGGCCCGTTCCGGATGTCTTGATGCAATCCGAACGAAAAACTCACCATCGCGGAGATGCCGAACAACGCGGCGGCCGAGAAACCCGGTTCCACCGAACACGGTGACGACGCGATGGTTCATGGCAGCCATGGCTTAGACTCTGTCAGCTCATGTCGGCCGTCTCGACCCGGCGATTCAGGTCATGTGGGCGGCACGCCTACTGACCACTATCTATCACTTGGGCTACCTCGTACAGATTGGGATCGATCTCGTCCGTCAACTGATCGAAATGACCCCACTCCTTGCGGAATTCCGGCTACTGATGAGCCGATCGCAGCAGATCGCGATTCTGCCATTGGACGTAGTTGACGATGCGCCGCCCGTCGAGGCTGCGATGCAGGCTGATTGAGATGAAGCCAGGCTGGCGCGCCATAAAGCGCGCTCGCTCGGTCATGACGGACAATGCCTCGGCCTGCTTGTCCGGTTCAGAATCGACAATGGTGATTTGGGTGACGCGCTGATTGTCGGTTCGGATGTGTGGCATAAACGACCTCACTTGATTGGCAATGGATTTGCCGTGTCACCGCCGGCGGTCGAGGGGCCCGAGCGATCGAGCACCCAATCGATCTTGCTCGCCATGATGAAATCGTTCTCGTGCAGTCCTTTTATCTTCTTGGTGCTCAGGGAAACCGTCACATAACCCCAGCCGAAGCTGATGTCGGGGTGATGGCCTTCGGTTTCGGCGAGCTCACCGATCTCCTGAACAAGGGCGAGCGCGTCCCGGAAATTGCGGCATCGAAAGCTCCGCTGGATGCGGTGGGCATCGTCACCCAGCTCCCAATCTGGAGCCTGTGCCTGGAAACGTTGGGCTTCATCACGCGTGAGCGGCGGGACGCCGCCGCGACAAGGCGTACATGTTTTCTCGGCAAGAGTGTCGGTCATGTTCTTGTCTCCAAGACCATTTTTTAGCAGCAGAAACGACAGCGACGAGCGCCTATCGATCGATCTCCCCGAACACGATGTCGAGCGAACCGATGATCGTCGAGATATCGGCTTGCATGTGCCCGTGTCGCTGGCCTTCCGTCGTCCTGGCTATAGTTTCAGGCGCCGCTCAGTAGTCCATTCCACCCATTCCGCCCATACCTCCTGCCCCACCCACAGCGGGCGCATCCTTCTGCGGAATGTCCGCGATCATTGCTTCAGCGGTGATCAGGAGCGCGGCAATCGAGCCGGCATCCTGCAGGGCCGTCCGAACGACCTTGGCGGGGTCGACGATACCGGCCTTGATCATGTCGACGTAGAGTTCGGTCTGAGCATCGAAACCTTGATTGTGATCCTTGCTGTCCATGAGTTTCCCAACGACGATCGAGCCTTCGACGCCGGAATTCTCGGCGATCTGGCGGATCGGCGCCTCGAGCGCCCGCAGCACGATCGAAATGCCGGCATTCACATCGGCATTGGCGCCGGTCAGCCCGTTGAGGGCCGACCTAGCGCGCAGGAGTGCTACACCGCCGCCGGGAACGATGCCTTCTTCCACTGCGGCGCGCGTGGCGTTCAGCGCATCATCGATGCGGTCCTTCTTTTCCTTGACTTCCGTCTCGGTGGCGCCGCCGACGCGAATGACGGCAACGCCGCCGGCGAGTTTCGCCAGCCGCTCCTGCAGCTTTTCCTTGTCGTAGTCGGAGGTGGTTTCCTCGATCTGCCCCTTGATCTGGGAGATGCGCGCCTGGATGGTGGCCTTCTCGCCGGCACCGTCGATGATCGTGGTGGTGTCCTTCTCGATGAGGACGCGCTTGGCGCGGCCGAGCATGTCAATGGTGACGTTTTCGAGCTTGATGCCGAGGTCTTCGGAAATCATCTGGCCGGCGGTGAGCACCGCGATATCTTCCAGCATGGCCTTGCGGCGGTCGCCGAATCCCGGCGCTTTGACGGCCGCGACCTTCAGGCCGCCGCGCAATTTGTTGACCACCAGGGTCGCCAGCGCTTCGCCTTCGACGTCCTCGGAGATGATCAGCAGTGGCTTGCCGCTCTGCACCACCGCTTCGAGGATCGGCAGCATCGCCTGCAGATTGCCGAGCTTCTTTTCATGGATGAGGACGTAAGGGTCCTCCAGTTCGGCGCGCATCTTTTCGGCATTGGTGACGAAATAGGGCGAGAGATAGCCACGGTCGAATTGCATGCCTTCGACGACATCGAGTTCGGTCTCGGCGGTCTTGGCTTCCTCGACGGTGATCACGCCCTCATTGCCGACCTTGTTCATCGCCTTGGCGATCATGGCGCCGACCGACGCGTCGCCATTGGCGGCGATCGTACCAACCTGGGCGATCTCGTCCGAAGATTTGACTTTCCTGGCCCAGGCTTGAATGTCCTTCACCACGGCAGCCACAGCAAGATCGATGCCGCGCTTGAGATCCATCGGGTTCATGCCGGCGGCAACGAATTTGGCGCCCTCGCGCAGGATCGAAGCGGCCAGCACCGTGGCGGTGGTGGTGCCGTCACCGGCCAGGTCGTTGGTCTTCGAGGCCACTTCACGGACCATCTGCGCGCCCATGTTCTCGAACTTGTCGGCAAGCTCGATTTCCTTGGCGACGGCGACCCCGTCCTTGGTGATGCGCGGCGCGCCATAGGCCTTGTCGATGACGACGTTGCGCCCCTTGGGACCGAGCGTGACCTTCACCGCATTGTTGAGGATCTCGACACCGCGCAGCATGCGGTCGCGCGCATCGGTAGCGAATTTGATTTCCTTGGCAGACATGATTTTACGTCCAGTTCAGTCTAGAAATTAGCAGAGCGCAAATCGCCCGGTCAGGCGGCTTTCTTGGCCGCTTTGGTTTTCTCGACGATGCCCATAATGTCGCTCTCCTTCATGATCAGAAGGTCCTCGCCGTCAATCTTGACCTCGGTGCCGGACCACTTGCCGAACAAGATGAAGTCGCCGGCCTTGACGTCGAGCGGGATCAGCTTGCCGCTTTCGTCGCGCGCGCCCGGCCCGACGGCGATCACTTCGCCTTCCTGCGGCTTTTCCTTGGCGGTGTCGGGAATGATGATTCCGCCCTTGGATTTTTTGTCGCCTTCCGCCCGCCGAATGACGACGCGGTCGTGGAGTGGTCGGAATTTCATTGGGGTTCTTTCTGCCGCCGCACACTGAGCGACTGCAACGCTTAACATAGCCCCTTTGGCACTCGAATGATAGGAGCGCCAAATTTTCCAGGCTTGCCTGGCGACGCGTCGGCGCGTTCAACGGCGCATATTGCTATTCACTCGATTGCAAGGCCGTCGAGCGGTGGAGAAAGTCAGCGACGAACAATACCGCCGCTGAACCTTACCGGGGCCGCAGCGTCTCGCACTTGGCGAAGTCTTGCGCTGCCGAGTTCTGCAATAGTGACAGGCACGCTGCCAACTCACCCCAGCCAATACCTCGGCCCCGGCCCCTTGCGTCCTGCCATATCGGCAGGGTTCGCAAGGCTACACCGGTCGATCGACAGGCAGCCGCAACCGATGCACTCGGTAAGCCCCGACCTCAGGCGCTGCAACTCGGCGATGCGCTGGTCGATGTGCTTGGTCCACTGGCCCGATAACCGCGACCAATCCCGACGCGACGGCACGCGATCGGCTGGCAACTTGGCCAGCTCGGCGCCGATCTCCTCAAGCGTCAGCCCAATTCGCTGCGCGAAGACGATGAAGGCGATCCGGCGCAGCACGGATCGCGGGTAGCGCCTGTGTCCCGAGCCGGCCCGCTCGGACGCGATCAGCCCGCGCTCCTCGTAGAAGCGCAGGGCCGATGATGCGACGCCGCTGCGCCGCGCCACGTCGGTGATGGTCAGCATGGAATCCATGCATGAACGAAAGCACAATTCCCGCATGACTTCAAGTTAACTTGAACTTGTAGCAAGGGCATACGGATTAAAGGAGCATTGGCAATGCAGACGAATATCGAACTTCAGGGACTTCGCGTGGCGGTCACGGGCGGCACCTCCGGGCTCGGAGTGGCGCTTGTGCGGCAGCTGGCCGCGCAGGGTGCGTGCGTGGCCTTCGTCGCTCGCGCCGCCGCGAATGTCGCACGCATCGCTGACGAGACGGGCGCGCACGGCATTGTCGGCGACGTCGGCAAGAAGGAGGACATCTACCTGATCGCGTTGCAGGTCACTGCCGGGCTCGGCGGGCTCGATGTCCTGATCAACAATGCCTCAAGCCTCGGCCCTGTCCCTCTGGCGCTCCTTGCCGATACCGAGTGCGAGGAGCTGGAAACGGCGCTCGCGGTCAATCTCGTCGGCGCGTTCCGGCTGACGAAAGCTCTGTTCGGTGCGCTTGCCGCGTCCGCGCGCGAGGGCCGCGGCGCGCTGGTCATCAACATTTCCAGCGACGCCGCGGTGAACGCCTATCCCGGCTGGGGAGCATACGGCGCGAGCAAGGCCGCTCTTGCCCATCTGACGGCGATTTGGGACGAGGAGGCGAAAGCAGACGGCATCCGGCTCCTCGCGCTTGACCCCGGCGACATGGACACCCCACTGCACGCGCTCGCGATCCCTGATGCTGATCCGGCGACCTTGAAGCGCCCCGAGCAGGCAGCTGCCGAGATCATCGAAAAGATGCTCGACGCGTTGCCGGTCCGCTCTATGCTTCTCGCCGGAGCACATGGATGATTGCCGCCGATCGTCCCGATCGGCGCTCCGCCAGGCTGTTCGTCGTCGAGGCGGACGGCATGATGCGCGACCTACGGCGCGCTGGACTCGCGACGCTGTTCAACCCCGGCGATCTGGTCGTCGCCAATGACGCCGCGACCTTGCCTGCCAGCTTGCACGGCACGCATGTTCCAAGCGGTGAGGCGATCGAGATCCGCCTGGCGGGCTGGCTGTCACTTCCCGACCCAACCCGTTTCGTGGCGATTGCCTTCGGTTCGGGCGATCACCGCACGCGCACGGAAGACCGGCTGCCTCCACCTCCGCTGTCACCAGGCGATCGCCTCCGGCTCGGCTCGCTTGACGCTGTCGTCGAGCGCCTTCTCGACCATCCACGCCTTCTCGAGTTGCACTTCCCAGGCAACCGCGCAGCGGTGCTTGCAGGACTGGCGCAGCACGGCCAGCCGATCCAATACGCGCATGTTCCCGAGCCGTTGGCACTGTGGGATGTTTGGACGAAGATTGCCGCCGGGCCGGTCGCGTTCGAGGCGCCGTCGGCAGGCTTCGCGCTCGACTGGCGCACGCTCCAAGCCTGGCGTCGGCACGACGTTGGCTTTGCAACACTCACGCATGCTGCGGGCGTCTCTTCCACCGGCGATCCCGCGCTCGACTCGCGCCTTCCCTTCGACGAGCCATACCGCATCCCTGGGCGCACCGCGGCGCAGGTCGCGCGGGCGAAGCTGCGCGGCAGCCGCATCATTGCGATCGGCACGAGCGTAGTGCGCGCACTTGAGGCAGCCGCCAATCCCGGCGGCAATGTGCGTGCCGGAAATGGCATTGCGACAGGGCGCATCGCGCGGGGCACGCGGCTTCGCGTGGTCGATGCGATTCTCACAGGCGTCCACCAGCCCGGCGAAAGCCATTTCGAACTCCTGCGCGCCTTTGCCGATGATGCTCTGCTCGCCAAGGCCTCCGCAGCCTTCACCGCGTATCGATACCGCGCGCATGAATTCGGCGATTCCATGCTGCTCAATCGCCAACCGCTGCTTCTATCGCGCGAACGGAACCGTGCCGAGGTGCTCGAGACGAAGCCTCTACTCGAGGCGTGGCTATGATGTCGGCAGGTTCGGTGGCATTTCGGGCGCTCGGCGCGCGAGAAGGTCGGAGCTATGTTGCAGCGGATGAAGATTCGGAATTTGACCCAATCACGACGCTCCCTCCGGTCAGCGGCAACGTCCGGATTTGGCGCGCGATTCCGACCTCAGCGAACGAAGTTATGACAAGCCATTCCAGTTTATGATCGCTCCGCCAAAAATTGGGTGTGCGCTGCAATAGCAGCCGAGATAGTCGCGCTTGCCGAAGGGGCTGTCGGCTCTGACGGGATTGGCGTAAGCTATAGTTAAGGGGGTGCACACATGCACCGCATCATCGCCATAGCGATCGTCGCGCTCGCGGCCGCGTTCAGCTCCGCGCGAGCGGAGGTGCTGATCGGCGTCTCGGCTGCGATGACGGGACGGCTCGCCTGGATCGGCGAGCAGGGACAGCGCGGCGCGGAGATGGCAGTGGCCGACGTCAACACGGCGGGCGGCGTGCTCGGCCAGAAGGTGAGGCTCATTTCCGTCGACGACTTCTGCGATCCCGAGCAAGCTGTGGCGGCCGCCAAGAAGCTGGTGGCTGACGGGGTCGTGCTCGTCGTCGGGCATTATTGCTCCGGGGCCTCGATCCCCGCATCAAAAGTGTACGAGGAGGCGGGCGTCGTTGAGATATCTCCAGGCTCGACCAATCCGCAGCTGACCGAACAGGGCCGCGCCAATGTCTTTCGCACCATTGGCCGCGACGACGCGCAAGGTATCGTCGCCGGCAACTACCTTGCCGATCGCTGGGGCAACAAGAAGATTGCGATTCTCCACGACAACTCGACCTATGGGAAGGGTCTCGCCGACGAGACCAGGAAGCAGCTAAACAAGCGGGGCGTGACTGAGGCCGTTTACGACGCATACATTCCCGGGAAGGACGACTATTCGGCCGAGGTCGCTGCGTTGCAGACCGCCGGCGTCTCCGCCTTATATGTGGGTGGGTATCATGCCGAGGTTGCGCTGATTGCTCGCGCTGCACACGACAATGGCTACACGGTTCAGCTCATATCCGGAGATGCTTTGGCGACCGAGGAATTTGCCCTGATCGCCGGCCCCGCGGCGGAGGGGACCCTCTTCACGTTCCCGGCGGACCCGAGGCGAAGCCCCGAAGCGGCCGCGGTCGTTGAGCAGTTCCGTGCGGAGAATTTCGAACCCGCGGGCTACACGCTGTTGAGCTACTGCGCGGTCCAGGTTTGGGCCCAGGCAGTCTCGAAGGCAGGTTCGCTGGAGCACAAGGCCGTCATTGCGGCACTGCACGAACAGGAATTCGACACCGTCATCGGCCGGGTTGATTTCGACGACAAGGGCGACCTCACGAAGCAGAGCTGGGTTTGGTACGTCTGGCGCGGCGGAGAGTACGTGCCGGTTGAATAGGATTCGCTGATCGCCGGCGTGCCGGCTGAGATGTCTAGTCGATGCAGACCAGAGTGGCCGAACTGTCGCGACTCACCGAGATGCTTGAACGCCTCGGCATACGCGGCCGGCTGTTGCTCGCCTTTTTCGGGATCAGCGCCCTTGCGGTGCTGGCAACCGCTGCGGCGCTTTATGCCTTCCTCCAGGTTGGCGACGTCGTCGACCGAATTACCACGGATCGAGTGCCGTCGGCGCTCGCCTCCCTCCAGCTTTCGCGCCAAGCCGAACGGGTCGCTGCTGCCGCGCCATCGGTGCTGGCAGCGACAAGCAGGGCTCAGCACAGCGAGGTCTCGGCTGCCGTGGCGCTCGAGATGTCCCGCCTCGAGGCCCTGCGCACGGACCTCCGTGATGCCACGTTGGGCACAGTGCCTTTGGCCGAGATCGAGGAAGCCGTGATTGTTCTGAGGCGCAACCTGAAGGAGCTCGACTCTCTTGTTGTCGCCCGGCTCGACGTGGTCGCCCGCAAGGAGGAGCTCCTGAATCGCCTCGCCGCGACGACGACCGGAAGCCAGCGCCTTGTCGCCACCAGCATCCTAGTGATGGATTCCAGGCTTCCGCAATGGCGGGCGGTCGCGGCCGACACGTCGCTGTCGCCCGATCGACGCGCAGCGGCGATGACCGACCTGGTCCAGGCGATTGCGGCCTACATCCCCCAGCAGAAGGCGCAGTTGGAGATCTCGGCGGTCAACGACGCGCTGGTGAAGGTCGCGAACGCGCCGACGCCGGGCGACCTGGCGTTGATCCTTTTTCCGCTACGCCGTTCGCTCACTGCTCTTGAAAAGGTTTCCACGGAGATCGACGAAAAGCTGCGGACCCGCTTCCGGCAGCGTGTCGACGAATTCAAGGGTTTGACCGACGGCGAGGACAGCATCCCCAAGGCGCGGGAGGACGAGTTCGCTGTCCTGGCACAGGGCGAAAGGCTTCTGGTCGAGAACAATCGACTGTCGCGCAATCTCACCGCTGGCGTCGATCGCCTGGTCGCCACCGCAGACCAGGAGATCGCTGCGTCCGGTCGCGAAGCCGCGCTCGTCCAGCGCTACGGCACCGCGGTTGTGCTCGGCTCCGCCTTCCTCAGCCTCCTGAGTTCGGTTCTGGTTGTCTGGCTCTATGTCGACCGCAGCCTCCTCGCCCGACTGGGGGCCGTGAGCCAGGGCATGCTCGCGATTGCGGGGGGCAACCTTCGTGCGCCGCTGCCAGCCGCGGGCAGCGACGAAATCGGGCGCATGGCCGAAGCGCTGAGACTCTTCCGGGATACTGCTGTCGAGGTCGAGGAAAAGAACCTGCGCGAAATAGCGGAAGCTCGCCAGCGGCTCATCGATGCCATCGAAAGCATCTCCGAAGGATTCGCTCTGTACGACCGGGAGGACCGGCTCGCCCTCAGCAACAGCCGCTACCGCGAATTGCTCTACACCGGTCTGGAGACCGAACTGACGCTCGGCACGACATTCGAGCAAATCATTCGCCGATCCGCTGAGCGCGGCTACATCAAGGACGCCGAGGGGCGGGTCGAGGAGTGGGTCGCCGAGCGCCTCTCGCGGCACCGCAACCCTGGCGAACCTTGGGTGCAGCGGCGAGGCGACGGGCGATGGGTCATGATCAGCGAGCGGCGGATCAGCGCCGGCGGCACGGTCGCCGTCTATTCGGACATCACTGAGCTGAAGCAAAGGGAGGAGAACCTAGCCGAGAAATCCGTGGTTCTGGAGGCGCTTTCCAGCAAGCTGGCGAAGTATCTGGCGCCCCAAGTGTATCGCTCGATATTCACCGGCCGCCAGGAGGTCAGGATCGCCAGCCAGCGGAAGAAACTGACAATATGCTTCTCCGATATCGCCGGCTTTACGGAGACCACTGACAAAATGGAATCCGAGGATCTCACCCAACTCCTCAATCACTATCTGACGGAAATGTCGAAAATAGCTTCGGATCACGGCGCGACGATCGACAAATATGTCGGCGACGCGATCCTGATGTTTTTCGGCGATCCCGAGACTCGCGGCGTCAAGGAGGACGCGCTGGCTTGTGCGCAGATGGCACTTGCAATGCAAAAGCGGATTAGCGAGCTTGCCGAAGTCTGGCGGGACATGGGGATCGAAACACCGCTGCGCTGTCGCATCGGCATCCATACCGACTACTGCACCGTCGGTAACTTCGGCAGCGAGGACCGGATGGACTACACGATAATCGGCGGCGCCGTGAATCTCGCCTCGCGCCTGGAGCAGGAGGCGCCGCCGGGGGCCATCCTCATTTCCTACGAGACGTTTGCGCAAGTGAAGGACTCAATCGACTGTGAGGAACTGGGGCACGTCCAGGTCAAGGGGATTGCCTATCCCGTGGCCACCTACCGCGTCATCGATCTGAAGGCCAATCTGGCGGCCGCTCGTCGTGCCGTTCGAACCGAGCTGCCGCACTTCAGGCTGGAACTTGAACCGGAGCTTATGTCCCCTGACGAGCGTGACGATGCCGCCACTGCACTTCGAGACGCGCTGGATCGGCTTTGTCACAAGTAGGGCTTGGTCCACAACGACCCTCCCAATGGACGCAAGGAGTGGGATGTGGGACGCCGCTCATGCGATGCAGAGCACCAGATGCATGAAGGCTTCCGGTCGCTCCGAGTCCCAATCGGGTAAAAGCGCGCCGCTTAATTGCGAAGTTCTGCCAGGAACGAGGACTTAAGCACCAAACGCGGCAGGTGCAGGCGATATGGCCGAACGGAGAATACCTTTCGGCTCCATTGTTTCAGTGATGCCGCGTCTGCAAAGGCGTTCCTTGATCACTTCGAGGGGCAGATATTCTATCCGAAACGGGATCGAGAGAATGGAAAGGTTCGGGGCGTCTGGCGCCGCACCGGCGAATACACGCCGGTTCTCGATCTCGGTCCCCTCAGCGTGCCGGAGATTACGCAGCTAAATCACGAACTTTCGGGGCGAACTTTCTCCACCGAAAGCGATCCGGATGGAAGCGGGCGCAAGAGCTCGGCGTCAGGCTTTGTTAAATTGATCCAGGCAGCCCAATTCTCCGGCTGAAGGACGACCACCTGTCGGTTGTGATATGGCGCGACATCCCGCCCGGGATCGGTCGTCAGCATGGTGAAGGTGGGCGGCTTGTTGCCGACAGCTTCACCCCCAGCGACGGCCATGATGCCAGTTCGATCGCGTCGCCTCGCTGCGGGGGATACGAAATCACTGTCGCCGCGAGGTCCGCAATGAGAGGGGTGTCGTGGGAGCATCGCATGCTATGGCTTTCGCAGGCCCGGCAACAAACTTTGGATGCTCAGCGAATTGCGTTGTCGCTTGCGCGAATGAGCTTCAGACCTGACCGATGCTAGATTTTTCTGTTCTGTGTAATTCCTGTTGCCAACGCATCATCCGGCCCGCCCCATTGTTAAAAATCTGCCAAAGTAGTGCTAGTTGGAGCGAAGTGCCTCGATCACGGCGGCCGTGACCGCTGCCGTGCTCGCAGCACCACCAAGATCCGGGCTAAGAAACTCTCCACGGTCGGTGACGATCTCGATCGCCACCATAAGGCGACGTGCTGCAGCCACCTCCCCGAGATGGTCGAGCATCAGGCTTGCCGTCCAGAACGATCCAATAGGATTTGCAATGCCCCTGCCGGCGATATCGAAGGCCGAACCGTGGATGGGCTCGAACATGGACGGATGCCTGCGAGACGGATCGATGTTCGACGTCGCGCCAACGCCAAGAGAACCGCCAAGCGCAGCAGCCAGATCGGAAAGGATGTCGGCATGGAGGTTGGTCGCTAAAACCGTGTCGATACTGTCGGGCTTGTTGACCATTCGCTGGGTCATGGCGTCGACTAGCATCCAATCGACAGTCAGACTGGGGTAGTCGCGAACCACCTCGCGAACGACTTCGTCCCAGAGCACCATGCCATGGCGCTGTGCATTCGACTTTGTCACCACTGTCAGCAGCTTTCGGGTCCGTGACGAGGCAAGGTCGCAGGCAAACCGGGCGATTCGTTCGATGCCGGTGCGGGTAAAGACAGCGACATCCATGCCAACCTCGATCGGCAGGCCGCGATGGACGCGACCGCCGACGCCAGCATATTCGCCCTCGCTGTTTTCGCGGACGATCACCCAGTCTATCTGCTTGCCGAGTTCGGACCGCAGCGGACCGGTCAGTCCAGGAAGGAGGCGCGTCGGCCGCACATTGGCGTACTGGTCTAACCCCTGGCAGATGGCCAGGCGCAGACCCCAAAGCGTGATATCGTCGGGGAGATTAGGGTCGCCGACCGAGCCGAAATAGATCGCATCGAAGGCCTTAATCTGGTCAAGGCCATCGCGCGGCATCATGCGGCCGTTGCCGCGATAGTAATCAGAACCCCAGTCGAAGCGCTTGAAATCGAAGGCAAGACCTGGTTCGGCAACAGTCAAGGCTTCTAGCACCTTCACCCCAGCCTCGACGACCTCCGGTCCAATACCGTCACCACCGATGACAGCGATCATATGCGAGGACATTCCCAGGCTCCTTTTCGATGACAGCGACGATAGCGCCGGTCATTCCTTCGGTATCGGCGGTGCCCCTGAATATATCGCCTATCGCCGTTCGCGTTTGGGGCCGCGTGGGCGCGCAAATCTTGCTCGGTCATGCCGTCCCTGGTCATTCCGTGGCGGTGACCTCGACCGGACTCCCCGTCTGGCTGGTCCCGATTGGCTTCGAAAACCCGCAGTAATGGGATTCAATCCCGGCATCGCTTGAAGACGGTGTCCAATTTTCAAAAAAGGCTGGAAGGTCACGCAAGGCGGTTCCATCTTACCCATTTGGCGTCAGTCAGGACAAATCGTCCCAATCAGCCTGAATCACAAACAAGCCAAAAGCCGATTCCTAAATCTCGACAGGACTTAGCACGAGGCCGAGGTAGGTTCGTTGAAAAGGATACCAAGCCTGCGGTGTTTCTACGGGGCGGCTTCGGAAGGCGACCGTAGCAAAGCCTCACTCCTTCACTGCCCCTGTCATCGAGGAGACGTAGTGTTCGACAAAGAATGAATAAAGCACCACCACCGGCAGAGAGCCGATCAGTGCGCCTGCCATCAGCGCTCCCCATTCATAGACGTCCGAGCGCACGAGTTCGGTAAGCACGCCGACCGGGACGGTTTTGTTTTCGGACGACTGGATGAAGGTCAAGGCGTAGATGAACTCGTTCCACGACAGGGTGAATGCGAAGATGCCCGCGGAAATCAGGCCCGGCACCGACAGCGGCAGCACGATCTTGGTGAGGATCTGCCAGCGGCTCGCTCCGTCGATCAGCGCGCATTCTTCCAGTTCGAACGGGATCGAGCGGAAGTAACCCATCAACAGCCATGTGCAGAACGGGATGAGGAAGGTCGGGTAGGTAAGGATCAGAGCGAACGGCGTGTCGTAAAGGCCGAGGTTGAACACCATTACCGACAATGGAATGAACAGGATTGAGGGCGGCACGAGATAGGCCAGGAAGACCGCCAGACCAACCTGGCGCGCCCCGGAAAACCTCAAGCGTTCGATCGCATAGGCCGCAAACACCGAAGCAAGCAGCGACAGGAACGTGGCGGCAGTTGAGATGAGGATCGTGTTGAGCAGCCAGCCGGGGTAGGACGTCTCGAAGAGAAGATAGCGTATATGCTCCAATGTCGGATGCACGACCCAGAACGGGTTGAAATTCGCATAATCCGTCATCTCGAGATTGGGTTTCACCGCCGTGATCGTCATCCAGTAGAACGGGAACAACAGCACGATGACGAATACCAGCAGCGGCAGATAGACGGTCACTACGCGCCGGGGCAGGCTCTGAAGATAACCCATGCCGCCCTCGTCTGTGTCCGGACGGTTGCTTTCGATCGCGGCCATGTCAGTCTCCGCCGCCCTGCTGCCATTTGCGGCGCTGCAGGCCGAAATAGCTGAACAGGATTGCCGCAAGCAGGAATGGGATCATGGCCACCGCGATCGCGGCGCCCTCGCCAAGCTGGCCTCCGGAGATGCCTCGCTGGAACGACAGCGTCGCCATCAAATGGGTGGCGTTAACCGGCCCGCCGCGGGTCAGCACATAAATCAGCTGGAAATCGGTGAAGGTGAAGAGCACCGAAAACGTCATGGTGATGGCGATGATGGGTGTAAGCAACGGCAACGTCACGTGGCGGAACAATTGCCAACGGTTGGCACCGTCAAGCGTCGCGGCCTCGTAGAGCGACTGCGGAATCGTCTGCAGGCCTGCAAGCAGAGTGATCGCCACGAACGGAATGCCGCGCCAAACATTGGCGGCGATGACCGACGCCCGCGCGTTCGTCGGATCGCCGAGGAAATTGATGCGATGGTCGATAAGGCCCATCTGCTGCAGGGCCCATGATAGGATCGAGAACTGCGCATCGTAGATCCACCAGAAGGCGATGGCCGACAGCACCGTCGGCACTACCCACGGCAGCAGGACGATCGCGCGGAAGAACGATTTGAAGGGCAGGTTTTGATTGAGAATGAGCGCCAACCAGAGGCCAAGCGCGAATTTCAGGATCGAGGCGCTGATCGTGTAGAGCAAGGTGTTGAAGACGGAGAGCCAGAAGACGGCGTCGCTCCAAAGATACTCGTAGTTCTCGAGGCCAATGAAGATGCCGGGGCGGCCGATGCGGGCATCGGTGAAGCCAAGCCAGACGCCGAGGCCGAGCGGATAGGTCAGGAAGACAAGCAGTAGTGCCGCCGCCGGCAGCATGAAGCCGAAGCCCAGCGCGTTCCGGCTTTCGGCCCAGCGCGATAGAATCCGCGACAGGTTCGAAGAACGCGGCTGAATGGCAGCTGACGGCACGGCCATGGGGTCGGCTCCTGTTGAGGTCTTATTGATCGGCCGGAACAGCCTTGACGCAGTCCGAAGCCAGCCGGACAGCCCTGCCGCCCGGCTGAGCCCGGCTCAAACGCGATAGTAGCGGTTTGCGCGCTTCTCGGCCTCTTCCATCGCCTCTTGCGGCGTCGCCTGGCCGGTCACGGCCTTGGCGAACATATCGACTAGCACATAGTCGGCCATGGTTGCCGCCGAGGCATAGCCTAGCGGCCCGGCATAGCCGTTAGGTCGAAGCGTCGCCGAGGCTTTCGCGTAGGCAGCGTTGTTGGGGTCGGCCGTCCATACAGGATTGTTATCGAACGCTTTGAGCGTCTGGCAGCAATAGCCCGCCGAGGAAGTGATCCAGTCCGACATTTGCGGGTCCTCGAACATGAACTGCAGATAGGCTTTAGCCGCATTCGGGTAAGGCGTGTAGTCAAAGATGACGGCGGTGGTCACCTGGAACAGCTCGACGGATTTCCCGATGGGTCCGATCGGTAAGTTGGTCGTGCGCGTGTCCTTGGCGATTTCGGTCAGTTTCGGATCCTTGTCCTTGTTGATCTTGGCCGTGTTGTAGGCGGAAATGCCATTGGCGATCACGCTCAATTCGCCGGCCAAGTAGGCTCGGTTGTTGTTGACGTCGAGCCAGCTCTCGGTGCCGGGAATGAAAGTCTTGTAGAGCTGCTGGGCGTATTCGATCGCCTTCAGGGTCTCGGGGCTGTTGATCGTCACCTTGCCGCTCTCGTCGACCATCTGGCCGCCGTGGCTCCAAAGCAGCCAGTGCGCGTAGTTGTTGCCGTCGCCGACGCCATGGCCGTGCGTGAAACCGGCCGGATGTCCCTTCGCTTGCAGCGCTTTGCAAAGCTCGAGGAAGCCTTTCGTGTCTTTCGGGAATTCCGAGAAGCCAGCTTCCTTGACCCAGCTCTCGCGATAGACGATTGCATTGCCGATGGTGGCCAGCGGCAGGCCGATGAATTTTCCTTCCCGGGTCGCGTACTGCTTTGGCCCGTCATGCCAGCCGCCGTACTTCGACCCGAGATATTCGCCCAGCTCGGTCACGTCGTGCAGCTTGTCGGGATATTGGTGTGGATCGTCGAACCAGACGAACATCAGGTCGGGGCCGGACCCGACATTGGCGGCGACTGCTGCCTTGGGGCGAATGTCCTCCCAGCTTTCCTTGTCGACGCGGACCTGGACACCGGTCGCTTCGGTGAATCGCTTGGTGTTGGCCAGCCATTGATCTTCGTCGCCCTGGACGAAGGGTGACCAGCGCAGCAGCCTAAGCTTGGCGCCGTCCTCGGGTTTGTATTTCGGTCCCTCCTGGGCATAGGCGGGCGAGCTGATGAACCGGCTTCCCAAGGCGCCCGCCGCCGCGGCGGCGGTGGTGCGGATTACGTCGCGTCTGGTGAACCTCATGCTTGTCTCCTCCTGTCGATTCCTCGTAGTGGTCCTTATTGCCTGCTGCGCGTTTCCAATCGTTGCCCGGTCTCGCCGCTGAAAAGGTGAATGAGTCCCGGCTCGGCGGCGAGCTGGATGGTTTCGCCAGGCGTGAAAGAATGGCGCTCTCGAAAATTGGCGACGATCTCGTCACCCCCGGAAGTGCGGCCGATGAGCTGCACCTCCGACCCGGTCGGTTCAACCACCACGACGGTGACGGGAATGCCTTGGTCCGACAGCCGCAAATGCTCGGGCCGTATTCCCAGAACCACTGGCCCGCTGCTGCCGATGGGAAGTGGCGCGGCGAGCGGCACCGAAATGCCGCCGGCGCCGCGAAAGGACGGCGGGCCGTCGGTTGCGATTTCGCCCTTGAGCAGGTTCATTGCGGGCGAGCCGATAAAGCTAGCGACGAAGAGGTTGTTCGGCCTGTCGTAGAGTTCCAGCGGCGGTCCGATCTGCTCGACGACGCCGTCATGCATGACGACAATCTTGTCGGCCATGGTCATGGCCTCGATCTGGTCGTGCGTGACATAAACCGTCGTGGTCTTCAGGCGCTGATGCAGTTCCTTGATCTCGGCGCGCATCTGCACCCTGAGTTTGGCGTCGAGATTGGACAGCGGCTCGTCGAAGAGGAAAACCTGCGGATCGCGCACGATCGCCCGGCCCATGGCGACGCGCTGGCGCTGGCCACCGGAAAGCTGGCGAGGATAGCGCGACAGCAGCGGCATAAGCCCGAGGATTTCGGCCGCCCGGCGAACGCCGGCATCGCTTTCTGTCTTGGAGACACCTTTGAGCATCAGCGAGAACGCCATGTTCTCGGCGACTGTCATGTGCGGGTAGAGCGCATAATTCTGGAAGACCATAGCGACGTCGCGTTCCTTGGGCGCAACGTTGTTGACGACACGTTCGCCAATCGCGATCTGGCCGCGTGAAATCTTTTCCAGGCCGGCAATCATTCTGAGAAGAGTCGATTTTCCGCAGCCCGAGGGCCCGACCAGCGTGACGAATTCGCCGTCTTTTATATCGACGCTGACGCCGTGTAGAATCTCGACGGACCCGAATGATTTGTAGACTTCGCCAATTGCGACAGACGCCATCGATTTCCTCCCGAATGCTTCCTGCGACGTCGTCGAAGGAAACCGCTTCGTGTCTGGTCCGCGACAGCCCCAGGCTCCCCTCCCCTGCTCACGCGACGTGGAAACGGTAGCGGTACCAAACCGGGCTGTAAAGCGTTTACTCCAGCCGCAGGTGCACGGGACTTTCGCCGTGGTGCCCGACCGCCGGCCGCGCCTGTACCCCTTGGCGCCGGTCTCGTCTTTAGGGGCATCTATTCCGGCCGCGGCGTCGCTATATCGCTGTCACTTGGCCAGGAAATCGGTCGCTGGTCAGCGGTCGGCGCACGGACGAGCAGATGCCGCTGCCGGTTACGAACATGAAGCCAGTTCCGTTCCATCCGATCGCAGTGCAGGTCGCCAACCGCATGCATGCCTGGAACCGCATCCAGGATCGCCCTTCTTGATAAAATCATAGGCCGACGATACTGATTTCGCGCACTGGTGGTTGGCATGGTCCAGTTAGGGACCGCTTACCACGCGACTTCAGGCGCCAATGGTTCGTCGGCTAGTCGACGAATGAAATAGTCGTCGGGGCTTGCGCTGATGGCAGGACGTGCGGCTAGTATGCTGTCAGATCATTGGACTTTGAAGGGCCAAGCAATGCCGCCGAGCGAAATGACCACCCACGAGCCGAGCGAGCAAACTGTTCTCTCTGTTCGAAATCTGACCGTCCGCCTGCCAAACAACATGGAGCGGGAGAACGCCGTCGAAAACATTTCCTTCGACATGCGGAAGGGTGAGATGCTCTGCATCGTCGGCGAATCCGGCTCCGGCAAGTCCGTCACCGCAAACGCGATCATGGGCCTGCTGCCGTCTTCGGTGCGGATCGCGCAGGGAAGCATCCGCTTCAAGGGTCACGATCTCGCCAGCGCCGGGGAAGACGTGATGCGCAGTCTGCGTGGCCGTTCGGTCTCCATCATCTTCCAGGATCCGCTTTCCGCGCTCAATCCGCTGATGACTGTCGGCCAACAGGTGGCGGAGGTCATGGAAGCACACCGGTCCGGCACCTCGGCGACCCGCGCCAAGGCGGTTGTCGACCTGCTTGGCGAAGTCGGCCTGCCGGAACCGGCGGTCTTGCGCCACCAGTATCCGTTCCAGCTCTCTGGCGGGCAACGCCAGCGCGTCATGATCGCCATGGCGCTGGCGCTCAAGCCTGATCTTTTGATCGCCGACGAGCCGACCACCGCTCTCGACGTCACCACCCAGGCGCAGATACTTGCCCTGATCCGGCGGCTGCAGCGCGAAAAGAACATGAGCGTCATGTTCATCACGCACGATTTTGGCGTCGTCGCGGAAATCGCCGATCGCGTCATCGTCATGGAGAAAGGCGCGATGGTCGAACAAGGCGCCGCCGCCGACGTGCTGGGCAATCCAAGCCATCCCTACACCAGGCGGCTGATCGCCGCCGTCCCGCATATGATCGAGAGCGAAACGAAGGCGCGCGAGGATACTCCGATCGCGCTGGCGGTGCAGAAACTCGACAAGACATATAGCCCGGGCATCGGCTTCTTCTCGAGGTCCCGCATCGTGCATGCCGTCAAGCAGGTCAGCTTCGAGGTTCGGCAGGGCAGAACGCTCGGCATCGTCGGCGAGTCCGGCTCGGGGAAATCGTCGCTGGGCCGCGTCCTGCTGAAACTCCTGAACAGCGACGGAGGCAGCATCCTGTTCGACGGCAAGGATATCGCGGCGCTTTCGGACTCCGAGTTCCGACCGATGCGGCCGCACATCCAGATGATCTTCCAGGATCCGTTCGCCTCGCTCAATCCGCGCCAGACGATCGCCAAGATCCTCACCGTCGGCCCGATGGCGCACGGCCTGTCCGCTCCGGAAGCGCGCGCGAAGGCGCTGCGGCTGCTGCGTCTGGTCGGCCTCGACGAGGGTGCCTACGACCGCTTTCCGCACGAATTCTCTGGCGGCCAGCGTCAGCGGATCGGCATCGCACGAGCCCTGATGATGGACCCCAAGGTCCTGGTCGCCGACGAAGCGGTCTCGGCTCTTGATGTCTCCATCCAGGCGCAGATCCTCGATCTGCTGGCGAGCATCCAGGAAGAAATGAAGATCGCCATGATCTTCATCACTCACGACCTGCGGGTGGCAAGCCGGATCTGCGACGAAATTCTGGTGATGAACCGCGGCGAAGTCGTGGAGTGTGGCCCGCCGTCGCAGATATTCCGGTCGCCACATCACCCCTATACGAGGCAACTGATCTCCGCCATTCCCGGCAAGGAATGGATCCCGGCTGCTTGAGCCGCGGCCACCCTGAAGCTCTCCTCCCCTGAACAATAAATGACCATGCCGACAAAGGCGCGGCCGCATGTCTGCTCCTTGATCAGGCTGCCGATGCGTGCCGCGCCGGTCTCCTGCTGAGTAGAATAGTTGCGTTTGTCCACTAAAAGTAGTTGCATTTATCCACTACTCGCTCAATCATACCCTGGAAGCCCTCGACAACCCCGGATGGGGCTGCGGCGATCTCGATGAAGGCTGTCCACGACAGCCTCTGGAGAGTGTTCGATGCCGGTGAAGAAGAACAAAGGTCCGCCTTATCCTGTCGAGACGGTCGGGCTGGATGTCCTCGAAGACACGTTGAGCTTCTATATCCGCAGCATCAACATAGCGCTTTCACGCGATCTTGATGACCGGCTGGAAGGTCTCGATGTTGCCCGGGGAACGGGCAAGATCACCACACTGCTCCTTGTCGACAGCCATCCAGGAATACGGCCCTCGGTCATCGCGCAGCTCATCATGCGCGATCGCTCCGCCATGGGCAGGCTGGTCGACCAGATGATCGATCACGAACTGATCACGCGTCAGGCTGCACCGGACGATGGACGCGCACAGGAGCTCCACATCACCCAAAAGGGGGCAGACCTCGCCCGCAAGGTGCGCAAGATCGCCACCAAGCAATCCAGCGATTTCTTCGCCGATGTGCCCGAGAAAGACCAGAAGCGTCTGCTGGACATATTGCGGCGTGTCTACCGCCGCACCGCGGGACTCGACCAATGAGGAAACCCGCAGGAATCCGAACCGGCCAGCGTGTGGCACTCGTGTCCGGTGCCAGCCGCGGCATCGGTGCGGCTTGCGCCCGGCACCTGTTCGAGACGGGCTGGACATTGTCGCTGGGCATGCGCGAATCGGTGCAGCCCGACTGGGCCGATAGCGAACGCGTCCGCCTGTTCCCGTACGATGCCGCGGAAGCCGGCAGTGAACAGACGTGGGTCGACGGCACCATTGATGCCTTCAACCGGATCGACGCGGTTGTCGCCAGCGCCGGCATCATGATTCCGAAGTCGGTCATCGACATCGACGACGCGGATCTCGATCTGATGTTCGAGATCAACGTCAAGGCTCCGCGCCGTCTGGTGCGCGCGTCATGGGCGTCGCTTGCGGCGAGCCCCGCGGGCCGGGTGATCATACTGGCCTCATTGTCTGGCAAGCGGGTCAAGTCCGTGACCGCGGGCTCCTACTCGATCTCCAAATTTGCCGCAGTCGCGCTGTCCCACGGCATCCGGCAGGCGGGGTGGGACCTCGGAATTCGGGCCACGGCCGTCTGTCCCGGTTTCGTCGCCACCGACATGGCCCGCGGCGTCACCGATCGCTCCGATGCGCTGATGACCGATCCGGACGACCTCGCACGGATCATCGGCTTGCTTCTCGATCTGCCCGATCATGCGAGCGTCGCGGAATTTTCCATCAATTGCCAGCTCGAGGAGTCCTACTGAGCATGCCCGGACCGTTCGTCGTCCCCGTCCATGGAGATACCGAGCTGCCAAAGGAGGTCGACTGTGTCGTCGTCGGCGGCGGCATCATCGGCACCGCGACGGCACTTGAACTGGCCGAGACAGGCTTGCGGGTCGCCCTGTGCGAGAAGGGCGAGATCGGACAGGAACAGTCCAGCCGCAACTGGGGCTGGGTTCGCATTTCCCGGCGGGATCCACGCGAGGTTCCGCTGATGGCGGAGGCCTTGCGCATATGGGCGAGGCTCTCCGAACGGACCGGACGAGACACTGGCTATGCCCGGGCCGGAATTGTGTTCACATGCGCGGACGACAAGGAATACGAACAGCACGAGCGCTGGGGACGCCATCTCGAAGGCTATCAGTTCGAGTCGCGAATGATCGGCGCGGGTGAACTGCGTGACCTCCTCCCCGGCTCCAATCTCGACGTCAAAGGGGCGCTCTACACGCCCGCCGACGGTCGCGCCGAGCCCCAGAAGGCCGCGCCTGCAATTGCCGAAGCCGCACGCGACCGCGGCGCCGCCATACTGACGGAATGCGCCGTGCGCGGCGTGGAGACGACGAACGGCGCCGTCTCGGGCGTCGTGACCGAACGCGGCTTCATTGCCTGCAAGGCGGTCGTCCTTGCCGGAGGGGTCTGGTCGAACCTGTTTTGCGGAACGCTTGGTCTCAACCTGCCGCAGTTGAAGGTCATGAACACGGTTCTTCGCACGACGCCGGTCGAGAACGGGCCGGACCAGGCCGTGTGGGCAAACAACTTCGCCATACGCAAGCGCCAGGACGGTGGCTACACCGTCGCCTCCAGCATGAGCAATGTCGTCGACATCGTGCCGAACTCCTTTCGCTATGCGCGCGATTTTCTTCCGGCCTGGAAGACAGAGTGGCGATCGCTGCAATTCCGCCTGGGCGGTCGTTTCCTAGACGAGGCAAGGATGCCGACCCGCTGGGCGATGGATGAGGCGAGCCCCTTCGAATACTGCCGCGTGCTCGATCCAAAGCCTTCCAAGAAAAGCTCGGAGCGCGTCCTTGCAAATGCCCGCATAGCATTTCCGGTTCTGGAAAAGGCACAGGTGGCGCAGCGCTGGGCCGGCTATATCGACGTCACGCCCGACGCCATTCCCGTCATTTCGGCCGTCGACAGCGTTCCCGGCTTCCATGTGGCGACCGGTTTCTCGGGCCATGGTTTCGGCATCGGCCCCGCGGCAGGCAGGCTGATGGCCGATATCGTCACCGGACGGCCGCCGATCGTCGATCCCAAGGACTTCCGGTGGTCGCGGTTCTCGGACGGATCGAAGGTCGCGCCGATCACTGGATTATAAGCGCTCCGACAAGAGAGCGTGACGCAGCGAAAGTGGAACACTATGAAAAGGAGCCTCCAATGTCAGACAAGAGCAGCAGCATAATCTTTCGACCGACGCGTCGTCAGGCGCTTGGAATGGCAATCGCCGGTGCCGCCGGCCTCACCATGCCCAACCTGACGGGAGCAGGCAGGGCCTTTGCGGCAACCCCGCCGAGCGAACCCAAGGGACAGGTGATCGTCGGGTTTTCCCAGGAGCCCACCGTCTTCAACCCGCATTTGCCCCATATCGAGGTCGACGAGGGCATTCACTTCAGCGTCTTCGATCCGCTGTTTGGTGTCGATCCCAAGGGCAATTTCTTCCCCGCGCTCGCCAAGGAGGTGCCTACCGTCGAAAACGGCGGCATCTCGGCCGACGGGCTCGAGTGGCACGTCAAGCTGCGCGACGACGTGAAGTGGCATGACGGACAGCCGTTCACCGCCGAGGACGTTAAGTTCACGCTCGAACTGCTGGTCGACCCGAAGTTTCGCAGCTGGCGACGCGCCGGCCACGAACTTGTCCAGGACCTGACTGTCGTCTCGCCAACCGAGATCAAGTGGAAGATGAAGGAGCCTTACGCGCCCTACCCGTCGATCCTGGCCGCGACCTTCATCGTTCCCAAACATGTGCTCGGTGCGGCGGAGGACAAGAACACCGCGCCGTTCAACAATGCCCCGATCGGCACTGGCCCGTTCAAATGGGTGGAACGCATGGCCGGCGACCATATCGAACTGGCCGCCAACACCGACTACTTCGCCGACGGCCCCTACCTGAAGAGCCTGATCTACAAGTACATTCCGGATCTGACCGTTCTCTACACCCAGTTCAAGACCGGTGATATCGACGTCATCGGACTACAGTGGATCACAGCCGACCACTATGAGGAAGCCAAGGCATTGGGCGGAACGTCGGTCGCCGTCATTCCCGCCGCCACGGTCGAGTCGCTCAGCTTCAACATGGAGCGCCCGCAGTTCAAGGAACTCGCCGTTCGCCAGGCGCTGTATCATGCGCTGGACAAGAAAACGATCATCGACGCCCTCTACTACGGGCTGCCGGCCCCGACCGAAACCTACATGCCGCAGCAGTCCTTCTACTACAATCCGGATTTGCCGAAGCAGGAATACGACGTGGACAAGGCAAAGAAACTGCTGGACGACGCGGGGTGGGTCCCCGGAGCGGACGGCATCCGCGTCAAGGACGGTGTCCGCCTCTCGTTCAAGAACTCGACCACGGCGGGCAATCACATCCGCGAACAGGCGCAGCAGTTCATCCAGCAATCGTATCGCGACATCGGCGTCGAGGTGATGATCTCCAACCTGCCGCCAGCCGTGATGTGGGGCGACTACTGGATGAAGTCGGAATTCGATTCCGTCGTCGTCGGCATTAACTTCCTGACGGGCTCCGATCCCGACACGTCGGACTATCTCAGCTCGAAGTCGATTCCGGCCAAGGGTGGCGCCGGCCAGAACACCTGGCAGTATGCCAGCCCGGAGGTAGACAAGCTGCTCGGATCTGGCGGTGTCGAATTCGTGCCGGAGAAACGCAAGCAAGCCTACCTGAAGATCCAGGAGACCGTACGCAACGACCTGCCATTCCTGCCGATGTTCCAATACGCGACGGTGCGCGGACACAAGTCCGGTGTCGAAGGCGTCGAGCCGAACATCAATGTACGCATCGACTCCTGGGACGTGGCCACCTGGCAATGGGCATAGCCCGCGCAAACGAGGCCGGGCCGGTGATGACCGGCTCGGCCTGCATAGCCGACAAGGCGCCTCTGGCGCGACTGTATCCGACGGACACCAAAACGGAGACAACCGGCATGCTTCGCTATCTGCTGGGACGCTTCTGGCAAAGTCTCGTCCTGCTCCTGCTGGTCTCGGTGATCGGCTTTGCCGTCCTGAACCTGGCTCCGGGCGGACCGCTCTCGCAATTCACTCTCACGCCAGGAATGACGCAGGCCGATCTTGACCGGATCGCCACGCAAATGGGACTCAATCGCCCTCTTCCCATCCAGTACCTCGACTGGCTGAGCCACCTGCTTCGCGGTGACTGGGGTCATTCCTACCGGGACGGCAGGCCCGTGCTTGATATCATCTGGGAGCACCTTGTCGCGACATTGCTGCTGATGGGCGTATCGACCGCGATCGCCATCTTTGTGGGCACGTGGATAGGTGTCCTGGGCGCGCTTAGACGATACTCGATCTTCGACTACGCAGCGACGGTCGGCGCGATGGTGGCATTGTCGATCCCGACCTTCTGGTTTGGGTTGATCGCGATCTACATATTCTCGCTGCGGCTCAGATGGCTGCCGGCCGGCAACATGTACACGATCGGCAATGGCTCGCTCGGCGACTACGCGATCCATCTCATCATGCCGAGCATCGTTCTTGCGCTGGTCAATGTCGCCGTGTGGAGCCGCTACATGCGCACCGCCACGCTCGACGTCATCAGTCAGGATTTTGTCCGAACGGCCCGGGCCAAGGGGCTGAGTTCCCGGCGCGTATTGATCCGCCACATCCTCGGAAACGCCCTGCTGCCGATGATCACCCTGCTGGGGCTGCAACTGCCAACAATACTGGGTGGGGCGCTGGTGACGGAAACAGTCTTTACCTGGCCCGGCATGGGACGGCTGTTCCTCGATAGCCTCGGTTACAGCGACTACCCCGTCGTGATGGGTCTGCTGATGATGTCCGCGGTTCTTGTCCTGGTCGGCAATCTGGCCGCGGACCTCACCGTCGCATTCGTCGATCCGCGCATTCGATTGAGCTGAGGACGAAGAGATGACCCAGTCGGATTTCCTCATCCCCACCCACGCCAGGCACCGCTGGTGGCAAAGCCGCTCCGTGCGCCGATTTGCCCGTCACCGACTGGCGATGTTCGGCCTGGTGATGATCGTCGTTCTGGTGCTGGCCTGCGTCCTCGGCCCCTTGCTGCTGCCCTTTGACGATCTCTACATCGATCTGCGTGGCCGGTTCTCGCCGCCGTTCACGGGCTATCATTTCTTCGGCACCGATCCGCTCGGCCGCGACATCGCGGCGCGCCTCTTCATGGCCGGACGCATTTCGCTCCTGGTCGGCTTCGCTGCGATGGTCATCAGCACGGTCTTTGGAACCGTGCTCGGGATCGCTGCCGGCTTCTTCGGCGGCCGCATCGGCACGGTGCTGATGCGTTTCGTCGACGCGATGCTGTCCTTTCCCAACATCTTCCTACTGCTGGCGATGGCGGCCTTCATCAAGCCGAGCCCGATCATGATCACTCTGATCATCGCGGCAACGAGCTGGATGGAAATCGCGCGCATCGTCGAGGCGGAAGTGCGATCGCTGCGCGAACGCGACTTCGTGGTCGCCGCCCGCATGCTCGGGCTCAGCAACAGCCACATCATGTTTCGCGAACTGCTGCCCAATGCGATCGGCCCGATCATCGTCGCGGCCACGCTTACCGTTGCCCGCGCCATCCTTCTGGAAGCCTATGTCAGCTTCCTCGGCTACGGCATCCAGCCTCCGCTGCCGAGTTGGGGCAACATGCTGAACGGCGCCCAGCAGTATCTCGACAGCGCGCCGTGGTTGGCAATCGTTCCCGGTGCCGCCATCACCCTGGCAGTCACCAGTTTCAACTTCATCGGCGACGGGTTGCGCGATGCGCTCGACGCACGAAGCGACATGCTGTGAAGCCGCCCGGAATGGCAAGGTTTTCACCGTTTGAAGTCTCGCTCTGGTATGCGACCGCGCCGCCGCTGCCAGAGACCAGCCCACTGCAAGGACGCAGGCGGGCGGACGTCTGCATCATCGGCGGCGGATACACCGGGTTGACCACCGCACTCGATCTCGCCCGTGACGGCATTGACGTCGTTCTGCTCGAAGCCCAGGAGATCGAGTTCGGCGGCTCGGGGCGCAATGCCGGCCACTGTACGCCAACCTTCACCCATTACAGCCTGCCCGAACTGCGTGCCATGCTGGGCGAGCCGTGGGCGGAAAGGCTGATCGCCCGGCAGACAGGAGCCAACGGACAAGTCGCAGGGATGATCGAGCGTTACGGCATCGATTGCGAATGGCAGCAGAATGGCTACGTCATGGGCGCGCTGACGCCAGGCGCCATCGCCAAGCTCGAGGTAAAGGCGCAGCAGTATAATGCCGTCGGCGCCAAGACGCGGGTGCTCGACAGACAGGCGACCGAGGAAATCACCGGCGGCCCGCGATATCATGGCGGCTGGTTTCATTCCGAGGCTGGTCACCTCAATCCATTGAGATACGCAAGAGGCCTGGCCGGTGCCGTCATGCAGGAAGGTGGCGCAATCCACACGGGATCGCCGGTCCGCGACGTCGTGCGGCAGGATGGTGCCTGGGCAGTGCACGCCGGCGAAGGAACCGTTGTCGCCGATAAGGTCATCTTTGCGACTGGCGCCTACACCGTCGACGGATGGCCCGGCCTCGACCAGACTTACAAGATCCAGAGTGTGTTCGTCGCCGCTAGCCAGCCGCTGACGGCCAGCGAACGCCAAACCATCCTGCCGCGCAACACGACGATGCATGACGGCCGCGGCGACATCTTTGTCTACAAGTACAATGCCGAGGGACGCATCGTCGCCTCGATGTTCCCGATGGGCCGTCGCGGAAGGGACATGGCGTTCACACACCGCCTCATGTCTGATCGGCTGCGCTGGCTCCATCCGCAGCTCAGCAGCGAGTTGAGATGGGAATATTTCTGGTTCGGCGAACTGGATATGCAGCAGCGCACCATCCCACGATTCTATGAGCTCGCGCCGGGCGTCGTCGCACTGACAGGACTGTCCGGTCGCGGCGTGCCGACCGGAAGCATGCTCGGCGGCATACTCGGCGAATGGGCGAAGGGCGTCCCTGAAAAAGACCTGTCGCTGAAGCTCGAACCACTCCGGCGGGCACCCTTCTTCATGTCGTTCGCTCCCGCCGCGATGTTACGGTACTATCGCGTCTCGGACTGGCTGCGGGCAAAGGCTAGCGGGTCCCAACTCCCACCCCACGCCTAGCCAGGGTCGAATGGAAGATTTCGCGACGCGCACCGCCGACAGGCGGCTGGTCCCTGCCCAGGACAGAGCGGAATCCGGCCGCCGTTCCAGTCCCTCGGCACGCCGCTCTGGTTTCGGACGCCACCGCGCCCTGAGACGACAGGCGCCATTTGGTTCGAGATCAATTGGCCGATCGCCCACAGATTGAGCCAACAACTTCAGATTGCTTTGAAATCCTGCCCAGACGAGCAGACTGCCGAACGTATCGGACTTACGCAATCGAAGACTTCAGTTGATGATGCAGAATCGGTAGTGAACGAGATGCCGAAAATCGTTGTCTTTTGTGCGGAAAAATACGCCGTAGCGCTCCGGACTACGCTAACGCCTACCGACTATCGAGACCAATCAGCGATTTTTCCACCTTGTGGCGTTCGATAGCGCGTCCAAACCGTCTCGAAAAGTACCGTCACCGCTCCAATTGCGGCCGCTCTTCGTTGCAAATATTTAGTCATTGTGGGTCTAGAGCATCGTCGCGAGTCCAAAACCCGCCCATTTGCACGCCCGTATGCGCCAAGCTGGCTCCGAGACGCGCACCGGCTTGTGCATCCACGTCGGTGATCAGCATATGGCCCGGCGACACCGTGATCGAGATCGCGAGTTCGGCACGCGCAAGAGCGTCTTGAGCGGTCAGGCTGCTGGCCCAGAATACAGGGACCTCCCCGTCCCGGATTTCGACCGCATCGCCCCAGTCGGGAGCCATCAAATCTCGTATCCCGATGGTCGCCGGCTCCCCGACATGGATAGGGGAGCCGTGCGCATGCGGAAAACCTGCCGTCAGGGCGCGAATCTTATCGACGTCGCAATGTCTTATCGGGCGCATGGAGACGACCATTTCGCCACCAAACGGTCCGACCTGGAACGTCTCGATCCTGGTTCTAAACTTGGGGGAAGTCCTTCCGAAGCCGATGCGACGGAGCTTCACTCCCTTTTTGGCAAGTGCCGCCTCGACGGTAAGCGAACTGCCGAGCGCAAAAGCGGCGAAATCATCCCGCCACAGGTCGATGATGTCGGTTTTCCGACGGATCATCTCCCCGAAGCAATAGATGTTATACTGGGGTGCATCGGTGCGAATATCGATATCGCCCAAGGCTGGGAGCAAAGGGCTGCCGGCACGGGTGACGCCCACCAAAGGACAGGGTTTCGGATTGCGGACGCAAAACCGATGGAAATCCCCGGCAAAACTGCGGGGCACAATCACAATATTGGCCTGCAGCTTACCGCGCGCAAGCCCTCCCGTATATCCTTCATAAGCGCCCATTCTAACCAGTTTGCGCAGCCTATCTGCATCGACCAGTCGCAAATTGTCATAGAACAATGAAGTGGTCTGGCGAGCCATGGCTTCCGGGCATATGTATGTTCAGAGACACGTCGAGAGCGCGTAAGATCATCGACGCGTTGCCCGCTTGTCAAATTATCAGAATCTTCCCTCGTCGATAAATTGTATTTATTGGTCGACCAATGGAGGCTGCTGTTATTATTAGGATCTGCTCATGGAGTTTTTGTACTCATTGACAGCTGCGGCAGCCGATTGCTTCCATCTGTCGGCCTGCTTCGTGTAGGAAGCCGAGGTCCCGGTTCATATAGAAGAGCAGGAAAGCCGCGTAGAGGACTAGGACAAGGCTGAACACCAGCGTCTTGACGACCAGCGACAGGGCAAAAACATTCAGGTGCGGCGAGGCGCGCGCCAGAAAAGCCAGAACAATGTCGGACAAGAGCATGCTGATGACGACCGGGAACACAAGGGTCAGTGCCATCACCAGGATGCGGGTGAGCAGACTGAGAAATATCCCAGCGGCATCCTTGCTGAACACAGGCAGGAGTTGGTCGATAGGCCAGAGGCCGTAGCTGTCGTAGAGGCTGGTCAGGGAAAGCTGCAAGCCCCCGGCCGCCAGATAGATCGTAATCATGATGATGGCCAGCAAAGTGCCGGTGGCACTCGTCTCATGGGTCATCATCGGGTCGATCAGGGTCCCCATCGTGGAACCGCGCTGCAGGTCCAGGATATCGCCAGCGGCTTCCGCCGCCCAGAACGGTATGCCCATTGCCAGCCCGAGCGTCACCCCGACAACGACCTCCTTGAGAATGTACAGGACGATCATCGTTGTCGCGATATCGGTGGTCGTCAGCTTGGTCACGATCATCGGGAAGACCGGAACCGCCAGCGCGAGAGCCACGCCGTTGCGCAGAAGCCCGGATAGCGGCACACGCGAAAAGAGCGGCATCAGAAGCATGAAACCGGTCAGGCGTGCGAGCGCGAAAGCGCCGGCCAGAAGATAGAACTGCAGCTCCTTGACAGATGCGAAGATTGGTTCGACCGGCATCCGACCGCCTCAGCGCGTGACGACGGGGAATTCGTCCAGCGCCGTCGAGGCCTGCTCCGCGATCTGCTGGCCAAGCAGCGGACCGAAGACGATGATGACCAGCAGGATCACGACGAGCTTGATCGTCTGCGGCAGCGACTGGTCCTGAATCTGCGTCAGGGCCTGGGCAAGGCCGACAAGGATGCCGACGGCAAGCGCCGCGATAATCGCCGGACTGGACGCGAGCAGCACCGTCAGAAGCGCGCTCTGGACCTTCGCCAGGATGAAGTCATTGTTCATGCAAATCCCCCAGCGGCGTCAGACATAACTCAGGATGAGGCCATGCATCAGCCGCGACCAGCCATCAATCGCGACGAAAAGGAACAGTTTCAGCGGGATCGAGATGAGAACCGGCGAGACCATGATCATGCCGAGCGTCATCAGGACATTCGCGACAACGATATCGATGATGAGGAAAGGGAGATAAAGCAGGAAGCCGATCTCGAAGGCACGGGTAAGCTCGGATGCGACAAAGGCTGGAACAAGGATCGAGAGATCGTCGTCCTTGAGGTTCTGCCGCGCTTGTTCCGGCCACAGGCGAGTGGTGCCGTCAAGAAAGAACTGCCGCTCTTGCGGCTGGGTGAATTTCATGAGATGCCGCTGCAATGGTTCTCTGACCAGTTGCGCCGCCCTGGCGAGGTCGTCCGTCGTCTGGAACTGAACCTGCCCGTCCTGAAGCCGGCCCGACATCTCGCTCAGCATCGGCGTGGTGACGTAGACCGTGAGCACGAGCGCTATGCCGTAAAGCACCAGATTGGGCGGCATCTGCTGGACGCCAAGCGCATTGCGGACGAGAAACAGCACCACCGAAATTTTCAGGAAGCCCGTCATCGTGACGACTGCCAGCGGCAGCAATCCGACGAAGCCGACAGCGATCAGAATCCCAAGCAGGTTGGGCGAATTCTCAAGCATTGTCGAACATACGGACGATCCGCACGCCCAGGTTTTCCCCAATCCGCACGATCTCGCCACGACCGACACGCTTGCCGTTGGCGATGATGTCGACGGCCTCCTCGGTTACATCGGTGAGTGCAACGACAGCGCCGGGCGCAAGCTGTCTTACGTCCCCAAGAGGCATCGCCATGCGGCCGATCTCGAAGGCAAGCGCGACCGGCAACTCGTCCAGAGTCGACTCTTCCAATGTCTGGCCGGCTGGCGGCGGCGTGTTCTGGTTCATGGTCCACTCCCAATTCGATCCGGCGATTGCAGTCGGCGCGGCAAGCAATTGCGGCCCATCGGCAGTCAAGGTCACCGGCGCATAAAGGCGCTCGGCAATGATGAGTGCCGCCATGCGTTCTTCCTCCGCATCCCTGAAAAGCACCACATCGCCAGGCTGCAGGCTTTGAAGCTCGCCAAGGGTGATCGTCAGCGCGCCACGCCGAAGGCAGACCGACAGCGGGAATTCGGCCGGAATCGGCGGCCTCGTTTTGCCGATCTCGTCGAGAAGGCGGCCGATCCGCACCGCCAGGCCGGCGTCCGTCGTGTTCAGCACGCAGTCTATCGTCCCGTCGTTGCCGGCCATGACAAAAGCGAGCGAGATTTGCTCCGAGACCGTATCTCTTCGTTCGACCGAGGTGAGCGCGATCCTCTCACCCAGCTTGCCCTCGATCCTTTCGAGGTCTTCTTCGAATGCGGATTCCAGCAGCAGTGCGGCGTGCATGGGCGCCAGTCGTTTCATGTCGACCAACTCGTCCGCCTTGGCGAAGGCTCGTTCGACCACAGAAAGCGGCAGGCGCAATTTGGCGACCTTGCCTGCGACGGTGAACGCAATCGTGCACAGCCGCTGATCCGCGGGGTTCGCCGCCGGCCAGACCGCAGCGATCGTCATTGCCTTCCCCGCGATGGTGATCTGCGCGGGAGCGCGACGGCGGTAAAAGGCGTTCAATGCCCCGACGTCCACGGCCGGGACGGATTCGAGCGTCAGCCGTTCGCCCACGACCGGCAGTCCGGCAGTGCGTTTCTTCGGTTTTCCCAGCGCTTTCGTTTTTGCCGACGCCAAGGCTTGAGGCATCACACTTCCATGTCCACATCCATATCCACGATCACGGATTGGGCTATCGTTCCGCGGGCAAGTGCCGCGGACCGCGTTCCTCCTCCTCGACAAGCTCGGAAAGAGCCAGGCGACGACGCGCGCTGCGTTTGGTCAGATGCTCCAGCAGTCCATCCAGCTTCGCCACCGCCTTCACGCTCGCACGATGATCGTTGCGCGCTGCCGACAATTCCACTTTCCGACGCTCCTCGGCGACGCCGGCCATCTTCTCGTTTTCACGCAGCTGCGCGGTTTTTCTGGCGGCGATTTCGAACCGTCCCTGGAGCCGATGCAGGCTGGCGGCCTTTACCGGTTGTCCGACAAGCGAACCGAACGCCGCATCTTCGGCGTCAACCGTGCGCTGGAGGTGCTGCGTGACGGCGGCGGCCGCCTCCTGAGCTTCCCTGGTGGCCCGGTGCGCGGCGGCGTGCCTTCTGATCACGCCTTCCTTCGCGCGTTCTTCCCGGCGGCGTCTGAGGTCGCGCAATCGAGCGATCATGTCACGGTCTTTCATCGACGATTTCCCGCATGAGTTGGCGTGTCTTCTCGATGCTCTCGTGTGTGGCGGACGCCTGACGCAGAAAGGCTTTGATGACATCGATCTTCGCCACTGCCTCGTCCGCCACGGCATCGCTGCCCTTTTCGTATTCACCGACCCGCAGGAGAAGTTCGATGTCGGCGTAGCGGGCAAGCAGCTCACGCAGGTGGCTGGCGTCGGACCGATGTGCCGGCGGTACAACCGCGTCCATGAGACGGCTTCGGCTGCGCAAGACGTCGATGGCCGGGAAGTGGTTCCGCTGCGCGAGTTCGTTCGACAGGAAGACGTGGCCATCGAGCAGCGCCTGAATTTCCTCGGCGACAGGATCCAGTGTGCCGTCGCCTTCCAGGAGAACGCTGTAGAGGCTCGTGATGGAACCGACGCGGCCGGGGCCCGAGCGCTCGAGCAGGCGCGGCAAGACCGCGAACAGCGAAGACGGAAAACCGCGACGCGTCGGTGTCTCGCCCGAGGCCAGGCCAATCTCGCGCTGCGCTCGGGCAAACCGCGTGATGTTGTCCATCGCAAGCAGCACATGCTTGCCCTGGTCCCGAAAATATTCGGCAATGCTGGTCGCCACATAGGCGGCCTTGACGCGCTCGATGGCAGGCCGGTCGGATGTCGCAACGACGACGATTGCCCGCTGCCGCCCTTCCGGTCCAAGTTGATGTTCGAGGAACTCGCGCACTTCACGTCCGCGCTCGCCGACAAGGGCGACCACGGCAACATCGGCATCGGTGCCGCTGACAATGTCGGAAAGCAGGATCGACTTGCCGACGCCAGGTTCACCGAAGATGCCGACGCGCTGCCCACGCGCGCAGGTGAGCAGCCCGTCGAGGGCGCGGATTCCAAGCTGGATCGGCTCGGAAATCAAGCTGCGCTCGAGCGGGGATGGCGGATAGGCGTTGACCGGATAGCTGCCGGTAATGCCGTCCGGCGAAAGCGGTTTGCCATCCAGTGGCTCGCCGAGCGCGCTGATGACCCGACCAAGCAGGCCGGGTCCGACGGGCACGCGCTGGTCCTTTCCGGTCGCAACCACCTCGGTCAGGCTTGAAAGACCGGTCAGATCGCCAAGCGGAACAAGGATCGCCATTTCGTCCATGAGGCCGACGACTTCCGCCCTGGTCGTCTTGCCGGTCCTGGGATCGACCAGTTCGCATATCTCGCCGATCCGGGCCTCCTCCATGGTTGCATGGATAACCGTGCCGGTGACCCGCTTAACACGCCCCTTCCTCGGCCGGCTTGCATCGTCGCGGAGGGCGGAACGCAGGTTCGGAATGATAGACGCCAGACGGCTTTCGATATCGACAGCGGGCTGTGTCATGGAACCTCCGCCTTTGACGCAATCGCGGCAGCCATGGCTTGGAGCTGCGCGTCGATGCTCGCATCGACGACGGCAAAGTCAGTCGAAACGACGCAGGCGCCGGTTGCCAATGCGTCATCCGCGTCAATCTCGACCGTCATGCCCAGATCACCCTCGCGCAAGACCGCGTCCAGCTCATCGCGAACCCTGTCCACGGAAGCGGGATGAACGCGGACTTTCAGATATTTGGCGCGGCGAATTTCAGTCACAGCCTGACTTGCGGCCTTCGCGACAAGCGTGCTGACGTCGAATTCTCCAAGCATTCGCCTGACGACATCGAGGGCCAGGCTGATGACTTCGGCTTCCAGCCCGCCAAAATAGCGATCCACCTTGACCGCTGTCTCGCTCATCAACCGCGTGGCGTCCGCATCGCCTTGCGCCTTGCCGTCTTCATAGCCCTGTGCATATTCAGCCGCATAGGCTCGCCGCGCGGCGTCACGCAACTGCTGCGCATCGCGCCTTGCTTCGTCGAGAACGGCATGCCCATCCTGCAGCGCGCGCACCTCGGCGGCACGCAGGATCCGGGCGTAAGGGCGCCTCGGCACGGCATCGGTCGCTTTGCCTAGTTCGACCATCGCGTCTAGCTCATCGCTCGTCGAACAATCGCGGGACCGGTCTCGGCAAAGGGTCCGGCTACCGCCTGGTCGACAAGCTCGTGCGGCACCAACTTGAGGCGCACCCGCATGCTCGTGTCGCCAGGCATCGCCTGACACCAGGCGCCAAGGCAACGCAGGCCGTCGGCATAGACGCGACAGTAGATGTCTTCCAGGGGCTCCAACCGCTGCATCGGACCAGCCAGATCGCGGTTGGCGACCGCGAAAGCGCAGAGATCCGCGCCAAGCGCTGCCTGCCACGCGGCCGCTTCGCGTCCAACAATGACAGCGGCTAGACTGCCGGCCCAGTAGATCGCGCCGGCGCGAAGCGCAAGTTCCTCCAACTCCTCGCCAGAGGACAGAGCGATCGCTCGATCGACCTCGTCGGCAAGCTCTTCGACTGCTGAAGACAGCCTATGACGCTCGACCAGAAGCTCCGACAATCGTTCATGCAGGCGTTGCGATTGCAGCATGCGCTCGCACGCAGCCTCGCCGATCGTACCGTCAAGGCATTCCGCGAGCCTTGCCGCATCGACATAGGATGCGGGGTTGGACACGAATGCCTGCCACTCCGGGCTGGCGGTTTGCGTCGAGCGGGTCTCGGTCATGTCTTCTTCACGGGCATTGTCGAAGCATCGAGCGCATAGACGCCTGGCTGTCGGCACCACTGCAGATAGGCCAGGCGGGCAGCCAGCGCGAATATGGCCGCCGCCATGCCGTAAAACAGCCCCATCGCGGCGGCAACGCTGTCCGGATGCATCCAGAGGCCGAGGAAGCTCGTGAGGCCCGCCTCGCCGGTTCCCTGTTCGGGGGCCGTCGCGGTCACCGGAATGAGGGTGACGGAGACATTGTCATAGGTCAGTCCGGCGACACCCTTGGCCACCAGCATCTTGACCTGCGGAATCAGCTCATTCATCGGAACCGATGCGCGATGGCGGATGAAGACGGAGGCGGACGACGGCACCAGCTGCTGTCTCAGCGGATCGTTTTCGGGCAAGACGAGATGAACACGCGCGGAAAGCACGCCGTCGATATCCGAGATGGTCTGCGACAGTTCCTGGCTCAGGCCATAGATCATCGTCGCCCGCTCTTCCGCCGGCGAGGATACAATCCCACCTCTCTTGAACACCTCGCCGAGCGTTTGGAATTCCTGTTTGGGCAAGCCGCTTTCGTCGAGAATCGCCATGGCCTCGGCGAAGCGGCCCTTCTCTACGGAAACCGTCATCTTGCCGTCCTTGCCGGTCTCGCGTTGCGCCGGAATCCCGTGGCGCACCAGCGTAGCCACGATCTCATTGGCCTGCCGCTGGCTGAGGTTGGAATAGAGCTCCACAGAGCACGCTTGCAGTACGAGCATACCCATGACAACGAGCGCGACGCGCCAACGGGCGCCGTATCGATTCAATAGCGTTGACCGCCACGGCAAGGTTAGCGTCGGCACGAAACACTCCGCGGCATTTACTGTTGTTTGATCAGCGTGCTGGTGGACGACGTGACGGCCGTCACGCTGCTCGTCACGACCTCGAGATTGGCGGCTGCCCACATCACCGAAATGGACCGTTCGAGAAGTTGCTCGGCATTCTTTGCCGGGGAATTCTCGGCTTCCTTGCCGGACGGCGCTGGCTTGCCGGCAGCATCCTGCGTGGCGGCTGTCTCGGCGTTCGCGGGAGCGTTCGCCTGGCCGAGTGCTTTCTGGACCTGTTGCATGATTCCGTCCAGCGACCGAACGGCCGAACCGAACAGCGCCGACGGATCCGTGAACGCCCCGCCTCCTGCCTTCTCGGCCTCGGCCAGATAGTCGAAGAGTTGGCGCTCGACGATGGGCTCGGTCCTTTCCGGTTTGGAGGATTGGCCGGCCATTGCTGGATTGGCGCCGGACGATGCCTGTGCCACCTGCTGACCAGACCGTGTGGCGACATCGCTGCGCTCAGGCGTGTTGAGCTTCGCGGCGTCGTGCTTTTCCTGCTTGGCACCGACCATTCGGTTGCCAGGCTGCGCCGCAGCGCCGGCGGTGATCTGCTGTTGCGCGCTTATGCTGGTGGTCAAGTTTGCAAGTGTAGCTTCCAGGGCTCCAATCGGCGCGATTTGCATGAACCTGCTCTCCTGTTTTCCTAGTTCTTGTTGGCGGAGGGGACATCATACGCCTCCACCTGCCTGCCGCGGAAAACGCGGACCGAAACAACCTTGCCCGGCTCCGGCTTCGTGCCCGTTGCCGCGGGAACCCCGAGCGTTTTCCTGACCAGTTCGATGTAGGAGGGCGGCCCCGATACCGAGACGACATCGTCTTGTTTCGAAACCTTTACCGGAAACCTCGGATCGATGACGCCCAGCCGCGAAAGCCGATCTTCGGCGCCGGCAGCCGTGTTGGCATCAAGCCGGATCATTTCCGTCTGGATTTCGGCTTCGGTTGCCACGTTCATGACAATGCCGTCGAAATGCCAGACCAGCCCATACCGATTGCAAATCTCTTCCAGAAACTCGTGGGCCGTTCCAACAGGCATGCCGGCACTCAGGCGCCCCTTTACAAGCTTGCTTACACGCATCGGCACCCGCATGTTGCGGCCAAGCTCGACCAGCGCGTCTGCCACTGACTGGTCGACCGTGATGTATTTGTAGGGGCCAGGAGGCCAGCGCGGTTCGGCGGCATACGCGCGCTGCGAGGCAAGGCCGAACGCCAGAACCATCGCCAGGCCGCAGGCGACAAAGGCAGCCCTGGCTCCCGACAACCGATCCGCATGGCAGATACCGCGTCCCGTCAATTTTGGTCCTATTGCAAGCGACCCACGAGTGTTGCCCGCGTCGCTCGCTTCATGGTTTGCCCGCCGGTCTCACTCTATCGCGCACACTGGAAAATTGGAAGTCCATTTGGACTACGCATTAACTTTCTGTGCCAAATGTTGCGAACCACAAACAAAGCGATATGGTGCGCGCTGGAATCAGGCGGGACCCATGTGTGATCCACTGTTCAACGCCTGGATGCAGAGAGGTGTCGGTGGTGGCAAACAGGGCCCTGCTCGCGAACGTGTTCGTTTCCGCCAGCATAGCGGGAGGCAGTATGCTGTCCGGCCCACGTCTCAGCCGGAGACTGGCTGCGGCAGCCTTTGTTGCTGCCACGCTGGTTGCCGCCATGGCGGCGCAGGCCCCAATCAAACAGCGCTTATGACCCTAGAAGCTGGACTTACGATCAGGCGAGAAATGTGCTGGTCTCCCCTTCTGCTCCTGACCAGACGTCAGACGAAGGAATGCTGCCTGGCGCCCGCGCCCTGTATATCGGAAATACGCTTTATCGCGTCCACGGCACCAACCAGCCATGGACCGTCGGACAGGCCAACTCCTCCGGATGCATCCGCATGACCAATGAAGACGTTATCGATCTATATGACCGCGTAAAGATTGGAGCTCAGATTATTGTCCGGCATTGAATCGTGATCCCTTTCAACATCAAGCAGCTCGAAACCTTTCTCCTGGTCGCCACTTTCGGAAGCTTTCGAAAGGCAGCGGAACGCCTGAACACGACGCAGCCGGCGGTATCCACCCGAATTGCCGGCCTGGAAGAAGCGCTGGGCGCCAAGCTGTTCGAACGGCATAGCAGCACCGTCAGGCTGACCGCCGAGGGACAAAGGCTGCTGCCACCTGCTCAACGGGTCCTGCGCGTAGCGGAACGGCTGCAACTCGCGGCCAACTCTCTCTCAGAGACGGCAGGGGTGCTTCGGCTCGGGGTTGCCGAATCCATCGTGCACACCTGGCTTCCGGATTTCCTGAAGGAATTGCAAGCAAACTACCCGCTCGTCGATACGGATATCGTCGTTGATGCGACGACGACCCTTCGCAACGAACTCATGTCCCACAGGCTCGATCTTGCAGTGCTGATGGGCCCGATTCTAGAGTACAGCATCGAGAACATCGAGCTGCCATCCTTTCCGCTCGTCTGGGTCTGTTCGCCGCGATTGAAATTGGCCAACCGAAGCAAGCTGACGCTGAATGATCTGATGCAGTTTCCGATCATCAGCTACGCGCGCACCACCAGACCCTACAGCGAACTTTACCGCAAGCTCACCAGTGAACTGGAAGAGACGCCGCGTATCTTTCCGGCCAATTCGCTGGCGGCCTCCATCAAGATGACTCTCAACGGTATCGGGATAGCCTCGCTCCCCGAGGAAGTCGTCCGGGACTATACCGCAAGCGGCACACTGCGCATTGTCGACTGCGAATGGCACCCGTCCGACCTGCAGTTTACCGCCTCCTATTCTTCCGAACCATCCAATGCGATAGCGGAGCGGGCGGCGAAGCTGGCTGCCTGCGTCGCGCACGCCTATGCCGCGAGAAGCGGCAAGGCGCAGCCTGCTGACGGGCGCTAGATTGGGCCGGCAGTTCCTCAGCCGACCGACGTGACCGGCAGGTAGATGCGGTCGCCTGAGAAAATCATGTCCGGACTCAGGATATGATCCATGTTGAGCACCACCGTCTCCGCCACATCCGCTGAATGGGTCCTGGCGATCAGGCGGATAGAGTCGCCGTTCTTGACGTCGACCCACTGATAGCCATTCTTCTCCAGTGTTGGATTCGTGCGGCCCTCGGAATTGCTGCTGCCCTTGGGGTGAACCTCGACATAGTCGCCGGAGACCCAGCCGCTATGCATTTCGCCGTCCGGTCCGAAACCTTCGACGGGTATCCAGGCTTCTCCCGAAGGATCGGTCGAAGGCTTCGCGGTCTGTTCGACGAATGTGCCGGGTTGCAGAACCGTCGCCACGGCCGAATGCCCGTCGGGCTGGGTCCGCAAATTCAGGCCGTCATCCGCTTGCACGACAAGTTGCGGAAAGGTCTCTGGCAGGGTTTGCGTCCCACCTGGAACATCCGAAGGATCATCGGGTCGCTGGGACGAGGCATCGCCATCCGGTTTTTTCGGATCGGGTGGAGGGGCCGTCTTCGCGCCCTCCCAAGGCTCCGCGAGCAGGGAGTCCAGCGAGAAGAGAAGCATTCCAACGCCGAAGGTGATGCCCAGGGTCCACCGATCCCATGCGGTCCATCTTTTGTCGGACTTTTCCGCCGCCGCGATATCGGCATCGGTCCGCGGTACCGAACGGCTATTCATTCGGTCCGTCCTTATGGCCGACGCCCAGAATTCCGCGCAGCCGAACGTGAACATGGTGCCGGCGACTGTTGCGATCGGCGCCGGCCAGGAATGCAGCGTATAGACGGCGCAGCCAAGCACATATCCTGGTCCAGCCAGATGTTCGGCCAGGTTTCGGATCACCGGTCTGCCTGTGAACGACTGCAGCATCGACTTCGTGCCATAGACGATGTTGCCGAGCGTAAACGTGCTGTTGACGACAAGATCCTTACCCTGGATCATCCCGGTCGCGGCACCTGGCGCCGCGGCTATGAATGTGGCTCCGCCGAGCGCGTTGAGGAATCGCCCGAACGGCTTGTGACCCGCGGTTGCGTTGGGGAAGAGCGCCTGCGCGCCGAAAACGAAGCCTCGCACGCCAAATGCCACCCCACTTGCGGTGGCGGTCCAAGTTGGCGGCAACGAAGTCCACAGCATGTAGGAGGTGGTCGACATGCCGCCAAAGGTGGCGAGCGCCTGAGCGTTTTCCCGTATCCTGGCATGGCTCAGCGCCAGATCGACGCTGCTCGCTTGCTCCGGCGTCATCGCCTTTTTATGGGTTGCCCGATAGGTCGTCAGTTGCAGCACGGAGAGGCCGTTCATGTGATCCCCGCTCATCCACTCGAACTGCTCAAGCGTGAACTTGCGGAACTGGCCGGGGCTCATTTCCTCGAACTGTTTTGGTGTCACCGCTTCGATTTGCGGCTGGGTCAGCGCTTCGGTGTGGTGGATCGTGAAGGCGCCCCATTGATCGCGGGTCAACACCGGGATCTGCTTCTCGGTCAGCCACGGCACCTGCTTGGGATCGAGCTTCGCCACGTCCACGGAACCGACCATGGTTTCGGGGATCGCCTGAACCTGGCGCTCGGTTAGGTTCTTCAGCAATCCGGCCTCGCCCACGTCCTTGAATTGCTGTGACGTGAACTTCGCGACCTGGCCGGGCTTGAACCAAGGAACCTGGCGCGCTTCCAACTTCGACACGTCGACGAACTCGACCAAGTCTCCTTTGATCGCCTGCAACTGTGGCTTCGTCAGTTGAGGCGTCAAACCGGCTTTGCCGAGATCTTGGAACTGCTGGCCGGTCATGTTCCGGATGTGGCCCTCGGTCAGCCAAGGAATCTGTTTCCCGTCGAGGCCCGCGATGTTGACCTGGCCTATCTTTGCCTTCGGGATACCCCGCAGTTGGCTCCTGGTCAGAGAAGGCAGCAAGCCGGCCTGATCCAAGTCGCGGAACTGCTGTTCCGTCAGTTCGGCCACCTGCTCACGCTTGAGCCAGGGAATCTGGTTCGGCTGGAAATTGCCCATGACGAGATCCGGCACCTGGTCAAGCGGCGTCGCCCTGACGCCATCTCGGGTGAGCGCGTGGCCGCCGGAAGCACCGCGTATCCATGGCAGCACGACGGCTTCGCCGGTGTCGGGGTCGTACACCAGTATGTGCGTCTTGTCCGCCAACTCCGGTGCATCGGCCGGCGCGCGAGGCCGGTCGGAAGGCGGCACATAAACCTGTTGCGGGCCCCTCGGCTCGGTGCCCAACATTGTCGCGGTGATCACCTTGCCGCTCTCGTCCTTGAGCTGCATGGTTCGGCCCGAACCGGTTCCGGCCGTTGCGGATTGGGGTTGCGGTGCTGCCGTGGCGGGCTTGTTGTGTCCGAAGATGTTGCCGACAATTCCCGCATCGTCGAGCGCCCGCTGCAAGTCCGCGGAAGGCGGCGCATCGAGGAAAACCCAGCGCGGCTGATAACCCGGGTTCTCGTTCCGCAGCGCCACATCCTTGTTGATCTGCTCCTGCAGTTTCGGCGTGAGTGGTACTTCGCGCATCTGCGCGACACCGTTGATCGTCGTCCAGCGATGATAGGTCTTGACCTCGATCGCTTCGATCACGTCGTCGCTCTTGAAGACGGGCGAATCCACATACCGCCCACCCACGCCTGAGACGGGGTGCGCCCCGCCCGGGTTGGCATCGACCGGGAAATGCACTTCTCCAGGCGACCCATTGAGTTCGCGCGTATAGATCTCGCCGGCCTGCCATTTCTCGGGCTGGCGCATGTTGCGGACCTGTTGCAGCGAATAGGTCGTTGGAGGCGCCGCCTCGATTGCCTTCCTGGCTGGCGTTGCCGCCGGCGGCACGGTCTCGCCTTCCGGCCTTCCCTGACTGCCCGGCACATGGTCCTCGGAGGCGCCGCGCACCCATGGCAGGACGTATGCCTCTCCGGTCTCCGGATCGCGGAACAGAATATGCGATTTGTGCATCAGTTCCGTTTCGTCGCCGCGCGCTGGTTGTCCGTCGGCTGGCGGCACATAGACATTCTCCGCGCTCTTTGGCAGCGGTCCATATCGGGTGGCGGTCACGGATTGACCGTGCTCGTCCCTTATCTGAATCGGGCCGTTTCGGCGGCTGCCCACTTGCGAGGAGAGGAAGGTCAGCACGCCATCGGCAACGTTCTGGCGCATGAAGCCGCCATCGACGATCGATGGGCCGAATTCCGTCCGGAACTGCTCGATCGCCGCGCGCTGGTCGGGCCTTGCGTTCTTTTCCAGTTCGCCGAGGAACTGCTCCAAAGAGGCCTTGCCGCCCTTCGGAATGCCTGTCGCCGAGCCGTCGCGCGAGGTTTCCACGGTGTGGGCGAGCCAGGCCGGGATCGTCAATTCCTCAGTTTGCCCGTCGGCCCGATTGAAGGTCAGTGTCGCGGTTTCGTTCTCGGCGATCGAAGACGCGATGCTGGCCGCCTTGGACTTGTATTGGATTCTCACCTCGGCGCTGAAAGTCAACGCTCCAGCAGGCAGAGGATGGGTCGACAGTGAAAGCGTGTAGCGCGTGGCCGGGGTGCCATGCGAACCGTAGAGGTTCTTATAGATGTTGCCCGCGCTCGGCATGTAGCGGGACTGCGCTGATCCGTCGGGTTGGAAGCGCGCCGGAAGCCATGATTGTACTGTCGATTTCACCTTGTAGGTCGCGGACGTGACCATCCGGTCGGGATTGAACCCCAGTACGCCAGGCAGCCTGTTGTGATCGTTGAAGATGACGTCGACCAGCATCGCCTCGGGATTTACAATTCGAGCCTTCTCGCCGGTCAGCAAAACGATGTCCGCGGTGGGCGCCTTGCCCGGTATGGCCGACAGCCGCAACCCGCTCAGCGTCGGTTCGTCAACCAGAGAAACCGTGTTCGACGGATCGATCTGGCCGGCCTTGACGAGGTCACGGATCGAGCGGATGCCATCGCCCTGGCCGATGGCTGCGATGAGTTCGGACGCCTTCGCCGGATCCTTGACCGCGAACTGGATCTTCAGGCTTGTCGAGCCGAGAGCGGATTGGATCTGGTCGTATGCCTGCGTCGACACAATGTCGCCCGGCTGGAGCGTGTCCTTGACGGACAGTTCCGGGCGCTTCTCGAAGCCGACGCGCGGCATCTGGTCCACCGCCGCGACATGATTGGCCACGATCGGCAGGCGTATGCCGGCCTTCGTCTCGGTCATGACACGGTCGAACGGAAGCGCGCCTTGCAGCGTGACATGGCCGGAGCTGTTTTCCGCCGGCACACCAAAGAAATCGTGCTGGCCGGGTGCGAGCGTGACCTCCTTGCCATCGAGCGAAGGCGTGTAGGCCATCTCGATCACGGTGCCTTCGCCATCCGGCGTCATCCCGACGATGGCGGCATCCACTGGCTTGGCGTCATAGCCGGTCGCATCGCTGAATATCGCCTTGCTCGCAGCCGCCGACAGATCGCTGCTGCGGACCGGGAAGGCCGTCTGGTTGGACACCGGCCATACGCCGGCCTGGAGGCTTGTGATGTTCCTGTATTCGCGTGCCCGGTAGGATACGACGCCCTGGGTGCCGAGCGCGTCCTTGAACGGCGTCAGGCTGCGTTGGCCGACGCTGTCGACGATCGACCATCCGATCATGCCGAAATCGGTCTTGGTTCCGACACCGAAGCCGACGGCCGCAATTGTCGGCGAGCCGATCCCGAATGCATCTCCGGTGTTCAGCCGGGCCCGGAAGGTGACGCCGACGCGGAAGTCCGGCAGGATGTCGCGAAGTGGCGTGCGCGGTATCTGGACGCCGTCCGGGCCATAGCGCTCGGCCATTTCGCGGCTGGAATAATAACCCTTCTCCTGCTCGTAGCGGATCACAAGCTGTTCGACGGTCAAGCCGTCGAGATAGGCCGAGGGCGTCCTCGGATCCTTGCCGCTGGTGTAGACATACTCGCTCGTGTCGTGTCCGGGCGTGCTGGCAAAGCTGCGTGTCTCCGGGTCCCAGACGAGGCGCACCGTTCCGTCTTGTCCTGTCGGCTTGCCCGGTACGATGATGGGATCGCCATCGGCGGGATGGGCAGTACCAGGCGGGGTCGACCCCTGAGGATCGTGGCCCGGCTGCATTGTCGAACCATCGCCGCTGCCGTCATCGGCCTTGATCACGTCTCCAGGTATCACCGGATGGCTGGGGTCGTGGAAGACCTGCTTCCCGGTCGGCCTGTAAACGCCGTCGGCACCGATCTCATAGACATTCATTGGGCGCCCCGAGGAACCGGGCTCCGGCGCCGGCGGCAATTGCCGCGGTCCGTTGCCGCCAGGCGGCTGCTGGTGTGGTCCGTCGCTGACCGGTGGCGGACTGGCGTCCGGACCATTGGAGCTCGCCTGCGTGCCCGTTCCCGGCCGCAACGTACGCAGGCCGTGGATGCCGAGGCCGGTACCGGTGACCCCGGTGCCAAGACCCGTAAGCGCATTGGCAAGCTGGAGACCATTCATCTGGTCTCCGTTGACGGCAAGATCGTAGGCAGAGGTCGCCAGTAAGGGTGCGCCGACAATCACCGAGCCGACATCCATTCCCCACGCCGCCTTGTTCAGGCCGGCGGTCGATTGCATGTAGCTGCGGGTTTCGAGCGCCAGGGAAGAGCCAGACCGTGTTGCGCCTATGCTGCCGCGGAAGGCCTGGAGAGCGGTCATTTCCTTTCCCGCCATGCCAATGGTGCGCAGGCCGCTGGATGCCATGGGCAGAACCGTGGTCGCCGCGCTGGCGATGTTCATCAGTGACTCTCTATCGTCCCACTCGCCGCCATGTTCCAGATGGTTGACCTGGTTTATGACCGCTCGGGTTCCGAGATAGGCAGCCCCCGTATAGGCCAGCGGTGCCGCGATCGGCGCGGCCGGCGTGAACGACAGGATAGTGGCGATGCCGGTCCCAATGCCAACCAGCGGATCGACAACCTTGTCCCAGACCGAGACGTTGCGCGCCTTCACCACTTCAAGCGCGATCTTGCCGTCGTCTCCCGCCTTCATCTCCAGTCCTTTGGGAACGACGAGCTTGCCGTTCTCACCAAACTGGCTGTTGTTGTCCTGGAAATCGCCGAGGTCGTCGAACTTCTTGCCGGTTGCGTCGACATAGCGAGTGTTGCCGTCTCCGTCGCGCACGGCAAAGAGCGTGACCTGCTGCGTCCCGACCTCGTCGTCGACGTAGAAGATCGGTACTCTGCGCACATACGGATTGTCGCCGCCAATATCGCGGATCTCCTCCGTCACATTGTCGATCGCCTCGCGGCCATCATCGGTCGAACGATCCAGGCCGAACGTCCTGGCGACCGTGTCGTCGAGGGTCGTACCAGGTTGTTCCCGGAACTCGTTGTCGTAGCCGCTGTCGAGCAGCTGCTGGAACTTCGGCTGATAGATGCCGTCGAGCGTCTGTTGCTGATGTTCGTCCAGATAGGTCTTGTCCACCGTGCCGTTGCGGTCGGCCAAGAGCGAGGGATCGCTGAGCCGAAGCTCATGGTAATCGCTGAACCCCTGCACCACCCTGCGCAGATCCTCGGCCTGCGTTATCTCAGCCCTTGTCGCATCAAGCTTGAGCTTGGAGACCGCCAGTTCGGGGTCGACCCAGCGGCCACCATGATCGTCATCGTGTGTGTCCAGGTCGATCCAGATTGCCTTGCCGCCCTGGGTCAGCGCATCGATCCCTATCTGGTTGTATTTCTGGGCAACCTCCGGCGCCACCTTGATCGTCTGTCCGCCGACATCGATTTCGACCGGCTGCACGCCATCGGGCAGCGTCCCTTGGGGCGCATCGACCGCCCCAGGCCCGTGTTGCGTCAGCGCATTGTTGAAGTTGGTCTGCAGGCTCGTCAGCTTCGTTTTCAGGTCGGTGATGCTGTTGCCGAGCTGCTTGTCTAGGACATCGTTCAGATTCTTTGCCGCTTGCGCCTCGCCGGCCTTCGCGGTTTCCAGGCCGTTGGCGGTGCACACCTTCTCCGTCGAACCGCTCAGAAGCTGTTGCCAGTCCTTGTTGAGCTGGCGGTCCCGGTATTCGTCCCTGACGTTCTTGTCGTTCAGACTGTAGGTGAGCTGCTGCTCTGTCGTTCCTTTGTCGAAATGGTTGACGACCCAGAGCTGGCCATCACGGACTTCGAGCGTCGAGGTCTTGTAGTGACCCAGGTAGTCGCCGCTATACCGGTTGTATTCCTCGTTCGGGTCGAACTTCTGTTCGCCAAGATACTGGACAAGCAGCTTTTGCTCGAGATCCGTCTGCTGCGCGCCGACCTGTGCGGCAGTGGTATGAGCGTCGAAGTAGTTCTGGTAGGCCTGCGCCAGTTCGAGCTGACTGCCTGCTGTCGTCTGCAGCGCCTTCAGGTCCTTGTATTCCTTCGAGTCCGTGGGGACGCCGTCCAGTTCGGCCTTCCCCACCAGGAAATCGATGGTGAGCTTGTCGCCCTTGCTCAGATGCAGGCCGACCTCGGAAAACAGCTTGTCGACGGCTGCATGCTCGGCGACACCCTGAGCGTGTTCCGTATACCGGTTCGGGCCGTTGACAGGGCCGACGGCTGTTGCATTGGGATCACCCAGCGGCGTCAGCGTGCTCTGCCCGGCGATGGCATCTTTGAGGACGCGTCCGGCATTCTCATATTCGCCGCGGGCATCCCGTGCGTTCTGCAGCAAGGTGTTGGCCTTGGTCAGCCGCTCCCGCGCATCGGCGAGCGTGCCCTTCGGTTTCTGCGCAGTCCATTGCAGGCCGTGAGGCGCCAATGCCTTGTTTATGATGGTCTGCGCGCCATCGACCGCATCCTTGTAGGCGGGATCGAGCATATCGACGTTGAACTGCTCCTGCTGCTGGCCGGCCAAGGCTCGCGTCTCGGTGATGCGCGACAGGGCGATGTTCTCGTCAATGATGGCCTGGGCGACCTGGGGATCGACCCAGGTCCAGACGCCGTCGATCTTCATCGGCGTCCACTTCCCTCCGGAAGGTGCGTTGCCCTGTGGCGGATCGCCGAACGGATCGACAACCCTGTTTTGCCCATCCAGCTTGGGCTTGGCGGCCGTGCCCAGACCGTATTTGTCGATCAGAGCCTGTTTGTCCTGTCCGGCTTTCTCCGCGGCGTCGATGAGGCTGGGCAAGGTCTCACCGGCCAACAGCCCTTCGACAAAGGTCTTCACGACCTGGCCTTCCTTTGCCTCCTCGGAATTGCTGCTGTTGGGGTTCACCGCCAATAGCGTCCTGGCCAGGGAGGCCTGCGTGCTTCCTGCCTCGATCTTCAGGTCGATGCCGGTGGTGTTGTTGTGCAGCGTCAGACTGCCATCGGGCCTGGTGGTCAGCGTATAGCCGTTGAAGCTGACCTCCACCGTCGTGCGCGTCCCGTTTTCGATGGTGATTTTTTCGCCCGGATGGATGGTGTCCGGGTCGCGGGACGAGCTGAAAAGTTCCGGATTCGTCCGCCTGAGATCATCCAGTGTCACGCCATGTTGCCGCGCGACCAGGGTCAGGTTGTCGTCGGGTTTGACCTCGTACTCGACGGGTTTGCCGCCGTTGATCTTCTCGGTGGTGGTCGTCGTCACGCGGCCGTCCTTGTCGGTGACGATCTTGGTCTCGGTCCCTGTTTTCGGATCGACGATGGTGGTCGTGGTTTCGCCGGTCTTGGTGTTGCGTACACTGTTGCGGGTCTTGCCGTTGCCATCGACGGACTGCGACGTTTCCTTGCCGTCCGCCGTGGTCACGACGGTGCGTTCGTCGTGCTGATAGTCGTGCGAGTAGACGGTCTTGTTGCCGCTGTGCGGATCGACGATTTCGACCGACTGCACGTCGCCGTTGCCGCTTGCCGCTGCCTGCGTCTTGACCTGATAGCCGGCGGCCTGCAGTTCGGCGATCACCTGCTCGCTGGTGCGGCCGTTGTCCCGCGCGATCTGCTCGATGCTTTTGCCGTCCGCCAGACCGTCCTTGATATTCTGCGTGCTTGTCCCGCCGGGATCCTGCGCGGCCGCCAATATGGTCTTGCGGCCGTCTGGACCGGTGACCGTGGTGACGGGAAGCGACGGGCCGGCGCCCGGCGTCACCGTTTCCACCGAAGCACCGTTGGGCAGCGACGTCCGCTCGGTGACGGTGCCCGAACCGAGGTCGTCTTCGTAACGTGTCGTTATGGCGCCGGTGTCGGCATTGTAGCTGCTGGTTTCCTTGCGCCCGAGCCCATCCCGGACCGGCGTGGTGGTCGCGGTTCCGTTGGGTTGCTCGACGCTCGTATAGTAGCTGTCGTGCTGGTAGTCGTAATATTGCGTGACGGTGCGGCCGCTGGCATCCGTGATTTTCGTCGTCTGCACATCGCTATTCGGATCGGTGGTCGACACGGTCATGCCGCCAGACCGGAGCGCGGCGATGACCTGGTCGCGCGTCATGCCGCGGGCAGACGCGATCTGGTCGATGCTCTTGCCGCCGGTGACGTCGTTAACGATGTTGCGGGCAGTCGTCGCTTCCGCGGCGTTGTCGTCGGGCTTGCTTCCGTCAAGTTTGACCGGCGCCAGCGTGGGTGCCGCGAGATCAGTCCGCACATAGAGCGCCGGCGTCACCGTCGTGCCGTTGCCGGGCGTGCCGGTGCCAGCGTTCACGAGGTTGATGCCCGGCGCCGCCGGAGCCGCGACAGGCGGCGGCTGAAGGGAACTCAGCTGCGTGTTCACCTGCGCCAGTTCCTGACGGGCCTGCGCCGACCAGTCGCGCTCGCCCATCCTGTTGGCGAGCCTGATCTGCTCCCGGAGTTTCGCCGCCTGCGCCTCCAGCCGCGCTATCTGCTCGGTGTTTGCCGTTGCATTGACCTTCTGCGGCTGGACCGGCGGCTTGTTGAGCGTTATCGGGCGAACCATCTGGACGACCTCCGGAAATCACTGTTGCCGGCAGCCTGGCCGCCGGCACGCCCGCCCGATCGCACCCTTTCGGAGGCTATCGAGGGGGCTTCCAATAAATGCCGAAAGCGGCAAGCTGCTCTTCCGACTGTTTTACCCGTTCGACGGCATCCGTTTCGGACCGCGCTGCCGTCAGCGCCGCCAGAAGCTCGACGGCGGCGAACGCCGGCGCCATGCTTCGGAAGAACGACTGAGAATTCGACGTGACGATGATTGTCTCCCGCGCGATCCGCGTCAGCGGAGACACGCTGCTGTCGGTGATTGCAATCACGCCGACGCCTTGCCGAGCCGCCTGGCGCGCCACGTCGATGGTCGTGCGTTCATAAGGCGCCATGCCCACAGCCAGAAGCACGTCGCCACGTCCCGCGTGCTGGAGTGCATCCAGGCCCTGTCCGGCCATCTCGCCGACAAGCGTCACCTTGCGATCACCGCCAGCCAGAAACGACATGACGTGAACGAAGTGGCTGGCGACCGGATAAGCCGAACGTGAGCCGAGACCGAAAACATCGCGCGATCTTGCAAGCAGGTCGGCGGCGGCAACGATCTGTATGGCGTTGGTGTATTCACCAAGACTTGAAATCTGGGCCGCTAGCCTGTCGGCAACGACGCCGACGGTCGAATATCCCGGATCGCCACGCTGTTCGATCCCCTGTCGCGCCGGCTCTCCTGCGATCGTCTCCCGCAGCGCGCGCGCATAAAGACCGCGCATATCCTCGTAACCTTCAAGGCCAAGCAATCGCGCCAGCCGCATCATCGTGCTGTGCGAAACGCCAGCCTGGTGCGCCTGCTCGCGCATCGACATCAGCGCGACCTCCTTGGGATGATCCAGCACGAAACGCGCGGCGACCCGCAACTGCGGCGGCATATTGTCAAACCGTTCGACCAATAACTCGGCCAAAGGACCTTTTTCCATCCTGAAGTACCCCATTCACCCGCTTGGCAGATTACTCCTCACGCGTTGGCAATGCAACAATTGGAACTTGAGCGGGTCGCATATTCCAAATGGACTTTCAATTTCGGTCATGCTGCCTTAGAGTGCCTCGGCAACCTGCCGGATCGCAGCGGTGTGAGTCCGGAGTTTGTAACTTGAATAGTCCCTCAAGGAGACAATGATGGCTGCTACCCCTCCCATTACCTCCGGCTCTGCCGGGTCGCCGGAACAGAACCTGGACAAGATGATCAAGCAACAGGAGCGCATGTTCGGGCTGGAGATCACGAAAGAGATCGCGAAATCCCAACATGACATGCTGATGAGCACCGCGAAAACGCTCGGCCAGTCGGCTGAAAAGGCCTAAGGCAGCGGATTTTCGAACCCATACGCCGCCGAAAGCAACCGGCGGCGTACTGCACGGCAGAAACCTTTCAACGCCGTCGTCTGGCTGCATTTGAAATTGTCATCGGCGGGAGATCAAGTTGCATGACCGCTAGGCCTATCGGCAGATATCTGGATGCGGCACCGGCGCGCCGGTTCCGATCGATTATCGCTCCCTCCACGGCAGCACGGCATTCCATCGCGCTTAGCGTAATCCACGGATTTCACGCCGGCGCCGAAATCGATCTGGTCGAGCCGGTCTATACGGTCGGCTCCAGCACGGAGTCGGACATTGTCCTCAGGGATGCAGGCATCGCGCCGATCCATGCAAGGCTGCGGCGTCAGGGCAGCCAGTTTGAAATCGAAGCCGTTGGCGGTGATGTGGCGCTTGCCACGGGAGAGACCATCCACGAGGGACATGGCAGCCGCTGCAGGCTGCCGCTCATCATAAATGTGGGTGATGCCAGTATCCGGCTGGTTAACCCGGCGCGCGGATCGAACCGCTGGCCTGTTTCCAATCGTCCTCTCCTGGTTGCGGGCAGCGTTCTCCTTGCCGTCTTCGCCGTCTCCGTCGCTGCGAACGGGTTCTCTTTCGCCAAGCCAGACATTGGCGAGGAGAAGCTAGCCTCTCAGGACGGCGAACCGATCAGAATGGCCTTCGCCGGCGCGGCAGGGCAAGAAGTGCTGGACGATTCATCGCCGCCGCAAATTCAGAATGCCGCCGCAGCGGCAAGCCAGCTCAAGCAGCATCTCGAGCAGTCGGGCATAAGCGCATTGACCGTTCAGCAATCAACGGGACGCCTCTTGGTCTCGGGGATGATCCCGAATGACAAGAGCGGTGTCTGGACGGAAACGCAATCCTGGTTCGACCAGGCGTTCGGCGCCCACATTGCGCTGGTCTCCAACGTCATGATCGGCAATGCGGAGCAGGCTCCGCGCCTGACGCTGCAGGCAATCTGGTATGGCGAGCGGCCCTACGTCATCGCAGCCGACGGTGCACGCTACCACGAAGGTGCATTCACGAATGACGGCTGGACCATAAAGCATATCGGCGAGACGGAACTTCTCCTGACCAAGGGCGGCGCCACGGTCGCGCTGAAATATCCGTGAGCCGCCGGCTTGAAGGGCCGCGGTTCGACACGGCAAGGGGCGACACACCCGGCCGCGAGGTTCGCCAGGCCGAAAGCGTACGCGGTCAATCGACCAACCGGCGACGGATGAATGGCGTCGACAAAGCCTCAAACCGTGCACAGGGCACGAAGTCGGCCGCTGGTACGGAAAAGACACAAACAGCGGAATTCCAGCCCTCTCCGGGTCAAGCCGGGGAATCGCTCGATGAGATCCTCATCAACTTCGTCATGCCCAGTATTCCCGAGCCAGCCATCCTGCGTCGTTCTGTGCCAATTCTTCAGCATTTCGTAGCGGACCTGGTCCCTGACCTCGAGGGCGGCGAGCAACTCAAGGCACTCGCCAGAACGCTGATGGAGGATGAAATCGAGCGTCATCGCGATCTGCTTGGTCGCATGCAGGAAGGAATCGAAATCTGACCGACCCGCATGAGACGGTGCATCTGCTGCATGTCCTGGGCTATCTCTACGGGTGTCACGGGCAGGCAAAGCGGGGCGCGGCGTACCTGCTTATCGCCGCACAGCTCTCGCCGGGAAATGCCGGCGTGCTCAGGACATTGGCGCACCTGCTCACACTTGATGGCGAGGCGGAAAAGGCGCTTGCCACGATCGCCAGGCTGGAGACCTTGGAAGGAATGGACCATCCGGCGCTTGCCTTGCTGAAGAGCCGCGCCTTGCTGGCGGCCGGGCGCAAGACCGAGGCGCGCAGTGCCTTGCTGAGCTTCCTGTCGCAACGAGGTGTTGAATGACCGTGTCGGAGCGGCTTCTGCAATTCCTGGCGAGGCTGTCACGCCGCAGCGACCTCGTCATCGCCGTCCTGCTGCTGGTCGCCGTGGTGATGATGCTCATCCCATTGCCGACATTCCTCGTCGATATTCTCATCACCGCAAATATCGCCATCAGCGTGCTTATCCTGCTGGCTTCGTTTTACGTCTCTCATCCGCTCCAGTTCTCGTCGCTGCCGTCGGTCATCCTCATCGCCACCCTGTTCCGGCTGGCCATCACAATCACGACAACGCGACTGATCCTGCTCCAGGCCGACGCGGGCGACATCATTACCGCCTTCGGTACCTTCGTCGTCGGCGGCAGTATTGCGGTGGGCCTGGTCATCTTCCTGATCATCACCGTCGCACAGTTCATCGTGGTTGCACGCGGTGCCGAACGCGTCGCCGAGGTGGCCGCGCGCTTCACGCTCGATGCCCTGCCGGGCAAGCAGATGAGTATCGATGCCGAGTTGCGCAACGGCGACATCGATCATGCGGAGGCACGCCGCCTGCGCCAGCAGCTGGAGCGCGAGAGCCAGCTGTTCGGCGCGATGGATGGCGCGATGAAATTCGTCAAGGGCGATGTCATCGCCGGGATCGTGATCATTCTGGTCAACCTTGTCGGTGGTTTCGCCGTTGGGACACTGCAGCACGATATGTCCCTGGGGGACGCGGCTTCCACCTACTCGCTGCTCACCGTGGGCGACGGGCTGGTGGCTCAGATACCGGCACTGCTCGTCGCCGTGGCCGCCGGTACGATGGTGACGCGCGTCGGCAGCGCCGACGGAACGGGAGACCTTGGCCAGCAAATAACCAGCCAGCTGCTGCGGGACTCCCGAGCGCTCGCGCTTGCCGCGGTGATCATGGTTGGCCTTGCCATGGTGCCAGGCTTCCCTGCCGTCGTGTTCCTCATGCTTGGCGCCTGCTTCGGAGCGGGCGCCTACGCAATCAATCGCCGCACTGCCCAGGAATCCGGGCCCAAAGACATCGGCCAGATCGCCACGCCCGAACCAGGAAATTCCGCCTCGCTTTCAGCAATCCCCACCGGAACACTGCCTCCTTCCTATCGCGTCGTGGTCCGCTTCGGAACCGAGCTAGGACGCTCAATCCCGGAGCCCGAGTTTGCCACGCTCGCCGACGGCGTGCGCCGCGAACTGTTCGGCGATCTCGGTGTCGACGTTCCGGCTATCGGCACGCAGGTCGACGAGATGCTTTCACCACGAGGCATCCGCATCGATCTGGAAGGAGCGCCCATCCTGGATGCCGAAATTCCAGCCGACCGCGTTCTTGTCGAAGCGGACGCGACGCATCTCGATCTGCTTGAAGTGACCTACGAAAGAGCTCCTCCGGTTGCCGGTCAGCGCAAATTCGCGTGGGTCGATGACAGCAACATATCGGTGCTGAAGGAAGCCGGCTTCGCCTTCTCCACGCCAGCCGAAACAGCGGCCAAATGGACCGAAAATTCGCTTCGGCTCTATGCCGGCCATTTCGTCGGGATTCAGGAGACACGCAGGCTGCTGTCGGACATGGAGCCGGATTATGCGGACCTGATCAAACAGGCACAGGAGATCGTGCCGCTGCAGAAGATCGCAGAAGTGCTTCGCCGGCTCGTCGATGAAAACGTGCCGATCCGCAATCTGCGCCTGATCCTCGAGGCCCTGATCGAATGGGGCCAGCGCGAACAGGACGTCGTCCTGCTGACGGAATATGTCCGCACATCCCTGAAGCGCCAGATCAGCTTCCGCTCCGCCGGCCGCACCAACATCATCGCCGCCTATGTCCTGCAGCGGTCGGCCGAGGATATCTTGCGAAACGCGGTGCAAAGCACTTCGACCGGGACATTCCTGAATCTTTCCGACGATGATGCGCAGGCCCTGGTCACCGAAATCGAGCGGGCGCTGACGCAGAACTCCACCGACGTCTCACCGGTGGTCCTCGCCGCGATGGATGTGCGGCGTCATATGCGGAGCCTGCTCATACACAATGCCATCGAGCTTCCGGTTCTGTCCTTCCAGGAACTCGCGCAAGAATTCAACGTCCAGCCGCTGGCCACGATCGCGGGCCGCTCGGGCAAGGCCGAGGCGAGCAGTGTCTCCCGGTCGTTGCCATCGGCTCAGCCGAAGGCCGGGCAAGAGGCAACCTCATGACGCCAGCCGGACGGACGGGGACATTTAGGCCTTCGCCTGCACAGCGCCGGTTTTGCTCGTCTGGCAACCGCTCAGCGCCAGCGTGATGACGATTGGCCAGAATACGACATGCAACCGCATATCCACCTCTCCCTATTCAGCGGCCTACTGGAACCACGACAGTGCGATGAGATTGCAACATGACCGAAGAAGCTGAGGAAAAGAAATTACCAGCGTCCGACAAGAAGCTTCGTGACGCCCGCCGCAAAGGCCAGGTTTCGCAAAGCCGCGACCTGGTCTCCGGCTTCACGCTTTTCGCAGCGCTCGCGTATCTCTATTTTTCCTGGCCGATGCTCTTCAGGCGCCTTTCGGAGCTCGTACAAACCGTGACGGTGCCCGGCGGCTCGTTCGGGGAGGTCAGCCTGGGGGCCATTCGCCATTCGCTTTCGTTGCTGATGCTTGCCACATTTCCACTGGTCGGGATCGTTGTCGTTTTTACCGTGGCCTTCGGCATGCTGGGGACGTTCGGACCGGTCTTCTCGTTTGAGCAGCTCAAGCCGCAGTTCGATAACATAAACCCGGCGAAGGGCCTTCAGAAAATCCTGTCGCTGCGCAACGTCATCGAGTTCACCAAAGGCCTGATCAAGGTGGTGTTGCTGGCAAGCCTGTTCGTATTCATCTTGACCGAATGGCTGCAGCCGCTGTTCGATGCGCCAGGCTGTGGTCAGTCATGCCTGGAGCCGATTATCAAGGCGGTGCTGACACCCCTTGGAATTGCCGCCGCCCTGGCCTTTGTCGTTATCGGCTTGATCGATGTTCCCATTCAGCGCTGGCTGTTCCTTCGCGACATGCGCATGACGGCAACCGAATACAAGCGCGAACACAAGGATCTCGAAGGAGATCCATTGATCCGCCATGAACAGCAGCGACAGCGGCGCGAAGCGGTGATGCAACCTGCGAAGCTGGGTGCGAAGAATGCGGTCATCGTCTTCGTGTCCGGCGACCGCGCCGTGGCATTGCGTTACGTCAAAGACGAAACGCCGGTGCCGACGGTCGTTGGCAAGGGTCAAGGCCGCGCGGCCGACGAGATAATGGCTCAGGCGCGCCAGGCAGGTATCCCCATAGTCGAGGATGCGGTAGCCGCCGAAACACTGTTCGAGCAGGCGAACACCGGATCTTATATCGGCCAGCTGATGTTTTCGCCGGTCGTTCGCCATCTCGTCCGGCACGGGCTCACCTGAGGCGACGCAAGTCGGCTGGCTTGGCCAAGATAAACCAGCGTCGAACGAGCGAGGCAGGATCTTTAGGCGAAGGAAGAACGCCGGGTCGCAGTACGCGGGCGAGTCAAACGAGCGCAGGGTTGGGCGAAAAGCACGATCGTCATGAGTTATTCCGGCAACATCGGATCGACCAAGCGGCAGTTCCGATCTTGAATCGATCTTCAAGAAAACCGAGCTGGCCGAAAGCCTGCGAGGAGTGGGTGCTCTCTTCCCGTGGCGATCTCGTCGGCAAGCAGCTCGCCGGCGATCAGGCCAAGCGTTGCGCCGCTGTGGCTGAAGGCGACGTGGTATCCCTTGATGTCCTTCAACCGGCCGAATACCGGCTCGCCATCTCCGGGAATCGGCTTGGGGCCGACACCGTAGCTTTCCAATTCCAGCTTCGGATGGCCTTCCAGAACCT
>NZ_JAMYKV010000040.1:0-70646 GCF_040317535.1 Mesorhizobium sp. M1409
ACGAAGCCATCGTCGAAACCTCCAGAATCAACAATGGCAGCTACAGAATCACATACGATTCAACCGCATCAAGCCATTTTCCGGCTTCGCTTCTTCACACTTGACCACAGCACGAAGCAAATGTGTGCGCACGCTAGCCCCTTGAGGAGAGGGTGCCGAGCGAAGCGAGGCGGGTGGGATCGTCTCAACTGCCTCGACCTCTATCTGGCTTTGACTGGAAAGATGGAGTGCGTCACCGCGGACCCCACCCGTCCATCCGCCTTCGGCGGCTGTCCACCCTCCCCTCAAGGGGGAGGGAGGGCGCTCATCTTCGCGGCAATGTCGCGCAATACGGCTTCATCCGCAGCGGAACGATCTTTCCTCGACGCCACGAGACAGGCCTGCGAGCGCAACACGAGGCCGTCGCCCAGCACCTTGAGATGGTTGGCGCGCAGCGTCGAGCCAGTGGTGGTGATGTCGACGATGACATCGGCCAGTCCCGCCGCCGGCGCGCCTTCGGTGGCACCTAAGCTCTCGACGATGCGATAGACCTGGATGCCATGCTTCTGCGAGAAGAATTGCTGGGTCAGCCGCCAGTATTTGGTGGCGATGCGCAACCGCCTGCCGTGGCGCTGGCGGAAATCGGCGGCGACGTCATCAAGGTCGGTCATGGTGTCGACGTCGAGCCATATGTCCGGCACGGCAACCACGACATCGGCACTGCCAAAGCCGAGACGGGCGACGATTTCGGCGCGGGTCTCCCAGTCAGCGAGGTTCTCCCGCACCAGATCTTCGCCGGTGATGCCGAGATCGACCGTGCCCTGGCCGATCTCGCCCGCAATCTCGGAAGCCGACAGGAAGACCACTTCGACATTGTCCAGGCCCTCGACGCGGGCGTGGTACTTGCGCTCGTCGCCGGGCAGGCTGACGGCGAGGCCGGCCTTGGCCAGCACGTCCAGCGCTTGCTCCTTGAGGCGGCCTTTCGACGGGATCGCCAGCGTGATCATGGCGCCATCTCCCGCAACGCCTCGATGCGGTCGAGCCAGACGGAAAAGCCGACGCCGGGGATCGGCGTCTTCGCGCCAAGCAAGGTCAGCAGCCGGTCGTAGCGGCCGCCACCGACCAGCGGCCGGTCGCCATTGTCAGCCGCGATTTCGAAAACAAGGCCGGTGTAATAGTCGAGCGGACGGCCGAAGGCGGCATCGTAGCGGATGTTTCCGGCCGGCAGGCCGTGCGCCTCGATCGCCTTGGCACGGGCGGCGAACTTCTCCAGCGCGGTATCGAGCGAAAGCCCGGCACCGCTGGCGAAGGAGGCCAGCGCCTCGGCCGCACTGTTAAGCGGCACGTCGATCGCCAGAAAACCCTTCAGCGCCGCGAAGGCCTCGTTCGATAGCCGCACGCTGCGCAGTTCGGCCTTTTCGATCAGCCGCCGCGCGATGTCGGATGGCGGGCGTCCGGCGGACGCCGACAGCCCCGCCTTTTCCATGCCGCCGGCGATGTGGGCGGAAAGTCCGTCCAGATCACCGTCGAGGACGAGGGCGGCGACCGGGCCGGAGAGCTGACCGTTGCGCGGCGGGTTGGCGAGATCGGCGAGTGCCGCCTCAAGCATCGGTGCGGAGCCGAAGGCGCGGGCAAGGCGCATGCGCCAGCCGCGCGGCAGGCCAAGGGCTGCCAGCACCGCCTCGAAAATGGTCTGGTCGCCGAGCGTGATCGCCAGCGCCTGGCCGGGCAGCACCAGGGCAAGCAGCGCATGCGCATCGGCCACCGAGCGGGCATCGGCTTCAGCGGTGTCGCGGTCGCCGAGGTCCTCGATACCGGCCTGGAAGAACTCGTTGCCGCCCTCGCGACGCTGCCGAAAGACCTCGCCGAGATAGGAATAGCGGCGCGGCGTCCCGGCCTGCGAATTTATGTGGTCGAGACAGACCGGAATGGTGAATTCAGGCCGCAGGCACAATGTCTGCCCGGTCTCGCTTTCGGTCAGAAAGATACGGCGGCGCAGATCCTCGCCGGCCATGTCGAGGAATGGATCGGCTGGCTGCAGCACCGCGACCTCGACGGCATGCGTGTCGCAGGTGGCGAAGAGGTTGGTGATGTCGGCTGCGATGGCGGGGTAGCGGGAGGTCATCGATCGGATGGGCGCGAGGCACCCCCCTCTGGCCTGCCAGCCATCTCCCCCGCAAGGGGGGAGATTGGCAGCTTGAGGCTCAGCGCCTCTCCTTCAACGCTGGAGATTGGCGAAAGCCCACGTGACATCCGATCTCCCCCCTTGCGGGGGAGATGGCCGGCAGGCCAGAGGGGGGTGTTCAAGCGCCACCTTTCGCGCGATCGGCAGCCTGCGCCGCCAGGATCTTCTTCACTTCCGCGACCAGTTCGCCCTCGGCAACCGTCACTTGCGCCGGGCGCGCGGCGCGCCATTCGGCGTTGTCGGTGATTTCGGCCGACATGCGCGCGCCTTCGATCAGGTCCTTGATCTGCAGCTCGCCCTTGGCGCGCTCGTCGCCGCCCTGGATGATTGCGACCGGGCAGTTGCGGCGGTCGGCGTATTTGAGCTGCGCCTTCATGCCGGCGCCGCCGAGATACATTTCGGAGCGGATGCCGGCAGCACGCAGCTCCGACACCATCTTCTGATAGCGGCCGAGACTGTCGATATCCTTGTCCATCACCAGCACCACGACCGGCGCGATCACGTCCGAGGCGTCGAGCTTGCCGAGGTTCTTCAGCGCGGTCATCAGCCTGGAGACGCCGATGGAGAAACCGGTTGCCGGCACCGACTCGCCGCGAAAGCGCGAGACCAAGCCATCATAACGGCCGCCGCCACCGACCGAGCCGAAGCGCACGATCTGGCCGTCCTCATTGGGGATTTCAGCCAACAGCTCGGCCTCGAAGACGGGGCCGGTGTAATATTCGAGGCCGCGCACGACGGAACGGTCCATGGCAATACGGTCCTCGCCATATCCTGCTGCCCTGACCAGGGCTTCAATCGTCGACAGTTCGCCGACACCTTCCTGGTAGACCGCGTTCGAACTAACCATGGCATCCTGGCCGGCCTGTGCATTCCTCGCTGTCGCGAGAAGGACTGCCTCGGTCTGCCCGTTGTTCAACCCGGCGCCCTTGGCGAAGTCGCCTTCGCCTTCCTTGCCGCCATCCCAGCGCCCCGGCCCAAGCAGAAGCCTCACCCCTTCCGGCCCGAGCTTGTCCAGCTTGTCGATCCCCCGCAGCACCGTCAGCCGGCGGCCGGCATTCTCGTCGCCGCCAAGGCCGATCGCTTCCAGAACGCCGTCCAGCACCTTGCGGTTGTTGACGCGGATGACGTAGTCGCCGCGCTTGATGCCGAGCGCTTCCATCACGTCGGCCATCATCATGGCCATCTCGGCGTCGGCGGCCACGCCCGGTGTGCCGATCGTGTCGGCATCGAACTGCATGAACTGGCGGAAGCGACCGGGGCCGGGCTTCTCGTTGCGGAACACCCAGCCGGAGCGATAGCTGCGATAGGGTTTGGGCAGGCGCTCATAATTCTCGGCGACAAAGCGCGCCGTCGGCGCGGTCAGGTCATAGCGCAGCGACAACCATTGGTCGTCGTCATCCTGGAAGGAGAACACGCCTTCGTTGGGCCGTTCCTGGTCGGGCAGGAATTTTCCAAGCGCATCGGTGTATTCGATCAGCGGCTGGTCGGCCGGTTCAAAACCATAAAGCTCATAGACCGAGCGGATCGTCGCCATCATCTTCTCGACGGCGCGGATGTCCTCGGCGCTGCGGTCGGCAAAACCGCGCGGCAGTCGCGCTTTCGTCTTTTCCGATTTGTCGGCCATGGAATGAGTCTTTTTGCTAAGTAATCGATGACATATCGCGAATGGGCGTGTCCTAACCGAAGCTGCTTGGTGCGGCAAGGGCGCGCGCTCTTCCTTCTCCCCTTGTGGGAGAAGGTGGATCGGCGCGCAGCGCCGAGACGGTTGAGGGGTGTTGGACGGAGTGCCGTCGGTGCCAAGCTGAAGCACCCCTCATCCGACCGAGCTGCGCTCGGCCACCTTCTCCCACAAGGGGAGAAGGGAAAAGGCGCCAAGCCTGAAACAGAAACGCACCGAGAATGAAACAATCCCGCCATGCGCGCGGCATCGTGCCGACACAATCGCAACAGATAAACGCGCCGAATTGAGGGGTTCGCGGCCATGACCAGCATAGCAAGATTCCATGCCATCGACAGCGATGCCGAACTGCCCGCACGCCTGCGCCCGGCCGACAGCCATGCTCCGAAAATGGTCAGTCAGGCTGCCGGCCCGTTCGAAGTCCCGGCCGATACCGGCAAGGGACCATCCATGCGCGACGCGTTGATGACCGGCCTGCTGGTGATCTATCCGACAGTGGCCACGGTGGTGGCGATTGTCGCCGGCTTGGTGCTGGCCAGCGCCAACGGCACCTGAGTCCTACTTCGGCCGCTTGAAAGCCTTCCGCTGCTTCTCAACCTCCTTGCGGCAGACGCAGCCCTCGAGGTGGTCGTTGACCAGACCCATCGCCTGCATGAAGGCGTAGACCGTGGTCGGGCCGACGAAGCTCCAGCCGCGCTTTTTCAGCTCCTTTGAAATTCGCACCGAGACGGCCGTGGTCGGGTTGGCGCGCAGATGCGCGAGATCGATGATCACGGGCCGCTCATCCTTGCCGGGTTCGAATTTCCAGAACCAGGCGGCCAGCGAGCCGAACTCGTCGGCCATCTCGCGGGCGCGCTTGGCGTTGTTGATCGTCGAGACGATCTTGCCGCGATGGCGGATGATGCCGGCATTGCCGAGCAGGCGCTCGACATCCTTGTCGGTGAAGGCGGCGACCTTGTCGAATTCGAAATTGGCGAAGGCTTCGCGAAAATTCTCCCGCTTGCGCAGGATGGTCAGCCATGACAGGCCCGACTGGAAGCCTTCGAGGCAGATCTTTTCGAACAGCCTGCGGTCATCGGCGACCGGCCGTCCCCACTCATGGTCGTGGTAGTGCAGATAGTCGGGCAGATTGCCGTGCCAGAAACAGCGCGCGACGCCGTCGGGGCCTGCGAGCAGGCCGGTGTTTTCCTTGTCCATAGCCCAAAATCCGTTCGTTAATGCGCTCTTGCGCTGCATTTACCGCGGCTTTACCAGATTCCTGAACCCGGCGGTAACCACACCAAAAGGTTTACTGACACTTGCGCATTTTATGCATTCCGATTCATGTTTCGGTTGCTGCTTCCACGCCAATGATCGCCGAACCGGGAGGACGTTTCCACCCGTTTATCAGACGATCAAGGTGCGTTCCGATGAAGGCAATTCTGTTTCCCATGCTCGGCGCCGTGGCTGTGTTTGCCGCCGGCGTCACGCCCTCAACCGCTGGCGACCGCTATGCCGACAGGCCGCCGGTGATGGTGAGCCCCGACCTTTCAGCACCTTGGGTGCTGCAGCTTGGCCAGGCGCCCGGCATCGTGCGACAGAACCGCCAGATCGTGCAGCAGCAGTTGCGGCTGCGCGCTACGCAACAGCCCGACCGGGTACAGACGGCAGCGGTGCAGCCACCCGCGAAACGTGTGGCCATTCGCCCGCAGATCAACCCGATCTTCCTGCCGCAGGAGGTCGACTTTGACGGCCCGCAGAAGCCGGGCACAATCGTCATCGATACCACGCAGAATTTCCTCTTCCTGATCGAGAAGAACGGCAAGGCGCGGCGCTACGGCGTCGGCACCGGCAAGCCGGGCTTCGAATGGTCGGGCACGCACAAGATCACCAACAAGCGCGAGTGGCCGGACTGGCGCCCGCCGGCGCAAATGATCAAGCGCGAAGCCGCCAAGGGCCGCTACCTGCCGACCTATCTGGCCGGCGGCATGGAGAACCCGCTCGGCGCCCGCGCGCTCTATCTCGGCACGACCGAGTACCGCATCCACGGCACCAACCAACCGTGGACGATCGGCGGCGCGGTGTCGTCGGGTTGCATCCGCATGCGCAACGAGGACGTCGTCGACCTCTATGAACGGGTCAATGTCGGAACCACGGTCGAGGTGATATGATAGTTCTTGCGAATCACTTGGCCGGCAAAGCAACCAGCTTTTCGAGGCCAGTCCGGAGATAACGGGGGACGGGCCGTATGGGGATGCGGCCAGTCAGAAAGGGCAGTGCGGGAAACCGTGCTGCCCTTTCCGTTTTGACCACGGCCTGAGGCGCAACGAAACACTGTTTCCTGGCGCGTCGCGCAAAAACCATGGTGGTTCGCTTTCGCGCTGCCCTTGCCGATGTTCTTTTGCTATGTGGGCGGCAACCAGACAAAAGAGTCGACCCATGTCCCTGTCAGACGACATCCGCTATCTCAAGGGCGGCCCGGTTGCCCACCGCATCATCGCCGCTGTGCGCGAAGACGCGGCGATCGCCAAAGCCGAGGGTTTTCCGCCCAAGCTGATCTCGATCACCGTCGCGATACCGATGCGGTGGACGTCTATGTGCGCAACCAGCGCGCCAAGGCACAATTGGCAGGCATCGATTTCGAGGAACGGCGCTTTCCCGCCACCATCACGTCAGGCGAGCTGGAAGCGGCAATCCACGGCCTGAACGCCGATCCGCGCGTCACCGGCATCATCATCCAGCGGCCGGTCCCTGCCCACATCCCGATCAGGATGCTGCAGGCGGCGGTGCATCCGCTGAAGGATGTCGAGGGCATGCATCCGGCTTCGATCGGCAACATCGTCTACAACCAGCTCGATCTCGCGCCCTGCACGGCGGCCGCTTCGGTCGAGTTGCTCAAGGAGACCGGCCTCGACCTCAAGGGGCTGGAAGTCGTGATCGTCGGCCATTCGGAAATCGTCGGCAAACCGATCGCCTTCCTGTTGATGAGCGAGGGCGCGACGGTGACGGTATGCCACCACATGACGCGATCGGTCGCCGCTCATGCAAGGCGCGCCGACGCGCTGTTCGTCGCCGTCGGCAAGCCGCGGCTGATCAAGGCCGACATGGTCAAGCCGGGTGCCGCCGTCATCGACATCGGCATCAATTCCGAGATCGGACCCGACGGCTCCAGCCGCATCGTCGGCGATGTCGACACTGACAGCGTGCGCGAGGTCGCCTCCTGGATCACGCCGGTACCGGGCGGCGTCGGCCCGATCACGGTCGCCATCCTGCTGCGCAACACAATGGTGGCGCTCAGCCGCCAGCGCGCGCTCTATGAGGCGACCTACGGCACCGCCGACAGGCTCGCGGCGGAGTAGCAGCGGCGCAGCTTTACTCCGCGGCGATCAGGTTCTCGTCCAGCACGCCTTCCGGCTTTGGCCCGCCATACGCCCAGTCGAGCAGCTTGATCGTGTGCACGACCGGCAGCTTCGCCGCCGAGGCGATCTGCGTGATGCAGCCGATATTGCCGGTGGCGACGATCGAGGCCCCCGTCGCCTCGATGTTTTTCACCTTGCGGTCGCGCAGCTTGGCCGAAATCTCGGACTGCAGGATGTTGTAGGTGCCGGCCGAACCGCAGCACAGATGGCCCTCGCGCGGCTCGCGTACGATGAAGCCGGCCCTGGCGAGCAGCTCCTTCGGCTCGTGCGTGATCTTCTGGCCGTGCTGCATCGAGCAGGCCGAGTGATAGGCGACGACGGTGCCCGGCTTGCGCACCGGTTCGGGCAGTTCGAGACCGGCCAGATATTCGGTGATGTCCTTGGCCAGTGCCGAGACGCGCGCGGCTTTGTCGGCATAGGCCGGATCCAGCCGCAGCATGAAGCCATAATCCTTGATCGTCGTGCCACAGCCGGACGCCGTGATGACGATGGCGTCGAGCCCACCTTGGTCGATGGCGCGCGTCCAGGCGTCGACGTTTTGTCTGGCCGACGCAAGGGCGGCTTGCTCCCGCCCCATATGATGCACCAGCGCGCCGCAGCAGCCCTCGCCCTGCGGCACCACGACCTCGATGCCTAACCGGGTCAGCAGCGAAATCGTCGTGTCGTTGATGGCGGGATCGAGCACCGATTGCGCACAGCCGGTGAGGATGGCGACGCGGCCCTTTTGGGTCCCCTGCCCGGCATGGGTGCCTGGTGAAGCGCTTCGCGAAGCCATCGGGATTGAGGCCGGGGCGAGCTTGAGCATCGCGCCGAGCGGCTTCAGTGCCGGAACTTTTTCGAAGACGCCGATGAACGGCTTCCCGAGCTTCGCCAGCTTGAGCGCAGTGCGAAAACGCTTGGGATGGGGCAGCACGAAGGCCAGCATGGCGCGGGTCAGACGGTCGAGCAGCGGCCGTTTGTAGGTCTCCTGGATATGGGCGCGGGCATGGTCGACCAGATGCATGTAGTTGACGCCCGATGGGCATGTCGTCATGCAGGCGAGGCAGGACAGGCAGCGGTCGATGTGGGTGACGATCTCCTTGTCGGCGGGACGGCCATTTTCCAGCATGTCCTTGATCAGGTAGATACGCCCGCGCGGTGAATCGAGCTCGTTGCCGAGCGTCACATAGGTCGGGCAGGTGGCGGTGCAGAAGCCGCAATGCACACATTTGCGCAGGATCTTTTCCGATTCCGCGACATGCGGATCGCTGAGCTGGGCAGCTGAAAAACTGGTCTGCATCGCATTTAGGTCCTAGGCCATGCGGCCGGGATTGAGAATGTTCTTCGGGTCGAATTCCTGCTTCAGGCGCTGGCTGAGTGCCGCCAGCGCCGGCGCTTGCGGCTCGAACACCGGCAAGGCGGCGCGATGCGAAGGTGCCGCGCGCACCAGCGTCGCATGGCCGCCGCCGTGTTTCCGCAACAGCCCGCGCAGCAGGGCGGCTTCCGGATCGCCTTGTTCCATGCGCAGCCACACCAGCCCGCCCTGCCAGTCATAGAAGGCGCTGACGGCGGCCTGCATGCGCAAGGCCAGCACCATCTGGTGGCCCGCTCCCGGCGTCATCGACACGCGCCACACCGGTTTCTCGCTGCTGTCGACGAAGGGCCTGCAATCGCGCACATCACGCCAGATCAGCCGTGAAATTTCTCCGGAAATCTCCTCCAGCGGCCCGGCATTGCCGAGCAGCGTTTTCAGTGCGGCGATGCGGTAGGCGACCGACGGGCCAAAACCCTCGACACGCAGCAGCGTGGCGGCCTCGCTGCCGAGCGCACCGGCGGCCACACGCGCGGCGATGCGCTCCGGCAGATGGGCGGCACTCGACACTTCCGCGCTGGAACCGAGCGCCATGGCCATGGAAGCGGCGGCCGCATCGTCGAGCAGGCCACGGATGGCGAGCGTGACTTCGGTTTCGGCGGCAGGCAGCACCTTGAAAGTAACGTCGGTGAACGCCGCCAGCGTGCCCCAACTGTTGGCCATCAGCTTGGACATGTCATAGCCGGTGACGTTCTTGACCACGCGGCCGCCCGACTTGAAGGCCTCGCCACGGCCGGACACCACATTGATGCCCAGGATATGATCGCGCGCCGCGCCCGCCTTCAGCCGGCGCGGGCCGGAGAGGTTTGCGGCGAGCACACCGCCGATCGTGCCTTTGCCAGCTTCGCCCCCGAGCAGCGGACCGTAGTCCATCGGCTCGAAGGCGAGCTGCTGGCCGTTTTCCGCCAGCAGCTTCTCGATGTCGGCCAGCGGTGTGCCTGCTTTGGCCGACAGCACCAATTCGGCTGGTTCGTAGAGCGTGACGCCGACAAGCCGAGACAGGTCGAGCGTGTGTTCGGTTTGCAGCGGCCGGCCGATGCCGCGCTTGGACCCATGGCCAAGGATTTCGAGCGGCGTCTCTTCCGCCACGGCCCAGGCGACGGCGGACAGGACCTCGTCTGACGTGGTTGGGGTAAAGGTGGTCATGAGGAGAACGCGCCAGTCGCGAGTGCCGAAGTGCTGCGATCCTTGGCAAGCGCCGACATGTCCCTCAAAACCTCGGAATGTCCGGGAACGGCAGCTTGCCGCCGGAGATGTGCATGCGGCCGAGTTCGGCGCAGCGGCGGAGCTGCGGGAAGACTTTGCCGGGGTTGAGCAGATGGTTGGGATCGAAGGCGCATTTGACGCGCATCTGCTGGTCGAGGTCGATCTGGGTGAACATTTCCGGCATCAGGTCGCGTTTTTCCACGCCCACCCCGTGTTCGCCTGTCAAGACGCCGCCGACCTTGACGCAGAGCCGCAATATGTCGGCGCCGAAGCTTTCCGCCTTGTCGAGTTCGCCCGGCACGTTGGCATCGTAGAGGATCAGCGGATGCAGATTGCCGTCGCCGGCGTGAAAGACATTGGCGACGCCGAGACCGTATTTCTCCGAAAGCTCGCGCATGCCGGCGAGCACACGTGGCAGCTTCTTGCGCGGGATGGTGCCGTCCATACAGTAATAGTCGGGCGAAATGCGGCCGACCGCCGGGAAAGCCGCCTTGCGGCCGGCCCAGAAGCTCAACCGCTCCTGCTCGGACCGCGAGATGCGGCAGGTGGTCGAGCCGTTCTTGTAGGCGATGGCTTCGACGAGACCGATCAGATGATCGACCTCGACGCCCGGTCCGTCGAGCTCGACGATCAGCAGCGCCTCGACATCGAGGGGATAGCCGGCATGGACGAAATCTTCCGCCGCGTGGATCGCCGGCCGGTCCATCATTTCCATGCCGCCCGGAATGATGCCGGCACCGATGATGTCGGCGACGCATTGGCCGCCCTGCTCGCTGGTCGGGAAGCCGATCAGCAGTGCACGCGCCGTCTCAGGCTTCTTCAGGATGCGCACGGTGACCTCGGTGACGACGCCGAGCAGCCCCTCCGAACCGGTCATGACGCCAAGCAGGTCATAGCCTTCCGCATCGAGGTGACTTCCGCCCAGCCGCACCACCTCGCCGCTCATCAGCACCATCTCGATGCCGAGCACATTGTTGGCGGTGAGGCCGTATTTCAGGCAGTGCACGCCGCCGGAATTCTCGGCGACGTTGCCGCCGATCGAGCAGGCGATCTGGGAGGATGGATCGGGGGCGTAGTAAAAGCCCTCCTGCTCGACGGCGGTGGTGATGCCGAGATTGGTGACGCCCGGCTGGGCGACGACGACGCGATTGGGAAAATCGATCGCGAGGATGCGGTTGAAGCGGCTCATGACCAGCAGCACCGCGTCCTCAAGCGGCAGCGCGCCGCCCGACAACGAGGTGCCGGAGCCGCGCGGCACGACGCGGATGTTGCGCTCGTTGCAATATTTCAGCACGCGCGAAACCTGCGCCACCGTTTGCGGCAAAACGACAACCAGCGGCAGTTGCCGGTAGGCGGTCAGGCCATCGCTCTCGAAGGCTCGCATGGAATTGGCGGCGTCGACGACACCCTCGCCCGGCACGATGATGCGCATGTCGGCGACGATCTCGTCGCGCCGGCGCATCGTCGCGTCGTCTGGTTTCGGCATGGCCAGGCCGGACATCAACAGCCTCGTTTCGCTTGACTGGTCAAAATCTTTTACCAGTGAAGCGCGCTGGTTGCAAATCCTGCCTTGGCGGAGAATCCAGTCTCAAGGTCGAGACGGGGTTCCGCAGCGGCAATCTGCCGCTGTCTTACCCTCCCCCTTGTGGGGAGGGTCGCGAACGAAGTGAGCGGGGCGGGGGTCAGCGCGGCGCTTTACGAGGACCCCCACCCCCGTCTCACGATCTTCGCTTCGCTGCGATCATGAGCCGACCCTCCCCACAAGGGGGAGGGTGGCAGTCCTACTCGCCAGCCAGCTTGCCGGGTTCGGAGTGCATCCGGCGCACACGGCGCACGCCCCACCAGACCAGCAGGAGGGCGACCGGCACCGAGGCGGCGGTGATGACCTCCGGAGCGAAGGCATGGCCGAAGATCGAGGCGCCCTTGGCGACATAACCGATGAGGCCGACCACATAATAGGAGACGGCGGCGACCGACAGGCCTTCGACGGTCTGCTGCAGGCGCAGCTGCAGGCGGGCGCGGTTGTTCATCGAGGCGAGCAGGTCGCGGTTCTGCTTCTCGACCTCGACATCGACCCATGTGCGCAGAAGCGTCGTGGCGCGAGTCAGCTTGCGCGACAGATTGGCTTGCCGCTCCTCGACCGAGCGGCACGTGCGCATGGCAGGTGCGACGCGGCGCTGCAGGAAGCCGCCCCAGGTGTCGTAGCCGGGCACGGCTTCTTCCTCGAGCGCCTCCAGCCGCTCGCCGACGATGCCGTCATAGGCGCGGCTGGCGCCAAAGCGGTAGAGGCTCGACGCCGCGTCCGCTTCCAGTTCCGCGGCGAGTTCGGTGAGATCGGCCAGCAAGGTCTGGCTGTCGCGAGTCTGAGCGACCTTCATCTCCAGCGTGGTCTGCGCCAGCCGGTCCTCGATGCGGCGGGCGCGGCCGGACAGGTTCAGCGCCAGCGGCAGGCCGAGCATGGCCAACGTGCGATAGGTTTCGATGTCGATCAGCCGTTGCGACAGCGCGCCGGTGCGCGCCGGGGTCAGGCCGCGATCGAGCACCAGCATGCGCGTCATGCCGTCACCGTCCTGGCGAAAGTCGGTGACGATGGCTGCGTTGCCGCGCTCGACCAGCGAGTAGCACAGGCTGGTCGGGTCGAAGCCGGCGATCAGCCTTTCGCTGACCTGGGTCCATTTGCGGATTTCGAGCCGGATGCCCGAAATGACGGTTCCCGGCGGCGAAAACCCGTTGCCGAACGGCGAATCTTCCTGCGCCCTGCCGCTTTCGGAGAGCGGCCCTTCCCACAGGTAGGTCGAGAATTCGGTGTGCCGTTCCCAGCGCAGCGAACCCTTGCCCCACTTCATGGCGTGGTGGCGGGCCTGCCGGTCGGGCGCGGCGATGCCGAGGCGTCGTGACAGTTCGGAAAGCACGGCATGATCAACGCCGGAGCCACCCTCGGTCATGAAGGCGAGTTGCACCAGCACGCGCGGCTTTTCGATCAGCGGATGCGGCCGGGCATGGACCTCGCCGAGCGCGCCGGGCCGGCCCTCATGCGCGGGAAACCCCATGACGCTGCCCTTGGCGCGTGGCTGGAACTCGAGATTGGACGGGTCGTCTGACACGGCTTGTCCCCCGGGTTTCTCTGAACCCTCTTGCACTCGCGTCCCTCTAGAGCCAATAGCCCGGTGACGCAAACAGCAAAGTTTAGACGAAGACGATATGGCGTCGGGCGGCAAAATCGACACGCTTCGACCAATTGGATAAATAATTTGACCAGTTGGCGGCGCAGGCTTTATCCTGCGCGACACCGGTTCACCTTCCAGGCATTTGAATTGAACGACATTTTTTCCAGGATCGAGCATTCGCGCACCGCCGACGAGGTGGTGCAGCAGATCGAGAGCCTCATCCTTGAAGGCGTGCTGCGCACCGGCGACCGGTTGCCGGGCGAGCGCGAGCTCGCACGTCAGTTCGACGTGTCGCGGCCGATCCTGCGCGACGCACTGAAAGCGCTGGAGGGGCGCGGCCTTTTGACGACAAGGCCCGGCGGCGGCACGCATGTCGCCGATGTCATCGGCCAGCTGTTCACCAAGCCGGTGACGGACCTGATCTCGATGCACCGCAAGGCTGTGACCGACTATCTGGAATACCGCCGTGAGATCGAAGGGGTGGCGGCCGAATACGCGGCGCGGCGCGCCACTCCAGACGACATGGCGCTGCTCGACAGGATCATGGCACGCATGGACGATGCGCACCGGACCGGCGATTTCGACGACGAGGCTGAAATCGACGTCGAGTTCCACCATGCGATCTGCGAATGCGCGCACAACATCATCCTTTTGCACACGCTGCGCTCCTGCTACCGGCTGTTGTCGGAAGGCGTGTTCCAGAACCGGCTCCTGGTGTTCAGCGTGCCCGGCGCGCGCGAGGCGCTGCTTGCGCAGCACCGGGCGATCCATGCGGCGGTGAAGGCCGGCGATCCGGCCGCTGCCCGGCAAGCGGCGATGGACCACATCACCTATGTCGAACGGTCGATGGCAGAGGCCGAGCGCAGCGGCGACTGGCAGCGCGTCTCGCGGCTGAGGCTGAAGCAGCGTGTCGACGCCACCGATGCCGAACCCGCACGCAAACGCTCCTAACCATCGAAACGGGAAGCCTATGAGCCAAATCCTGACCATCGCCGACCTCAAGGACCTCGCGCGCCGGCGCGTGCCGAAGATGTTCTTCGACTATGCCGATTCCGGTTCGTGGACCGAAAGCACGTATCGGGCCAACGAAGAGGACTTCCAGAAGATCAAGTTCCGCCAACGCGTGCTCGTCGACATGGACAACCGCTCGCTGGCTTCGACCATGATCGGCGAGAAGGTGTCGATGCCGGTTGCATTGGCGCCAACCGGCATGACAGGCATGCAGCACGCCAATGGCGAGATGCTGGCGGCGCAGGCGGCGGAGGAATTCGGCGTGCCGTTCACCCTGTCGACGATGAGCATCTGCTCGATCGAAGACGTTGCCTCTGTGACAACCAAGCCGTTCTGGTTTCAGCTCTATGTGTTGCGCGACAAGGATTTCGTGCTCAACCTAATCGACAGGGCCAAGGCGGCGAAATGCTCGGCGCTGATGCTGACGCTCGACCTGCAGATCCTCGGCCAGCGCCACAAGGACATCCGCAACGGCCTTTCGGCGCCGCCCAAGCTGACGCTGACGAACATCGTCGACATGGCCATCCGCCCGCGCTGGTGCGCCGCCATGGCCGGCACAAAGCGGCGGACCTTCCGCAATATTGTCGGCCACGCCAAAGGCGTCGGCAACATGGCCTCGCTGGCATCGTGGACGACGGAGCAGTTCGATCCGCATCTGTCGTGGAAGGACGTCGCCTGGATCAAGGAACGCTGGGGCGGCAAGCTGATCCTCAAAGGCATTCTCGACAAGGAAGACGCGCTTATGGCGGCCAAGACCGGCGCCGACGCGATCATCATTTCCAACCATGGCGGGCGCCAGCTCGATGGCGCGTCATCGTCGATCGGCGTGCTGGAAGAGATCGCCGATGCGGTCGGTGACACGATCGAGGTGCATATGGATGGCGGCATCCGCTCCGGCCAGGATGTGCTGAAGGCGCTCTGCCTCGGCGCCAAGGGCACCTATATCGGCCGGCCATTTCTTTACGGCCTGGGTGCGCTCGGCAAGGAAGGAGTTACCAAGGCATTGGAAATCATCCGCAAGGAGATGGACATCACGCTGGCGCTGTGCGGAAAGCGTCTGGTCACCGACATGGGCAAGGACCAGCTCCGGCGCTAGAGTTCCGTGACAGCCCTGACCACGGAGACGACGAGACCTTGGCGGAACCCGGTATCCATTTTCTCGACGCGCAGGGGCCGGACGGCGTGCGTCTCTACGCGATCGGCGACGTGCATGGCCGGCCCGACCTGCTGGCCGCCATGCATCAACGCATCAAGGCCGAGATCGAGCAGGACGCGCCCGCCGACTGGCGCGTCATCCATCTTGGCGACTATGTCGACCGCGGACCGGATTCAAAGGGCGTCATCGACTTCCTGATCGAAGCGCGCGAGCGCGACCCGCGTCATCTGATGCTGGCCGGCAACCACGACATCGGCTTTCTCGATTTTCTCAAGACCCCCGACCCGGAAGGGCTTTTCATCCGCTTTGGCGGTATCCAGACCGCGCAGTCCTACGGCGTGGCGATCAGCGAAGGCGCCAGCGCGTGGTTCGGCAAGGCCGAGACCGCCGTGCGCAAAGGACATCAGGCCTTGGTCGAGGCCGTGCCGCGGGGTCACATCGATTTCCTGCGCTCGCTGCCGTTTTCGGTGACGCTGGGCGATTTCTTCTTCTGTCATGCCGGCATCAGGCCGGGCATTCCCCTGGATAGGCAAAACCCGCAGGATCTGATCTGGATCCGCGACGTCTTCCACAATCACACCGGCCTCTATCCGAAGATCGTGGTGCATGGCCACACGCCGGTACCGGAAGCTGAAGTGATGGCCAACCGCGTCAATGTCGACACGCTTGCCTGGCAATCAGGCATGCTGACCGCGCTCGTCGTCGACGGCTCGGACAAACGCATCCTGACAATGACGATCAAGGGACCTGGTCAATAAAGGCAGCTTGAGCGCTGCGCGTCCGAGGACGCTCCGGCTCGCGGCGCGGCCCCGGCTTTAGCGCAGCGAGGCGGTGACGCCGTAACCGTCGACGGCATTGTGGTTGTTGGCCGCGTCGGCGGCGTAGATACCCAGACCGCAAAGCACGATGGCGGACAACATGGCAAAGGACAGAAGCGTTGCTTTCACGGAGGTCATCTCTTGTTGAGCTTTGTGCATCTGTGCACGAGGCGGTTACCAATGCGTTGAAACGGAGAATTCGCTTCAAAATTTCGACGATTTCGCGCTTCTAGGCATGTTCTGTATCAACGGTGTGTCGCGCGGGTCACACAAAAGGTTCATCGCGGTTGCACAGGAGATGCGGAGCGCGCGCCTTCTAGGATGGCGGACGGACACAAGCCAAGGATGAAACCGGTTTTCCCCAACGGTTTCGCCGCCGCGTGCCAATTATGTCACGCGGCAAGGCGCCAAGGCGCGGACGCTCAGATCGTCGCCACCCAGGCACGGGCAATGGCAAGGCCGGCGGCATCCGCGTCAGGCCCGTTGCGGGCCATTTCGCCATCGAGCTTGCCGGCCCAGTCGGGATGGCGCGCGGCGATGATCGGGGCAAAGGACATGCTCCAGTCCTTGACCATCGGCCGGTCGGCCTCGAAATGGAATTGGAAGCCGTAGACCGCGCGGCCGACGCGAAACGCCTGGTTTTCGGCGACATCGTTGCCAGCGAGCCGCACGGCGTTCTCGGGCAGCACGAAGGTGTCGTCGTGCCACTGGAAGATCGGGAAGTTTTCCGGCAGCGCGCCCAGCACCGCATCGGCCTTGGCGTCCGCCGTCAGCGACACGCCGCGCCAGCCGAACTCGTTGGCGCCGCCGATACGGTTCTCGCCACCGAACGCACGGGCGACGAGCTGGCTGCCGAGGCAAATGCCGAGCACGGCGCGATCCTTGCCGGCGAAATCGCGGGTCAGTTCGAGCAGTGCCGGGAAATAGGGGTACTCATCGTCGGCCAGTGCATTCTGGCCACCGCCGAGCACCACCATGGCATCATGCCCGGCCGCATCGTCCGGCAGGAGATCGCCCTTGTAAGGGTAGCGGACATCGAGATCGGCGCCCGCCTCCGCGAGAGCGGCGCCGACTTGGCCAAGGCCGGTATTGTCGTAGTTCTGGACCACCAGCACCCGCATGAAAAACCCCTGCTGACAGGAAAAAGATGCGACGAGCGATATCATGCCGTCCGCATTGCAGCCAAGATGCGCGTTCGGAGAGAAAGATATGCCACTGCAAAACCGGGTCGATCCGTTCGGCGCCATCCACGCCGTGCCCGAGCGTGGACTGTTCACCGGCAATCGCGGCATCATCCACGATCCCGAGACGAAGACGCTGTTGAAGAAGCGCTGGGCGCTTCAAGCCTGGATTATCTGCGTCTGCCAATTCCGCGATGTGCGGCGCGAGCCGATGGGCCGCAACCGGGAGGGCGGTAAAGCGGGTTGGACCGAGCTTTTCTTCCTCGACGAGGTGACGGCACTGGCGGCCGGGCATCGCCCCTGTTTCTTTTGCCAGCGCGAACGGGCCAAGGATTTCGTCGGTCGCTTCGGCGAAGCTTTCGGCATTGCCGAGCCGCGCGCGCCGCAAGTCGACAAGCGGCTGCACAAGGAGCGGCTGGAGTCGGGCGGCAGGCTGGCGATGTTGGCCTTTGAAGAGCTTGCCGGCCTGCCGGACGGCGCCATGGTCGCGGATGGCGGCAACGCTTATGCCTTGCGCGGCGGCAAGGTACTGCGCTGGTCTTTTGCCGGATACGGCCCGCCCGCCGATTTCGACCTGCTCGAAGGCAAGACACTCTCGCTGCTGACACCTGCCACGACGCTCGCCGTGCTGCGGCATGGCTTTCGACCCGTTTGGCATCCGTCCGTCGAGACTTGACGCCGGCGGCAGGCTCGCTCATTCCTCGGCGATGCGCGCCAATTACAAGATGCAACGTCTGTTCGTGCCCGACGATCTGCGGCCAGACATCGAGTTCGATGCCGGTCAGCAGCAGAGCCACTATCTCCTGCATGTGCTGCGGCTCGGCGAAGGCGCCGAAATCCTGGTGTTCAACGGCCGCGACGGCGAGTGGTCGGCGGCTATCGCTGCCAAATCAAAAAGGGCGGTGCGGCTGAAGGTGCTGGCGCTACAACGGCGGCAGCCGCCGTTGCCCGACCTCACCTACTGCTTCGCGCCGCTGAAGCAGGGCCGGCTCGACTATCTCGTGCAGAAGGCGGTCGAGATGGGTGCCGGCATCCTGCAGCCGGTCATCACCCAGCACACGCAAGTGGCCAAGCCAAGCATCGATCGCCTGCGCGCCAATGTCGTCGAAGCCGCCGAACAATGCGGCATCCTGGCGGTGCCTCAAGTGCTCGAAGCGGAAAAATTCGAGCGTTTGCTGACCGGTTGGGACAAGGAACGGCGGCTGATCTTCTGTGACGAGGACGCCTCGACCAACAATCCGCTGTCCGCGCTGCGGGCGGTGAAGGAAAACAAGCTTGGGCTGCTGGTCGGGCCGGAGGGCGGCTTTTCCGACGACGAGCGCAAGGTGCTGCGCGCGCTTCCCTTCGTCACCGCCATTCCACTCGGCCCGCGCATCCTGCGCGCCGATACGGCGGCGGTGGCGGCGCTCGCGGTGATGCAGGCAACAATCGGAGACTGGTAAGCGACCCCTTCTCTTCTCCCCTTTTTGGGAGAAGGAAGAACCGTCGCCGCCGTTCAATTCCCGTTCACCTGTGGCTCAGGATTTTTCGCTTGCTCGTCTGCTGACATTTCGTCCATTTAGCGCCGGCGATCGTCCGATCGTCCTACAGTGCCGCGCGTCCTTTCGGACACGCAAAGGACGCTGTAGCATTTCATTGGGTTCATGGCTCTTTCCGAAAATCGAAAGCAGATTTTCGGGGTCATGTGCTAAGGGCTTACAAATGGCGCGCGATACTACCGATTTCCGCCCGATCGAAGGTGTCGACGAACTCGTCGAGCATCTGGCCGAAGGCAACAAGCCGCGCGACAAGTGGCGTATCGGCACCGAACACGAGAAATTCCCCTTCTACGTCGACGGCAACGCGCCCGTCCCCTATGGCGGCGAACGCGGCATCCGCGCCATCCTCGAAGGCATGCAGTCAAAGCTCGGCTGGGATCCGATCATCGATGATGGCCGCATCATCGGTCTGGTCGAACCGACCGGCCAGGGGGCGATTTCGCTGGAACCCGGCGGCCAGTTCGAGCTTTCCGGGGCACCGCTGGAGACCATCCATCAGACCTGCCGCGAGGGCAATGCGCATCTGGCGCAGGTGCGCGAGATCGCCGAGCCAATGGGCATCCGCTTCCTCGGCCTCGGCGGCAGCCCGAAATGGTCGCTGGCCGAGACGCCGAAAATGCCGAAGTCGCGCTACGAGATCATGACGCGCTACATGCCCAAGGTCGGCACCAAGGGCCTCGACATGATGTACCGCACCTGCACGATCCAGGTGAATCTCGACTTCGAGAGCGAGGCCGACATGCGCCGCAAGATGCAGGTGTCGCTGAAGCTGCAGCCGCTGTCGACGGCATTGTTCGCCAATTCGCCCTTCACCGAAAGTCACCCGAACGGCTTGCAGAGCTGGCGCGGCGACATCTGGCGCGACACCGACAACCAGCGCTCGGGCCTGCTCGAATTCTGCTTTTCGCCCGATTTCGGTTTCGCCGACTATGTCGAATGGGCGCTCGACGTGCCGATGTATTTCGTCATCCGCGACGGCCGCTATCACGACATGACGCACATCACCTTCCGCCAGTTCATGGCCGGGGCCGCGCGCAATGAAGTTCCCGACGGACTGCCGACAATGGGCGACTGGGCAAACCATCTGTCGACGCTGTTCCCGGACGTGCGGCTGAAGCGCTTCCTCGAGATGCGCGGCGCCGACGGCGGGCCGTGGCGGCGCATCTGCGCGCTGCCGGCCTTCTGGGTCGGATTGCTCTATGATGAGGCGGCACTCGACGCCGCCGAGGCGCTGACCTCGAGCTGGACGTATGAAGAAACGCTGGCGATGCGCAATGCCGTGCCGGAACAAGGCATTTCCGCGCCCTTCCGCAACACCACGCTGCGCGAAATCGCGCGCGACGTGCTGGTCATTTCGCGCATGGGGCTGAAGAACCGCGGCAAGAAGAACCGCGACGGCTACGACGAGACATCCTTCCTCAACACGCTCGACGAGGTCGTCGCGCGCGGCACCACCAGCGCAGAGGAGATGCTGTCGGCCTACCACACGCGCTGGGGCGGCTCGATCGAGCCGGTGTTCATGGAATATGCCTATTAACCCCTCGGATTTGACGCAGCCGATCGATCGGCAAAAGTCGCTTCAATCGGAAGTGGAAACGAACTAGGCTTCTTCGGCGAGGATTTCCGGAGGAGACGCCCGATGCCTACCTTGTTCGACATGCTGACGCAGGCGCAGAACGGCAACGGCATGCAGGCCCTTGCCCAACAATACGGGCTTTCGATGCAGCAGACGCAGGCGGCGGTCGCCGCGCTGCTGCCGGCCTTTTCACAGGGGCTGCAACGCAACACCGCCGACCCCTACGGGCTCGGCGCCTTCATGACCGCGATGGCCAGCGGCCAGCACGCCAAATATTTCGAGGACGCAACCCGGGCCTTCTCGCCGCAGGGCGTCGATGAGGGCAACGGCATTCTCGGGCATCTGTTCGGCTCGAAGGATCTGTCGCGCGCCGTGGCCAGCCAGGCGGCGCAAGCGAGCGGTGTCAACCAGCAGATCCTGCAGCAGATGCTGCCGGCGATCGCCTCGATGCTCATGGGCGGGCTGTTCAAGCAGACGACAAATCAGATGCAGGCCGCCGGCGGCTTTGGCGGTGGCGGCAACAATCCACTCGGCGAGATCGTCGAGCAGATGATGCGGCAAGGTGGCGGCATGCAGGCCCCGGCGCCCCAGCCACGCCACGCGCCGCAGCCCCGGAATCCGATGGACAACCCGCTCGGCAAGGTTTTGCAGGACATGTTCGGCGGCGGGGCGCCACAGCCGCAACCTCAGCAGACGCAAAGCCCTTATGGCGATAATCCGCTCGGCAAAATCTTCGAGGAGATGCTGCGGCAAGGCGGCGGTGGCGGCTTCGGCATCCCGGGCGGCCAGCCGGCGCCGCAACAGCCTCAAGCGCCCCCGCAGCAGCGACAGGCATCTCAGCCACAGGCCAATCCGAGCGGTCGGCCGAGGAATCCCTTCGACGACCTGTTCGGCAAGATGTTCGAAACCGGCGCACAGCAGCGTGACGACTACCAGAAAAGCGTGGAAACGATCTTCGACCAGTTCAAGCGGGACATGGACCAGCGGTAGTCGAAATCAGTGGGTGAGAGACTGGAGCAGATGAAAGCTCGTGGCATTGATCGACGAGGCAAAGAGACATGATGGACAGACTTGAATATCCGGTCGTCATTGCGCCACTTTCTGCAGAGGACGGAGGGGGGTTTTCGGCTTTGGTGCCTGATCTGCCAGGCTGCGTGAGTGACGGCGACACCCCTGAAGAGGCCATCGCGAATGTCCAGGACGCCATAGCATCTTGGATAGGGGCTGCGCATGAGCTCGGCAGGTCGATACCAAGGCCATCGCGAAAGCTGGCATTCGCCTGACTGCCAAAAGAAAAGCCCGGTCCTGGGAGGACCGGGCAGAGTGCAGGCGGGCCGGCGGGGATCCGGCAGGGAGTCGGGGCCTGCATACTTCTCAGTCGCGTCGAACCTCGAAAAGGTTCACGGCAACCTAAACGACAAGCGACAGATCAAGCCACCTTGCGGGCAATGTCCTCGATCGTCTCGATGCGATCGCTAGCGATTTCGCGCAGCATCGCCGTCGGGTCGCGGCCGAACGGCACGTCGATGGCGACATGCAGGTCGGCGCGCGTCAGGCCGATATCGGCGAGTTCGGCATCCGACATCTCGCCAAGGCGGTAGAAGGCGCGGCGGTTTTTCCAGGCGCGGTAGACGTTGGAAATGGTGTTTGCCACGCGCGTCGCAACGGCCGGACGCGAGGTGATGCGCGAGGTCTCGGTGGCGAAATCAAACGTGGTCATTGTCGGTCTCCTTCAGACTCGAACGAGCAAGGCCAGGCAATCGGCGCTGGCGACAGCGGCCGCTCCGGTCCCAATTCACATGCTTTCATGTGGACAATGCGAATTTGCCATGATGCGATTGATTAATCCAACGAATGTTTCTAATCCTAGGCATCAACACTAGTGATGGATCATATCGATGAAATCGCCGCTCGATCTGGATCAATTGCAAACTTTCATCTCGATCGCCGACACCGGCAGCTTCACCAGAGCCGCCGAAGAGGTGCACCGGACCCAGTCGGCGGTGTCGATGCAGATGCGCCGGCTGGAGGAGCGGATCGGCAAGCCGCTGTTCGAAAAGGACGGGCGCACCAACAGGCTGACCGAGGAAGGCGACAAGCTGCTCTCCTACGCGCGCCGGCTGCTCTATCTCAACCGCGAGACGCTGGCGGCTTTCGACGACCGGCGGCTGGAAGGCACGATCCGCATCGGCACGCCCGATGATTATGCCGACCGTTTCCTGCCGGAAATCATGGCGCGGTTCACGCGCTCCAATCCGCGCGTCGAACTGACCGTCATCTGCGAGCCGACGCCGGGGCTGGTCGAGCATATCAAACGCGGCAATCTCGACCTGGCGCTGGTGACGCACAACGACGTACGCGGCCAGTCGGAGGTGGTGCGGCGCGAACCGCTGCTGTGGGTCACCTCGGCCAACCATGCGACGCACGAGCAGCAGACGCTGCCGATGGCCTTTGGCCGGCCGAACTGCATCTGGCGGCGCGCCGCCGTCGAGGTGCTCGACCAGCAGAACCGCGACTATCGCATCCTGTTCACCAGCTTCTCGGCCACCGTCATCACCGCCGCTGTGCTTTCGGGCCTGGCGATCTCGGTGCTGCCGGAATGCGCGCTGCGGCCGGGCATGCGGGTGCTGGGTGAAGCCGACGGCTTCGGCGCCTTGCCCGATTGCCGCATCGGCATCATGCGCGGCCAGACGTCGCGACCGGAGATCGTCGATGCGCTCGCCCGCCATATTTCGGAGAGCCTGGACAATATTTCCGTGCCGCTCAGCGAAGACACCGGGACATTCGATTTCGCAGCGCTCGCCTTCAGCAAGCTGCGGCGAACCAAGCCAAACCAGATCCTGCCCGGTTGGTAGGCGGGTCAGGCATGCGGGTTATGAACGCCTGGCCTGGCGCGGCCACCTTGACGCGGGCGCCCAACCGTTCCCCAATCGGCCGATGAGCGACGCACCATCCGAATCACGCACCAACGCCGCCGAATACACGGTGAGCGAGATTTCCGGCGCGCTGAAGCGCACGGTCGAGGACGTCTTCGGCAATGTGCGGGTGCGCGGCGAAATCTCGGGCTATCGCGGGCCGCATTCCTCAGGTCATGCCTATTTCGCGCTGAAGGACGACCGTGCCCGGCTCGACGCCGTGGTGTGGAAGGGCACGATGAGCCGGCTGAAGTTCCGCCCCGAAGAGGGGATGGAAGTGATCGCCACCGGCAAACTCACCACCTATCCCGGCAAGTCCAACTATCAGATCGTCATCGACAATCTGGAGCCGGCCGGCGCCGGCGCCCTGATGGCGCTGCTGGAAGAGCGCAAACGGCGGCTGCAGGCCGAGGGCCTGTTCGACACCGGCCGCAAGCGGTTGCTGCCATTCATGCCGCGCGTCATCGGCGTCGTCACCTCGCCAACAGGGTCCGTCATCCGCGACATCATCCACCGCATCAAGGACCGGTTTCCGCTGCACATCCTGGTCTGGCCGGTACGTGTGCAGGGCGAAACGTCAGGCGCGGAAGTGACCGCCGCGGTCAACGGCTTCAACACGCTGGCCCGGGATGGCGCCATCCAGCGCCCCGATCTACTGATCGTGGCGCGCGGCGGCGGCAGCCTCGAAGACCTCTGGGGCTTTAACGACGAGGCGCTCGCCCGTGCCGTTGCCGCCTCCGTGATTCCGGTGATTTCGGCCGTGGGCCACGAGACCGACTGGACGCTGATCGATCTCGTCGCGGATGTGCGGGCACCGACCCCGACCGGTGCGGCCGAGATTGCAGTGCCGGTGAAGGCGGACCTTGAAGCCACGCTTGCCAGCCTCGGCGCGCGGCTCAAGGCGGCGGTCCTGCGCAATTTCGAACGCAAGCGGCAGGCCGCCCGTGCGGCCGCCCGTGCTCTCCCCTCGCCCGATCAATTGCTGGCGCTGCCGCGGCGACGCCTCGATGATGCGACATCTAGGCTCGGCCGCGACCTGATGGTCTCCACCGAACGAAAGCGGGCACGGTTCTTCGCTGTGAAGCTGACGCCGGCGATGCTGTCCCAGCGGATTGCCGAGGCGCGGCGCACCAACGAGCGCAATCTTTTGCGGGCACAAGGGGCGCTACGCGCGTTGGCAAGAGCCCGACGTGCGGAATTAAATCGTGCGGCGGACCAGTTGCCAAAATGCGCCAGGGCATCGCTGCAGCGGCACAGGCAGCAGCTGGCTTTGCTGCAAGGCCGCATCACGATCGAGCCCACAGCGCGGCGGCAACGGGTGCAGAGGGATTTGCTGACAGCATTAACCAGACGCGGCACGCAAGCCGTGGTGCTCAGGCTGGAGCGTTTGCGCGGCCGCGTTGTCCAAGCCGACAGGCTGATGGCGACGCTGTCGCACAAGGCGGTGCTGGCACGCGGCTTCGCTTTGGTGAAGGACTCCGACGGAGCGGTGATCAAGCAGGCGTCGGAGGTGGCGTCGGGAATGGCGCTTTCGCTTGAGTTCGCGGATGGCACCGCCGATGCGATTGCAACCAGCGGCACGGCAAAACCGAAGGCGGTGGCCAAACCAGCAGCCAGGGCCAAAGAGCCCGGCAACCAGGGATCGCTGTTCTGAGACCATGACCGACAATCCGGACCATCTGGCAACGCCTTCCGGCAAGCCGCGCGCGCGGAGTTTTGGCATCGGCTTCGACGGGACACCCGGGCCGCTCAACGCGATCACCGATGTGCCCGGCGTTGCGGTCGGTTACGCGACGGTGATTTCCGGCGACGGCGCGCTCGTCGTCGGCCAGGGTCCGGTGCGCACCGGCGTGACCGCGATCCTGCCCAGGCCGTGCGCCGACCTTGCAACGCCGGTCTTCGCCGGCATCTTCAGCCAGAACGGCAATGGCGAACTGACCGGCTCGCACATCGTCGAGGAAACCGGCGCTTTCAACTTTCCGATCACCATCACCAACACGCATTCCTGCGGTGTCTCACGCGACGGCACGCTGCGCTGGATGCAAAGCGTGCTGCCGGCGGCGCTCGACAGCGCCTGGGGCCTGCCGGTGGCGGCGGAGACCTATGACGGCTTCCTCAACGACATCAACGGCCACCATTTGACTTTTGAGCACGTCGCCCAGGCCCTCGACGGTGCGACCAGCGGACCGATCGAGGAAGGCAGCGTCGGCGGCGGCACCGGCATGATCACCTTCGGCTTCAAGGCAGGTTCAGGGACCGCGTCGCGCGTCGTCGAATGGCAAGGCCATGCCTACACCGTCGGCGCCTTCGTGCAGTCGAATTTCGGCAAGCGACACAATTTTACCATTCGTGGTCTGCGTGCCGGGCCGGAACTCGTCGAACCGACGATCCGCGAAGGTGCGCCGCGCGCCGAAAAGGGCTCGATCATCGCCGTCATCGCCACCGATGCGCCGTTCCTGCCGCACCAGATGAAGCGGCTGGCACTCCGGGTGCCGCTCGGCGTCGCCATGACCGGCGGCTTCGGCTATCACAGCTCCGGCGATATTTTTCTCGCCTTCTCGACTGCTAATCCCGCAGCGGCTCTGGCGCCGTCAGGCAGCATCGCCAGTGCCGATTTCATCCCTGACACCGACATCGATCCGTTTTTCGACGCGGTGATCCAGGCCGTGGAGGAAGCGATCCTCAACGCGCTGGTCGCCAATGACGACATGAGCGGACGCGACGGCAATTTCGTGCCGGCGCTGCCGAAGGCCTGGCTGAAAGAAAAATTTGGCTGAAAGCGATCGTTGAAACGAAAACGCGGGCCAAACAAAGCCCGCGTGTTTCAGATGGGGGTCGCCCCCTAGAGCAGTTCACCGTTCACGGAAACGGCGAACCGCTCCAATTTCTTGTCTCGACGCAATTCCCAAGGGAAAGCGCTATGCGCTATTCCCGGGAAAACCGTTTCACATTTTTCCTGGAATTGCTCTAAGCGGTCATTCCGCGGCTTTGCTGGACGCCTGCTGCTGCTCGTCGGCCTCGGCCGCTTCCTCGAGCCTGGAGGCAATGAGTTCCTTGATGTCGCCGACTTCCTCCTGGATATCTTCCAGGGGTATGCCGACTTCGGCCGCCTTGGCGGCGCATTCCTTGGCCAGTGTCTCGGCCTGCTTCTCGATCCGGGCCTCGGAAGGCTGGCAGTGGACCTTTTCGCCGATCCATTCCTGCAAGAATTCGATCGCGTGTTCACTCATACTGCTATTCCCTTGCGGCAAAGCCGGTTGGTAATCATAAACGTCGGCACCCCGCAAAGGATGCATGTCCCCATTCCAGCCGAGTCGCGGCCATTCGGCAAGCCGATGCCGTCCAAGGTCCACAGAGCCATAGGAAATCGAGGGGTCAAGAACATTTTCTGATTCTGGAGGAGTCGGTACCGTTGGCTGGGTCTCGCCCAGCGTTGCGCATTGTTTCTATTTGCTTTTTTCCGGTTTCCGAGCCGATTTTCGTCACAATAGATGGCGCAACACACAACACATTTACAGTTGCTTCGGGGTGCTGCCCTCAGGCGCGCGGATCGAAGCCGCCGCTATATAGTGACATCTTCATGCAATGTCGACTCTGCTCGCCATCCTGCTTCTTTCCGCCGCGCCGAAGGGCGGAAACAAGCTGGGACGGACAACCTTGCCGCAGGGTTCAAGCTTCAGACGTGCACAGCCAAGACCGCCGCGCAGTCGCCGGCCTTGACCAGGCCGGGGAAATGCCGCGCCGCCAGCATGCCCGACATTTTTGCCCGGATTTCCTGGGGGGCGATGCCGGTGCGACCGGTGGAATGGATGCGGGCCAGCACCGCGCCTTCTTCGACGGGCTCGCCAAGATCGATCATGGTTTCGATCATGCCGTCATCCTCGGCGAACGAAAAACAATCGCCCGATGGCATGTCGAGCCACTGCGTCGGGCTCTTCTCGACCGCCCCGGCAACGATGCCGGTATGACGCAGCACATTGAGAATACCGCGCCGCGCGATCCGTACGGTTTGCGCGCGGGAGGTCCCGCCGCCGCCAAGCTCGGTGCTGACAAAGACCTTGCCCATCTCCTCGGCAGCCGTGTCGTACATGCCGACAGCGTCGATCTCGATCATGCGCATCGAGAACGGGGCAGAAAATGCCGCAACCGCGTCGAAAGCTTTCTGTTCCAGTGGCTTGTCGGGCAAAGTGTGCGCGGCGCAGAACGGCACGAAGTCCAGTGTCCTGCCGCCGGAATGGAAGTCGAACACGATGTCGGCGCGAGGCAGCAGCTCACGTTGAAAATAATCGGCGATCTTCTCGGTCACCGTGCCGTCCGGCCGGCCGGGAAAACTGCGGTTCATATTGCCCTTGTCGATCGGCGAGGTGCGTGTGCCGGCGCGGAAGGCCGGATAGTTCATCGCCGGCACGATGATCACCGTACCGCTGACATGCTTGGGATCGAGCGTGCGGGCGAGATCGTAGAGCGCCAGCGGCCCCTCATACTCGTCGCCATGGTTACCGCCGGTCAGCAGTGCTGCCGGCCCCTCGCCGTTGCGGATGACGCAGATCGGGATCATCACCGAGCCCCACGCCGAATCGTCGCGGCTGTAGGGCAGACGAAGGAAACCATGCTGGACGCCGTCACGGTCGAAATCCACCGTCGGCGCGATCGGTGATGGGCGTAGACTCGACATCGGGTTCAATCCTTCACCACCAGTTTGCGCGGCACATTGGCCAGGCACTCTACACCGGTTTCGGTGATCAGGATGGATTCGGTGATTTCCAGTCCCATCGTCTCCAGCCACAGCCCGGTCATGAAATGGAAGGTCATGCCCGGTTTGAGCTCAGTGCGGTCGCCGGGACGCAGGCTCATCGTGCGTTCGCCCCAGTCCGGCGGATAGGACAGGCCGATCGGGTAACCGGTGCGGTTGTCCTTGACGATGCCGTATTTCTTCAGCACGCCGAAGAAGCCGTTGGCGATATCTTCGCAGGTGTTGCCGGGTTTCGCTGCCGCCAGGCCCGCTTCCATGCCCTCCAGCGTTGCCTTCTCGGCATCGAGGAATTCCTGCGTCGGCTTGCCGAGGAAAACGGTGCGCGACAGTGGGCAATGGTACCTGTTGTAGCAACCGGCGATTTCGAAGAAGGTGCCCTCGCCCCGCTGCATCGGTTTGTCGTCCCAGGTCAAATGCGGCGCCGAGGCGTCGGCCCCCGACGGCAACAACGGCACGATCGCCGGATAGTCGCCGCCAATTCGCCCCTCTGGGCCGTCGACGCCGCGCGTGCCGGCATCATAGATCTCGGCGACGAGATCGCATTTGCGCATGCCGACCTCGATCTTGTCTACGATGCGCTGGTGCATCGCCTCGACGATGCGGGCGGCCTTGCGCATATAGTCGATCTCGGTCGGGCTCTTGACCGCGCGCTGCCAGTTGACCAATGCGGTGGCGTCGACGAAGCGGGCGTTGGGCAGATGCCTCTGCAGCGATGCGAAAGCGGCGGCAGAGAACCAGTAATTGTCCATCTCGACGCCGATGGTGAGCTTGCCCCAGCCGCGATCGGCAAGCACGCTCGACAAGAAATCCATCGGGTGGCGCTCGGTCGACTGCACATAGTGATCGGCATAGCCGACGATGTTGTCATGCGCGAGATAGGCGGTGCGCTTGGCGCCGTTGGCGTCCTGGCCGCGGCCATACCACACGGGCTCGCCCGACGGCGGAACGATGACGGCCTGATGCACATAAAACGACCAGCCGTCATAGCCGGTCAGCCAAGCCATGTTGGAGGGATCGCTGACGATCAAGAGGTCGACGCCCTTCGCTTCCATGGCTTTGCGCGTCTTGGCTAGGCGTTCTGCATATTCGCCTCGCGAGAATTTCAGGTTCGGCTGCATTGTTCTTGGTCCTCGTTTGTTGGGCCTCGGAACCCGCTTCAACTTCGTTGAATCTGGCTCCAGTCAATTTTCTTGTTTGAGCATGATCCCTTCGGAAAACCGGTTCCCACTTTTCCGGATCATGCTAATTTTCTTGTTTGAGCATGATTTCTCCGGAAAACCGCTTCCCGCTTTTCCGGATCATGCTCCTGCGGCCAGCATCAGCTTTCGAAAATGGTCCCGGAATTGGCCGCCCGCGCACGGTCGCGGGCGAGCGTGGCTATTGCCGTATCCTGCACGCCGGTGCCGGTCAGGTCGGCAATGGTGATGTCCCCGGCCGAACGCCGGCCGTGTTTTGCGCCAGCGATGATCTGGCCAAGTTCGGTCACCTCCGCATCGCCAGCCACCACACCCGCCGCGATGGCATGATGCAGTTCGCCCAGGCGCCGCGTCTGGCGGGCACTGTCGGCGACATAGAGATCGGCCATGCGCAGGATTGCCGGGGCGATCTCGTTCTTGTGCTCGGCGTCGGAGCCCATCGCGGTGATGTGCTGGCCCGCGGAAACAAACCCCGCCTTGATCAGCGGCTCGGTCGCCGGCGTCGTGGTGACGATTATGTCGGCGCCGACGACCGCGTTTGCAGGGTCGGATTCGACGCGTACGGTGATGCCGAGCTTTTCGCGCAAGGCAGCGGCGGTCATCTCTGCCTTGGCGGCATCGCGCGCCCAGATGCGTGCCTCGGCGATCGGCCGCACCAGCATGAGCGCTTCGAGTTGCAGCCCGGCCTGAACGCCGGCACCGAAGATCGCGGCAACCGACGAGTCCTGCCGCGACAGATGTTTGGCGGCGACGGCACCGGCGGCGGCCGTGCGGATGTCGGTCAGATAACCATTGTCGAGCAGCAGCGCCTCGACCAGACCGGTTTTGGCCGACAACAGCACCATCATGCCGTTGACGCTGGGCAGGCCGAGCTTCGGATTGTCGAAGAAGCCGGGGCTGATCTTGATGGCGAAGCCATCGATGCCCGGCACATAGGCGGTCTTCACGTCGACCTCGCCGCGATGCTCGGGAATGTCGAGCCGCATGATCGGCGGCATAGCCACCGGCAGGGTGGCGAGCGCGCGGAAGGCGTTTTCAATGCAGGCTACGGCATCAAGATCGAGCGTCACGATCGCGCGCAATTCAGCTTCGGTGAGAATTGTAATCCGGCTCATGCTGCGCGCTCCTTGAGCGACGGTGCCTCGCCGCAAACGATCTTGCGGTGCAGGTCCATGTCGATGTTGCGGCCGGAAAGCAGAACAATCACCGGCCCGTCCGACCTGACCTTGCCGGCGAGCAGCGCCGCGATGCCGACCGCGCCGGCGCCCTCGACGATCTCGCGTTCTCGTTCGTAGGCATGGCGGATCCCGGCGGCGATCTCGTCCTCGCCAAGCAGTATGACATCGTCAAGCAGGTCGCGGCACATGGCGAAGGTCAGCCGGTTGTCGAGGCCGATGCCGCCGCCGAGCGAATCCGCCAGCGTCGGCAACTCCTCCACCAGCACCGGATGGCCGGCATCGAGGCTGGCCTTCATCGCCGCACCGCGCGCCATCGAAACGCCGATGATTTTTGTCCCGGGATTGACGCCTTTGATGGCTGCGGCAACGCCGGAGGCGAGCCCGCCGCCAGAGAGCTGGACCAGAACGAGGGCAGCATCCGGGACCTGCTCGATCATCTCCAGCCCGAGCGTGCCTTGCCCGGCAATGATGGAAGGATGGTCGAAGGGTGGCAGCATCACCAGCCCCTCCTGCGCCACCAGCCGATCGACTTCCTGCTGGGCATCGTCCTGGCTGTTGCCGACGATGCGGACTTCCGCGCCAAGCCGGCGGATTTCGTCGAGCTTGTTGCCCGGCACCAGCCGCGACATGCAGATCACCGCGCGCATGCCTTCGAGCTTCGCCGCATGGGCAAGCGCCCGGCCATGATTGCCGGTCGACGCCGCGACCGCGCCGCGCGCCTTCTCGTCGGCGCTCAGCGAAGCGACGGCATTCGAGGCGCCGCGCAGCTTGAAGCTGCCGGTGGTTTGGCGATGTTCGAGCTTGAGGTGAACCTGTGCGCCCAACTGTTCGGAAAGACTCGGGGACAGCACGGTCGGCGTACGCTCGACCTTGCCGGCGATGCGCTCACGCGCGGCGCGAATGTGTTCTAGCGTAACCTGTGTCATGATCATCAATCACGCGGCAATGGCAGCGTCATCAGACGGCCGGATTCGGGATGGGCTGTCTCGTCGCCGCAAAGCCGCAGACAATTCCAGGCGGTCGCCTGGTTGCTGGTCACCACGGGACGGCCGATCGCCTTTTCCATGCCGGTGACCGCGAGGGCAGCACGCAGCGCCGTGCAGGACACGAACAGCGCGTCGGCGCTGGCATCGGTCGCATCACGCGCCAGATCGACAAGCGCTGCCGGGGCGATGCGCGCCATCTCGCGGTCGTCCTCGAAGCCGAGACAGGTGAAGCTGGCGATGTCGAACCCCCGCGCCGCGAAATAGGCCGCCATCGGCCTAGATGTCTCGACCGTGTAGGGCGTGAGAATGCTGATCCTGTTTGCGCCGAGCGCACGCAGCCCGCGTACGCCCGCCCTCGGCGGCGTGACGACGGGCACGCCGGGTTTGGCGGCCTGGATCGCGGCCTCGATCTCGGCATCGCCGATCACCACCGAGGCCGACGTGCAGGAATAGCAGATGGCATCAAGCGGCTCATCCGGAAGGATCAGGGCCGCGCCCGCCGTCAGCGCCGGCTGCATCTTGCGCAGATTTTCCGGTGTCGTCGGGTTGGCGTAGGGAATGCGCGCGACGTAGACGCCGATCCGCTCGCTCGCCACCATGCGGCGAAAATCCGGCTCGCTGGTGTGGTCGGTGGCTAGGATGATCAGGCCGACGCGACGCTCAAGCGGGCGCGCATCCAGTGACGGCCGTTTCGGATAGACCTTTATCTCGGGCAAGGGTTTCATCGGTTACCTCTCGATCTTGCCGTAGCGGCGTTCCAGCCAGCGTAGCAGAATGACCGAAAACAGACTGATGACGAGGAAGAAAGCACCGACCAGCGTGATCGGCTCGATGTAGCGATAATAGGTGTTGGCGACGCTTTTCGCCTGGTTCATCAACTCCAGCACGGTGATCGCCGACAGCAGCGGCGTTTCCTTGAACATGGCGATGAAATAATTGGCCAGCGCCGGGATCATCGGCGGAATGGCCTGCGGAATGATGATGTGGGTCCAGGTCTGCCTGGCGCCGAGATTACACGCCTTGGCTGCCTCCCATTGGCCGCGCGGCACATTGTCGATGCCGGCGCGGTAGACTTCCGCCGTATAGGTGCCGTAGTGCAGCCCGAGCCCGATGACACCGGCCACCAGCGGCGGCAACAGGATGCCGATGTCGGGCAGGACGTAGAAGATGAAATAGAGCTGCACCAGCAACGGCGTGCCGCGAATGAACTCGGCCAGGAAGCCGACCGTGCGCGACAACGCCTTGTTGGGCGAGCGGCGCGCCAGCGCGATGCCAAGACCGACGATCGCCGCCAGCACCGAACCGAGCAGCGTCGCCAGGATGGTGATCTTCACCCCCTGGATCAGCGTCGGCATGATTTCCCAGACGAAATTCCAATCCCATTCCATCAGCAGGCCCAATTTATCAGAAAGGCATTCGCCATCAGACGCGCATCCCATCGAGGCCGCGCGCCATGCGGCGTTCCAGCGAGCGCACGCCCCATGAGATGAGCAGCGCCAGGATGAAATAGATGAACAGGATGGTGGTGAAGGGCACCATGGTGTTACCGGTCTGGGCGCGCACCACCTGCGCCTGGAAGGTCAGGTCGGTGAGCGAGATCAGCGACACAACGGCGGTCGCCTTGAGCAGTTCGATGGCGTTGTTGCCGAAGGTGGGCAACATCACCAGCAGCGCCTGCGGCAAGATGATGTGACGCATGGCTTGCCAGCGGCCGAGATTGAGCGCGGTGCAGGCCTCGTATTGTTCGCGGCCGATCGACTGGATGGCGCCACGCACCACTTCGGCGGCATAGGCACCAACATTGAGGCCGAGCGCCAGCACGCCGGCCTGCAGCGGCGTCAGCGAAATACCGGCAAAAGGCAGCACGAAATAGGCCCAGAACAACTGCACGAAGATCGAGGTGCCACGAAAGAATTCGATATAGGCGGTGGCCAGCGCGCGCAGCACGAAGAAACGCGACAGCCGCCCCATCCCGGCGAGAAAGGCCATGAACAGGGCAAGCACCGACCCCATCAGCGTCAGCTCGATGGTGACAAGCGCTCCCTGCAATATCAGGCCGACATAGCCGGACCACTGGGTCATCTAGGTTCCAACGTTGGTTTAGCTCCTTCTCCCCGTTGACGGGGAGAAGGTGCCGGCAGGCAGATGAGGGGCGGCGCTAAACTCTCAGAAGTTGGCGCTGCCCCTCGTCCGGCCCTTCGGGCCACCTTCTCCCCGTGAAACGGGGAGAAGGAAAAAGAAAAGCCCTACTTCGCCGCGCAGAGCTTGTCGCGCGTCGTCGACATCGCCGCTGCCGCCGAGAAGCCGTAGGGCTCGATGATCTTGGCGAACTCGCCCGATGTCTTCAGCTTGGCCAGTTCGACGTCGAAGGCGTCGCGCAGCGCCTCGTCGCCCTTCTTGAAGGCGGCGCCGTCGCAATAGACCGGCGCGCCCTGCACCGGCGCGATGACTTCGAGGTTCGGATCATTGGCTTTCTTGACCAGGTCGTTGATCGACAGAACAGGCAGCGAGTAAACGTCGATGCGGCCATCCTGCAGCATCTTCACGCCGCTCTGGCCATCCGGCACAACGATGACACGCTCGCGCGGCACGCCGGCATTGAGCGCCAGTTTCTCTTCGGTGCCGCCGCCGGGCGCGCCGATGGTTGCGGTGGCGTCCTTGGCGACATCCTCATAGCTCTTGAAACCCTTCGGATTGCCCTTCTTCACCAGCATCGCCTCGGCGTCGCACAGCACCGGTTCCGAATAGGCAACGGCGGCGCAGCGCTCCGGCTTCATGAACAGGCCGGCGGTGACGACGTCGAAGCGCCCGGCCTGCAGGCCGGGGATCATCGCGCCGTACTCCGAGATCGAGGCGACGATGTCGGCGACGCCGAGGCGCTTGAAGATCTCGCGCGCCACATCGGGCGCAGCGCCCGAAACCTTGCCGTCGGCGGCGACCGCCGTATAGGGCGGCTCGTTGGCGATGGCGACGCGGGCAAAGCCTTGCGCCTTGAGCTGCTCGAGCTTGCTGTCGTCGGCCGAACCGGCGGTCGAGGCGGCCAGCACCGCGGTTAGCGCAAGGCCGGCGACACCGGCCAGAATGCCAAGTTTCTTCATTGTTCCCAACTCCTTGTTTCTTGTCTTGCTTTTGTTCCGGATGGCCTCGCCACCCCTGGCATTGCGGTCAGACGCGATGTCCGGCCGCGATGATCTTCTTCAGGAAGCCTTGCGTACGCTCCTGCTTTGGATTGCGGAAAATCTCGTCGGGCTTGCCTTCCTCGACGATCTTGCCGCGATCGAAGAACAGCACCCGGTCGGCGAAATCATGGGCAAAACCCATCTCGTGGGTGACCAGCAGCATGGTCATGTCGGTTTCGGCGGCGAGCTTGCGCATGACGTTCATCACCTCCTCGACCAACTCCGGATCGAGCGCCGACGTCACCTCGTCGAACAGCATGATCTTCGGCGACAGCGCGAGTGCTCGGGCGATCGCGACGCGTTGCTTCTGCCCGCCGGACAATTGCGCCGGCATGCTTTTAGCCTTGTCGGCCATGCCGACCATCTCGAGCAGTTCCATCGCCCGCTTTTCGGCGGCCGCACGCGGCGTGCCCTTGGTCAGCATCGGCGCCAAAGTGACATTGTCGATGACGCATTTGTGCGGAAACAGGTTGAACAGCTGGAAGACCATGCCGATCTTCTGGCGCATCCTTGTGAGGTGCCGCTCGTCGGCGGGCAGCAACTGGCCGTTGCGCTCCATGTGGTAGAGTTGCTCGCCGTCGATCTGGATATGACCGCCATCGATGCGCTCCAGCGTCATCAGGATGCGCAGGATCGTCGTCTTGCCCGAGCCCGACGGGCCGATCAGCGCCAGCTTCTCGCCAGGCATGACCTGCATCGACAGGCCGTCCAGCACTTTGAACGTGCCGAAGCTTTTGGAAATGGCGTCGATCTTGATGATGGGCGTGGGCACTGCGGTTCCCCGTCCTGGAGAGGTCTATGCTCTTAACGATGCGGAACGCGCCAAATCATGTCAATTGGGAAAATAATACCATGACAATTATTCTGATTCCGCACAATTTCCGAGCACTTCGGCCTAGATAGCGAGCAACAGATGTTCCGGATCGCCAAGCAAAAGCTTGGTGACAACGCCGAGGCCGGCGCGCAGTTCCCCTTCAGTGGTCGAGCCCAGCGAGATGCGCACCGCCGGATGCCAGGGCGCATCCGAAATGCGGAAGGATGTGCCGGGCGCGATCGCCACGCCCTGCAGCCGGGCCTGGGCGACAAAACTTTCCTCGGCGCGGTCGGCGGGCAGTTGCAGCCAGACATGCAGCCCGTCGCGCCGGGCGCGATAGTCGACCCCGGCCAGCACCTCCGCCGCGATATCCAGCCGCCGACGCAGCGCCGCGCGCTGCCAGTGGACAAGTTCCATCGCGGTGCCGTCGGTCACCCATTTGGTGGCGATCTCGGCCACCAGCGGCGTCGCCATCCAGTTCGAGACCAGATGCCGGTTGGCGACGGCGGCGACATAGCGGTCGGGCGCGGCGAGATAGCCGATGCGCAAGCCTGGCACCACGATCTTGGTAAAGGAGGTGACGTAGAGCGTGCGCTCTGGCGCAAACGCGGCGACCGGCGGCGGCCGGTCCTCGACCAGCGGGCCGAGCACATCGTTCTCGATGATGGCGATGTCGTGCTTGCGTGCGACGGCGGCGATCTGCTCGCGCCGCGCCGCATCCATCAGCGTCGCCGTCGGATTGATCACCGAGGGCTGCACGAAGACGGCGCGGATATCGGAAAGCCGGCAAGCCTCGTCCAGCGCTTCCGGGATCAGCCCATTGTCATCAATCGGCAGCCCCTCGAGGTTGAAGCCGAGATAGCGGGCCAGCGGCACCAGCGTATGGTGGCCGATCGCCTCGGTGGCAACCGTCGAGCCCGGCGGCGCCACGCTCATCAGCGCCACCGTCATGCCGGCGGTGGCGCCGTTGGTCAGGCTTATGTTCTGCGCGGAGGTGTCGAGCCCGCACAGTCGAAGCCATTCGACCGCCACCGCGCGGTGACGTGGAAACACCATGTTGGGACGGAACGAAAGTGCCGAACTCGACGGCAGATTCTCCGCCAGCCAGCCCAGCGCCTGCTTCAGCCGCTCCAGATGCATCGGTTCGCAGACAGGCTTCAGGATCGACAGATCGATGACTTCGCCGAGCCGCTCCGGCAGATAAGGCGGTTCCGGCTCGCGGCGCTGCGTCTGGACGAAACTGCCGCGGCCGATCTCGCCCGAAATCAGGCCGCGGCGGATCAATTCCTCATAGGCGCGGCTGACGGTCTGCACCGAAAGTTTGAGGTCGTCGGCCAGTCGGCGGTGGGTCGGCAGCCGCGCACCATTGGCAAGGCGCCCGTCATGGATGGCGCGCGCGAACTGGTCGGCAAGCGACTGATAGGCTGGCCGTCGGATGAGCTTGGGATCGGGACGCCACAATGTCATGACTTATTAGAGATCGAAATCAGTGCAATTGACAATCGAAATAATGCGCCCTCATGGTACCGTCGACGAAAAAGTGGGCCCTTATGACTTCAGCGAAACTCGACCCGATCGACCTGAAAATCCTCGACGCCATCCAGCGAGACGGACGCATCACCAAGCTGGCGCTGGCCGAACAGGTCGGCCTGTCGCCGACGCCGTGCTGGATGCGGCTGCGCAAGCTGGAAAAGGCCGGCATCGTCTCGGGCTATCACGCCAGGATCGCCATGCGCGTCGTCGCCCCCGTCGCCACCGTGCTGATGGAGGTGACGCTGGCCAACCACCGCCAGGCCGATTTCGACCGCTTCGAGCGCGTCATCCGCGACATTCCCGAGATCGTCGCCTGCTGGTCCGTCGGCGGCGGCGTCGACTATGTGCTGAAGGTGATGGCGCGCGACATCGACGCCTACCAGCGCCTGGTCGATGGCTTGCTCGAGCGTGAAATCGGCATCGATCGCTACTTCACCTACATCGTCATCAAGACAGTGAAGGACGAGATTGCGCTGCCCATAGCCGACCTTTTGCCGGCGTCGGCTTGAGGTCGATCTCCCCTACTGTACACCCCAGGAGACTGATCGAAACACCCGTCACTTCGTCATCCACGGGCGGAGCAAAGAGCGCAGCGACGCGGCGCAGACCCGAGGATGACGAAGGCGGGGAGCTTTCGGCCAATCTCCAGGGTTTAGTAGCGCCCATCGGCCAGTAGAGAGATCATCTGCGCCCACGGGCCAATAGAGACAATCTCTCTCTATGGGGCTGTCCAAACAGCCTCTCTGTCCGCATAGGACGGATAGTCTTCCCCGCATCATTCCGAACCGGGAGGCCTCGAACCATGTCCGCGCATTTTGCCCGCTCGCATCGCCATGAAGCGCTCGATCGCCTCGTCGACCGCCGGCTGCTGCGTGAGCTCGCCTATATCGATGGGCACTGGACGGCAAGCGAAGCCGCCGGAAGCTTCGAAGTCACCGATCCGGCCACCGGCACCACCGTCGCTTTCGTCGCCGCGCTCGATGGCAAGCAGACGACAAAGGCGATCGATGCCGCCGCGCGCGCCTTTCCGGCGTGGCGGTCGCTGTTGCCGCAGGAGCGCTCGAGGATCCTGCGAAAATGGTTCGAGCTGATCATCGCCGCAAAGCAAGACCTCGCTCTGCTGATGACACTGGAACAGGGCAAGCCGCTGCGGGAGTCGCTCGGCGAGATCGACTATGCCGCCTCCTTCGTCGAATGGTATGCCGAAGAAGCAAAACGGCTGAACGCCGAGAGCGTCACAAGCCATCTGCCGAACGCCGAAATGATGGTGCGGCGTGAACCGCTCGGTGTCGTCGGTGTCGTCACGCCGTGGAATTTTCCGGCGGCGATGCTGACCCGCAAGGCGGCGGCAGCTCTGGCCGCCGGCTGCACCATCGTCGCGCATCCCTCCTCGGAAACGCCGTTGTCGGCGCTGGCGCTGGCCGAACTTGGCGAACGCGCCGGCCTGCCTGCAGGCGTCTTCAACATCGTCACCGGCAAAGCCGCGACAATCGTCGGACGGATGTGCGAAGATCCGCGCGTTCGCGCCATGAGCTTCACCGGCTCGACCGAGATCGGCAGGCTGATCGCCGCGCAAAGTGCGCCGACCATGAAGCGGCTGGTGATGGAGCTTGGCGGTCACGCGCCGCTGATCGTCTTTGCCGATGCCGATCTGGACAAAGCGCTTAACATTGCCATCGATGCCAAATTCGCCACGTCGGGCCAGGACTGCCTCGCCGCCAACCGCATGTATATCCAGCGTCCGATCTACGATCGCTTCTGCGCAGCTTTCGCCCAGCGCATCGAGACGCTGCGGACCGGCAATGGCCTTGCCGACGATACCGACATCGGTCCGCTGATGCATGAGCGCGCCGTCAAGAAGGTCGAGGAACAGGTCGCCGACGCGCTGACCCACGGTGCCCGCTGTCTCACCGGCGGCAAGCGCCATGAGACCGGGACGCTATTCTACCAGCCGACGCTGCTGGCCGATGTCACCGATGAGGCGCTGATCATGCGCGAGGAAACCTTTGGTCCGGTTGCCGCCGTGACGCCTTTCGACAGCGAGGACGAGGTGATCACCCGTGCCAACGCCACCGAATATGGCCTCGTCGCCTATGTCGTGACCGAGAACGGCGCTCGCCAGCAGCGCATGGGCCGCGCGCTCGACTACGGCATGGTCGCCATTAACCGCGTCAAGATCACCGGCGCGCCGATCCCGTTCGGCGGCGTCAAGCAATCCGGCATCGGCCGCGAGGGTTCGCGCCACGGGCTCGAAGCCTTCACCGATCTGAAGTATCTCTGCCTGGACATCTCGTAATTCGTCCGGCCATCCCTCAAGGAGTCAAAAAATGCTCGACCAGTCCAACGAACTCGCCGCCTGGGATCGCGATCACTTGTTCCATCCCTCGACCCATATGGGCACGCACGCGCGTGGCGAGAGCCCGACGCGCATCATGGCCGGCGGTGAAGGCGTCACCGTGTGGGACAACAATGGCAAGAAGAGCCTCGATGCGTTCGCCGGCCTCTATTGCGTCAATGTCGGCTACGGCCGTCAGAAGATCGCCGATGCCATCGCCGCCCAGGCGAAGAACCTCGCCTACTACCACGCCTATGTCGGCCACGGCACCGAGGCCTCGATAACGCTGGCCAAGATGATCATCGACCGCGCGCCGAAGGGCATGTCGAGGGTGTATTTCGGCCTGTCGGGATCGGACGCCAACGAAACCAACATCAAGCTGATCTGGTATTACAACAACGTGCTCGGTCGGCCGGAGAAGAAGAAGATCATCTCGCGCTGGCGCGGCTATCACGGCTCGGGCGTGATGACGGGATCGCTGACCGGGCTCGACCTGTTCCACAACGCCTTCGACCTGCCGCGCGCGCCGATCCTGCACACCGAGGCGCCCTACTATTTCCGCCGCGCCGACCGCTCGATGAGCGAGGAGCAGTTCTCGCAACACTGCGCCGACAAGCTCGAGGAGATGATCCTGGCGGAGGGGCCGGAAACGGTCGCCGCCTTCATCGGCGAGCCGATCCTCGGAACCGGCGGCATCGTGCCGCCGCCCGCCTTCTACTGGGAAAAGATCCAGGCGGTGCTGAAGAAATACGACGTGCTGCTGGTCGCCGACGAAGTGGTGACGGGCTTCGGCCGGCTGGGCACCATGTTCGGCTCCGACCACTATGGCATCAAGCCGGACCTGATCACCATCGCCAAGGGTCTGACCTCGGCTTACGCGCCGCTATCGGGCGTCATCGTCGCCGACAAGATGTGGCAGGTGCTGGTGCAAGGCTCCGACAAGCTCGGCTCGCTCGGTCATGGCTGGACCTATTCGGCGCATCCGATCTGCGTTGCCGCCGGCGTCGCCAATCTCGAATTGATCGACGAGATGGACCTGGTGACCAATGCGCGCGAGACCGGCGCCTATTTCCGCGCCGAGCTGGCCAAGGCGGTCGGCGGTCACAAACATGTCGGCGACGTGCGCGGCGACGGCATGCTGGCAGCGGTCGAGTTCGTTGCAGACAGGGACGACCGGGTGTTCTTCGACGCTTCGCTCAAGATCGGGCCGCAGGTGGCGACAGCGCTTGCCGCAAGCGGCGTCATCGGCCGCGCCATGCCGCAGGGTGATATCCTGGGCTTCGCGCCGCCGCTCTGCCTGACCCGTGAGGAAGCCGACATCGTCGTTTCGAAGACCGCCGATGCGGTCAAGAGCGTGTTCGCCAATCTCTGAGATCGACCATGAACGCCATGACTAAGAATGCCATGACCAGAACCCTCCCCGCCACCATGGCCGCCGTGCTGCTTACCGGGCACGGCGGTCCGGAAAAACTAGTCTACCGCGGTGATGTGAAAGTGCCCGCGCCTGCTCCTGGTGAGGTGCTGGTGAAAGTCAGCGCCTGCGGGATGAACAACACCGATGTCTGGGTGCGCCAGGGCGCCTATGGCACGGAGGAGGACGCGGCCGCGGTGTCGACATGGCGGCGCCAGGGCAACACGCTGAGCTTCCCGCGCATCCAGGGCACCGACACTGTCGGCACCATCGCCGCTGTCGGCGAGGGTGTTTCGCCTGACCGTATCGGCGAACGGGTGATGGTCGATTTCTCAATCTACAACCGCGACGACGATTCGCTCGCCGACATCGACTATATGGGCCACGGCCGCGACGGCGGTTACGCCGAGTACCAGGCCGTGCCGGCCGAGAATGCCCATGTCGTCGACACGGACATGACCGATGTTGAACTCGCCACCTTCTGCTGCGCCTATCTGACCGGCGAACAGATGCTGGAACGCGCGGGCCTGAAAGCCGGCGAACGCGTGCTGGTCACCGGCGCCTCGGGCGGCGTCGGCTCCGGCATCGTGCAATTGGCACGGGCGCGCGGCGCCGTCCCCTATGCCGTCGTCGGCAGGGGCAAGGAGCAGGCGGTGCGCGACATCGGCGCCGAGGCTGTCATCACCCGTGGCGTTGCAGACCTGCCGCAAGCGGTGGCCGAGGCGACCGGCGGCCAGCCGATCGACGTTGTCGCCGACCTCGTCGGCGGCGCCATCTTCAACGACCTGTTGCGTATTTTGAGACCCGAGGGCCGCTACACCACCGCCGGCGCGATCGCCGGCCCGGTCGTGCAGCTCGATCTCAGGACCATGTACCTGAAGCAATTGCAGCTGCACGGCTCGAGCCAGGGCACGCGCGCGGATTTTCGCCGCATCGTCGGGTACATCGAGGCGAAGAAAATCCGGCCACTGGTCGGCGGCGTCTACAAGCTCTCCGATTTCCACCATGCGCAGGCGGATTTCATCGCCAAGGATTTCGTCGGCAAGCTGGTGGTGGTGCCGGATGCGATGTGGGGTTCGGCTGGCTGAATAACCTATGCCTCAACACTGCCTCGATGCGGAAATGATTGCGCCGTCCGAAACCAGCACGAAAAATGGCCGGGCTCGAATACGGCCCGGCCAAAAGAAGGTCAAAACCTTCAGAGGGGAACACCGTCCAGCGGAATGGGAGGAAACCGCCGAACGATTTTACCTATTTGAGCTTATTTCGACGGCTTGGCGACGAATGGAATTCCAAAAAATATCGAAAACGACAAAAATACGTGCTCAGCAGCCTCTCACGAGCCCGCGGCTCCGGTCTCGAGAAGATCGGCATAGTGGCGGCGTGCCACGTCGGGATGTGAACGCAGCCGGCTCTTGAGCACATTGGTGCCGACATCGCGGAACAATGGATTGTCGGGATCGCTTGCCGGTCCGCGCGCTTGCGCCGCCAGTTCCTCGGAAAGGCCGAGAAGCGGGATGGTGGCATCGAGCCGCGCACTGAAGAAAAAGGGAACGGAAATCCGCTCGACGCCGGCAGGCGGTGTGACGACGCGGTGCACGGTGGCGCGCAGATAGCCATTCGACGCCAGTTCGAGCAGTTCACCGATGTTGACGACCAGCGTTCCGGGGAGCGGGTCGACATTCACCCAGCTTCCGTCATATTCGACCTGCAGCCCCTTGTTGTCGTCCTGCAGCAGCAGGGTCAGGAAGCCGCCATCCTTGTGCGCGCCGACGCCCTGGTCGGTACCGGTCGCGTCACGGCCGGGATAGCGCACGATCTTCATACGATGGTTGGGCGAGTCGCGGTAGATCGCGTCGAACGCGTCCTCGGGCTGATCGAGCGACAGTGCGAAGGCTTTCAGCAGCCGGATCGCCACCGCCGTCGCCCTGGTCTGCCACGCCAGCAGCGCCGGCTTGAGATCCGGCAGTGCCGAGGGCCACTGGTTCCGCCCTTGCAGCCGCGTCCAGGGTGCTACTCCCGGCCCTTGCGGGATGGGCTGGCGCTCGACGCCGATGTCGAGCTGCTCGCGCCAGTCGGCCGCGCCCCTGGTCAGTTCACCGCCGGCGCGGGTGTAGCCGCGAAACTGCGGGGACTTGACCATTTCGATGGCCAGCTTGTCGGCTTCCGGCAATGCGAAGAACCGGCGCGAGGCATCGAGCACGTCGTCGATCTCCGCGGCGGAAATTCCGTGGCCGCCGAGGTAGAAGAAGCCGACGTCCCGGGCCGCCGTACGCAGGTCCAGGAGAAAGGTGCGATGCTCGGACGCACCTTGTTCGAGACGGCTGAGATCGAGCACCGGCACAATCCTGGGCATGGTCGGGTTCCTTCTTTTCTCTGCCTTGCCTGGGAGAAGTGGAAGCGACCACAGGCAGGAGATCCGAGCACGGATCGCGCCTCCAAAGTGGCACGCGACGACCGCCGATCAAAGCAATGGGCACGCCAATCTGGTCCGAATGGAAGAACGCCAGCGCTGCATATTATGGCCTGTCGGCAAATAATGTTCCAAACGGGTATTTTACCCGCAATGCATCGCGTGGACCGTCTTTCGAGCGCGACATCGTCCAATGGTGGGCGTGGCCGAAGAGGATCCGCAAGCGCCTAGCGGAAGAGGTATTTCGACACTTCCGGGTTGCCGCGACGCCACATCACGTTGTCCAGGAAGTAGTGGTGCACGTTGATGAATATCCACGCGATGAAGAGGAAAAGCGACGAGCCGAGCACCTGTTTGTCGTAGGGAACCAGGGCGGTCAGCGCCATCGGCACGAGCCAGAAACCAAGCGCGCCAAGAATTGTGCCGGCGACGATGAATATCAGCACCCGCAGCCTGTACAACGGTCCGAGAATGGACAGGACCTTGAATTCCGGATCTTTGACCGCATCCGCGCGGTCACGCTCGACATTGGTCTGGTAACGCCAGACCACCGCCAGGTACTGCAACGAATGGAGCGCAGGCACCACGAGCAGCCAGAGCGGATTTATCGTCACGAACAGGATCCAGGCATAAAGGGTGACGACATAGGCGACGACGCCGTTATACGGCAGCGCGCCACCATGCTTGCGCCAGCGATTGACGAACATCACGACGGTGGCCGCCGAGGAAGCAGCGGCGACCGCGAGCGCGATGTCGAGGAGCCATGGCGGGACGGCGAATGTGTAGTAATCCAGGCCCCAGTACTGCCTTTCGGTGATCACCGCGTTTGTCTGGAGCCAGGCGAACAGCCACACGGCATAGCCGTTGAACAGCAACACTTTCTTGTCCTGATCGCTGAAGAATTTGCGCTTCAGCACGGCGTCCACCATCAGCATGCCGTAGCCTTGCTTGACGTAGTGCCAGCCGACGAAAAAGCCCATCGCATTGGTGGCATATCCCAGCAGGCGAGCGTTCCCGGTTACCGAGCCATAGGCAAAGAAAGCGCACATGGCCAAAGGGACGACAATGCCCGCGAAAATGTAACGAAGCTGGAGATTCCTGTCGTATCCGTCACCGCGCAGCTTGCGCCCGAAATTGCGATAGAAAATCTGGTAGGAATGGGCAAAGTGCGGCTGGTTGATGAGATGGGACAGCAAGAACGCCGTCAGCGCCACGAGGCCTTCGTATTTGAGCGGCACAAAATACAGGACCGGCAGGATCAGGAACGCGCTTCCGCCAAGCATGAAAAAGTCGATGAACGGACCAAAGAGATATTTCTGCGGAGCGACTGAGACCGGGGCATCCGCCGAAAGGTGAAGTGCCATGCTGCCTTCTCCCTGTGATCGTTTATTTAGCCATCGACCTGATTGCTCGGCAAGGTCCTCAGTCCCGTAGGGCTCCGAACTCAGGTTCACAAAAGACCTGACGACAGCCGGTTCGGCGGCAGCTTTTGTGCCGTTAGCTTTTCACGATAGGAATTTTTTCTTGATTTTGTGACCTCAGCTATGGTACATCTTTGTCCATGGTGCTGATTTGCGCCAGTGACCCGCCGCGCAGGCGGGTTTTTCGTTTGCGGCTGAGCGGTTCAGTTAAGCTGGTTGAGGATTCCAGAACCGCTCGCCAGCACCAAACTTTTGTAGATCAGGAACGCTATCGTACAGATCGCGGCTATCGAGATCGGAACTCCGAATGGCACCACGCCTTTGCGATCCAAATGCTGGACAATGAGCCGAAAAGCACCGGCAGGCAGCATGAACGGGTTTTTCACGATCGCGGCGGTGGCGAGGGCGAAAACCAACAGCAGCACCGAAAACACAACCAGATCGGTTCCACCGATCAAAAATGGCACCACGGCGATCAGCTTGACGTCGCCCGCGCCGATCTTGCGCAAGGCCCAGAACGGGAAGAGCGCAACGAACAACAGAAGCCCGGCAAGGGCACTGAGCCCCATGTCCCACCAGGACCCGGATTGGAGCGACAGCAGCAGCAGGCCCCCCGCCCCCAGGCAGAGCAACAGCAGCACGTCGCGATTCGATATCTTCTGGGTGGTAAAGTCGAGCCAGCCAATCCTTGCCAGCAGAGGGATGGCGAGGACCTTCAGCACCAGCGCTTCGACGAGCAGCATGCTAGCGCTCGATATTCTGCACGCTTGACGACAGAAGCTTCAGATTGTTGGCGACGGTCGGATCGTTGGGCGCCAGTTCGTAGGCCTTGAGGAAATTGCTGCGTGCATTCTGCAGCTTGCCGCGCAGCAGATAGGAATAACCGACATTGTTGTAATATTCGGGCGTCGCCCCGACCAGCTTGAAGGCACGGGCATACGCCCGGTCGGACAGATCGAAGCGATGTATCCGGTCGGTGCAGGCGGCCAATCCCATCCAGGCGTTGCCATCATTGGGGGCAAGTTGCGTCGCCTTGAAGAACAGAGCACCGGCATTGCCGTAGTTCTCGGCGCGGAACTGGTTCTTGGCTTCGGCAACAGCCTGGTCGGAGGCGTAATATTCGACGTCGCTGACCGTCTTCAGCCCGTCGAAAGCATCGCCGAAGGACGTCACGTCGCCTTTCGATGGCTCGTTGGTGCGAACGACACCGTCGGTGGCGTCCGTCTGGCAGCCGGCAAGCAAAACCGTCAACAGGCAGAACGCCGCCGCGATAGCCCTCTTCATACAGATTCCCCCAAGGATCTCGGACCTCATATTAGAATCAGATCATACACGCACTTAGAACAAAATGCCCCTCATGCGGATGATCACCGGTAGCATGATAACCATCATAACCACAGGGAAGATACAAAGCCCCAACGGAATCATCATTTTCACAGGCAAAGAGTTGGCGCGTTCCTCTGCACTCAGGATTCTTTGCCCACGCATCTCGGCGCTATAAACACGCAGTGCGTCGGTGAGACTGGTACCGAGTTCTTCCGACTGCCTAAAGAGGACAGCCAGTGCCCGCGCCTCGTCAAGTCCGATGCGATCTGAGAGTTCGCGTAGCGCTTCCCGCAACGGCTTGCCAGCACGCAACTGCAAATTCATGATCGACAGCTGTATTCCCAGCCATCTGTGGGTGGCGGCCATTTCATGGCTGACGCGTTCGACTGCCCCCTCCAAGCTCATGCCGGCATCGGCGCAGGTGATCATCATGTCCATGAAGTCAGGGAAGGCTCGACGATAGACCTGTTTCTGGCTGTTCTCGAAACGGTCGAGCAGAATGGCGGGAAGCACGATGCAGGCCAACCCGAACAGGGCAGAACCAGCAAGGGTGATGAAACCTGGCAGGTGCGGCGGCAGAGCGCGCGACAGGAGTGCATACATTGCCAGAAAGCCGACGCAGACGGCGATCAGGCGACTTAGCGTATAAATCAGTGGTGCGCTTGATTGATAAAAGCCGGCGCGAAACAGCTTCGCCTCCAGGGCATTTGGCTCATCGCGCTCCTTCTCGATCGACTTGAAATAGGCGTCGACCGGCCGCTGCGCCGCAAGCTTGGCAAGCTGGTCTTGTCCGAGCATCGATCGGCGGTCTGTAATTCCTTTGCCCATCAGGCTCTGCGCGACGAGTTTTCGTGTCTGCAGAGCCGGGAGGAAGACAAGCGCACCGAACAGGAAAAAGGACACCGCCGTCACAAAGACGGCAATAGACACCAAGAAGCCCAGGTCCATGTTCGAAAACAATTTCTTTCGTCGCTCCCAGTCAAAAATCGAAAGTAACCATCCGGTACATGATGAAGTCGCCAAGCAGCGCCCACAATCCGAAAATCAGGAATATCGGGAAGATGAGCGGGTTGCCCCAGACGGCGCCGTAATAGGCTGGGGCAAGGATTTGAAGTGTGAAGAACATCACAACAGGAAACAAGGAGATGATCCACGCGGAGACGCGACCTTCGGCCGAAAGCGCCCTGATTTTCATTCGCAATTTCTGCCGTTCACGCAGAACCGAGGAAAGATTGGCCAGAATTTCGGTCAAATTGCCGCCCGTCTTGGCCTGGATCGACAGCGATACCGACAGCAACTGAAGGCCCTCGAAGCCGACACGCTGCGAAAGCTTTCGCACGGCCTGCTCGATGCTGAGGCCAAAGGTGATTTCATCGGAGACGATGCCAAACTCCGTGCCGAGCGGATCGGGCATTTCGCGCCCGACCAGACCGATCGCTACCGAAGCGGGGTGCCCGGCGCGCAGCGAACGGACAATCATGTCGAGCGCATCGGGCAACTGTTTGGCAAACTTCCGGATTCGCTTGTTGCGGGCGCGCCGGAGGACGAGAAGCGGCAAGACAAGCCCTACGACCAGAAAGACAATGAGCGATGCCAAAGCGGAAGAATTGAAGAGGATCGCCAGCAGCAGCGCCATCGCCAGACCCGCAAGCAGGAACGTCGCAGCGAACGTCAGGGGATTTCCGGTGATGCCGGATTGGGTATAGAGCCTGTTCAACCAGACCATACCGAAAAGAAAGTCGCCGGAGTCCGTGAGGCCGCGCTCGCGCAGCAATCCCTGTAACGTTTGTTCGGCCGGGACGTCGCCGGCGAGCCGCTTCAATCGGCGATTAACTGCTAGAGACCGGGAGCGGCGGCCGGCAAATGAAAGATAGAGAGTTTCGCCGGCGAGAATGACCGAAGCCGCCGCCAGCATATAGATGAAGTAAAGCAGAGTTTGACCCGTCAGCATCAGAGGGCAACCTGCGGGTTGAAGGCGTCCTTGGCAAAATGATGGCCAAGAGTCGCGGCCTCCGGAGCGAAGCGCGGACGGACACCGGTTGCGCGAAAATCTCCGATGACTTTGCCCTCGGCCGTGACCTCACGGCGGACGAAATGATAGATTTCCTGGAGTTGGACGACATTGCCCTCCATGCCGGTCAGTTCCGATATGGAGGTGACACGCCGGCCGCCGTCCGAAAGACGCTGTGTCTGCACGATGATGTCGATGGCGGAGGCGATCTGCGCGCGGATCGAATCGTGCGTCATCGGCATGCCGGCCATGCCGACCATCTGTTCCAGCCGCGAGATTGCATCGCGCGGCGTGTTGGCATGGATGGTGGTCATCGAGCCTTCATGGCCCGTGTTCATCGCCTGCAGCATGTCGAAGGCTTCCTCGCCGCGCACCTCGCCGACGATGATGCGATCCGGCCGCATGCGCAAGGCGTTTTTCAGCAATTCGCGCTGGCGAACCTCGCCCCTTCCCTCGACATTGGGCGGACGCGTCTCCAGCCGGCCAACATGCGGCTGCTGCAATTGCAGTTCCGCCGCATCCTCGATGGTGATCAGCCGCTCCCTGGAGGGGATGTAGCTCGACAGCGCATTGAGCAAGGTCGTCTTGCCGCTGCCGGTGCCGCCCGAAACGAGGATCGACTTGCGCGCCTGCACGGCGATCCGCAGCAGTTCGATCATCGGCGGGCGGATCGAATTGAATGCCATCAAACGCTCGAGCGAATAGGGATTTTTCGAGAATTTGCGGATCGACACCAAAGGGCCGTCGACCGAGACCGGCCGCACCGCGATGTTGACGCGAGAGCCGTCTTCCAGCCGTGCATCGACCATCGGCGACGATTCATCGACACGCCTGCCGATCGCCGATACGATCTTGTTGATGACGCGCAGCAAATGCGCCTCGTCGCGGAAACGGATCGCCGTCTCCTCGATCACGCCACGCCGCTCTATGAAGACGCGCTTGTGGGTGTTGATCATGATGTCGGTAATCGAATCGTCCTTGAGCAATGGCTCGATCGGCCCAAGCCCCAGCATCTCGTCGGCGGTATCGCTGGTCAATTGATCGAGTTCGCGGGCGTTCAGCGGCACGTTCCGATTTCGAACGAACTCGCGCACGATCGGACGGATCTCGTTCAGGATCTCATCCTTGGAAGCACTTTCAAGCGCGGTCAGGTTGAACCGATCGATAAGATGGCGATGAATCTCGACCTTGAGCGTCAGAAAATCGTCACCATGTGTTTCAATGTCGGCCGCCGGCGAAACGGGCTGAGCAACAGGCGGCACCGCCAGCGGCTCGACTTTTACCATTGCCTGCTGTTCGCTTGGCCCCTTGATGAACCGCCCCAGCATAATTGCTTATACTCCCCTCTGACTCATATTAGCGGAAACTAACCGTTAACCACCAGGGGCACAAGCGCCCGGATGGCTCGCGCGCAACCAATACTTTATACATAGTTAAGAGCAGGGGCCTGAAATAACGTGTTTATTTGATATGGCTGCCTGTTCGCGGTCAGAGCGTCGACCCCGCTTTCCGGGCCCCTCTGAGTTTCGGCGTCAAACCGTCTGGACGTAGCGCTAAGCCCTTAGATATAAAGGAATATGCAGTATGGCTAATGTTTCCCTAATTTCGCCACATCCGCGACGAAATTGTGAACGGATGGTTAAGGACGATCGAAAAATGAAAAGAATCAAGCCTTTGCGAAGACCTCGGTTTGCAATATTCTTGCCGAATCACGTATATGAAAGTTAAGGAACTCTTAATCCGTTTGACTCTGCATTTTCTCGGGACCTAGGATCGAGATGACGGGGGATGCTTGGGTATGGATTTCATCCTTTGCTCTGTCTCGTCGGGTTCCAACCTCCAAAGGGAGAAATTGACATGAACAAGCTCATGACGATGACCCGGCAGTTCCGCGACGATGAAAACGGCGCTGCCATGGTCGAATATTCCATCCTTATCGGCATCATTGCGGTCGCCTCGATCATGACGGTCATCGCCATCGGCGGATGGGTGAACGGTCGTTTCTCGGCGCTCTGCACCGCGCTGGAAGCCAGCAGCGTCGGCAGCTGCATTGCCTCGACCGGCGTCGGCACCTGATCGCCTGACTACACTCAGGCCCGGATCGTTCGAGCCGGGCCTGAAACTGATCGCAGCGGGCGAATCCCGCATTGGGGCTTGGGGCTTGGGACATGCGCGCCAATACGCTTATCATGATCGTTCTCGCCGGCGTGTTCGGCGTTCTGGCAGTTGTGCTGGTCAATATCTGGCTGGCCGGCCAGCGTAGCGCCATGGCGCAAACGGGCCTCGTTCAGGGCAGCACAGTCGTCGTGGCGGCAATGCCGCTGAAGTTCGGCGACGCGCTCACCGCGGATAAATTGCGTGAAGTCGCGTGGCCGGCAGGTGCGGTCCCAGCCGGGGCGTTCAAGTCAACCATGGACCTGTTAGCTGGTGACGCCAAGCAGGCATTGCAAGCGATCGGCGTCAATGAGCCGATTCTTGCTACCAAGATTACTGGCCCCGGCCAACGCGCCACACTATCGGCAGTGCTTGGCGAAGGCATGAAGGCCGTTTCGATCCGCGTCAACGACGTGCTCGGCGTCGCCGGCTTCGTTTTCCCGGGCGATCGAGTCGATATTCTACTCACCCGCACAGCGCGCGGCGATGATGGCACGGACAAGAGTTTCGTCGACGTGCTGCTGCAGAGCATGAAGGTGCTCGCCATCGACCAGGTGGCCGACGAAAGCAAGGACAGCCCGACAGTGGTCAAGTCCGTCACGCTCGAGGCCAGCACAAGAGATGCGCAGAAGCTGACCCTGGCGGCAGGCGCCGGCCAATTGTCGCTGGCGCTGCGCCAGGCCGCCGCCAGCAAGGGGGAGACGACCGAACGTGTGACGCTTTCCGACCTGACCGGCGAAACGGCGGCCGATGTCGCAGCCAGGCAGGCGGAACTCGACAGGAAGGCAGCAGCGGAAGCAGCGGCCGCGGAGGAGCGCAAGCGCGCCGAAGACAGGATCGCCGGTTTGACCCAGGCCGTGGAAAAAGTGGGAAGCCGCCTCGATGAACTGGGCAAGGTAAAGCCGGCTCCGGCTGTGGCATCTGCGCCGCAGGTGAAAGAAGTTGTCAAGGAAGTGGTCAAATATGTGCAGCCGGAACCACCGGCGCGGGCGACAGTCGGTGTCTTTCGAGGTATAAAGCTCGAAACATATGATGTGCCGCGACAAAAATAGCACCGGCATAGTAGGATATGTGGAGTCCGAATCAGCCGGCGAGGGGGTAGCGTAAATGCGCGTGTTCTGGGGATCACCGGCCGCTGTTCTGGCCTGTTTCTGTTCGTTGCTGTCGTTGAGCCTGGCGGCCGACGCGGCCGACCGTTTCATCGACGTATCGACCCCAAGCGTCCATCGTATCTTCCTGCCGATGTCGCAATCGGTAACGGTCCAGGTGAGTGCCAATCTGGGCGATATCGTCGTCGGCGACGAGAAGATCGCAGATGCCCAGCCGATGACCGACCGCACGCTTTACGTCATCGGCAAGGGTGCCGGCACCACCACGGTCAATCTGTTTTCCACGGACAAGCGCTCGCTCGGCGCCCTCCAGATCGAGGTCGGCGTCGATGTCAGCGACATGGCGGCGGCAATCCGCCAGGTGGCACCCAGGTCACGCATTGAAATCGGCTCGATCAACGGCAAAGTCAGGCTCGGCGGCCATGTCAAGGACGGCGCGACGCTGGAGGCAATCATGCAGGTTGCGCAGCAGTATGGTCCCGACGCCGTCATCAACTCCGTTACCGTCGATGACAGCCAGCAGGTCAATCTGGAAGTTCGTGTGCTGGAGGCCAAGCGCAATGCCGGACGCGACCTTGGCGTCTCGATCAGGAGCCGCAACAGCAGCGGCACGACTCGTACCGGAACTGGCGATGCCGCCGTCGATGAAGACAATGTGGTGGCCGGACCGGGTAATATTATCACCGGCCTGTTGTCGAACAGCAGCCCCTTTGCGGCACTGATCACCCGCGTCATCGACAGCAACATCAAGGTCGATTTGGTCATCGAGGCACTGGAGGCCAAGGGCGTGGTGCGCACGCTGGCCGAGCCCAATCTGACCACGCTTTCCGGCGAGCCGGCCAGCTTCAACGCCGGCGGGCAGGTCCCGATCCGCAGCGTAGATAACGATGGCCAAGTCCAGATCGAGTACAAGCAGTTCGGCGTCAATCTTCTGTTCACGCCGGTCGTGCTCGCCGACGACAAGATCCATATGAAGCTTGCGCCGGAGGTCAGCGACCTGACCGGCTTTACCACCGCCGGCGACCCGATCTTCACCAACCGCAAATTGGATACCGTCGTCGAACTGCGCGACGGCCAGAGCTTCGCGGTCGGCGGCCTTCTGTCCAGCAAGACCACCAAGCTTCAGAACCAGGTGCCGTGGTTGGGCCAGGTGCCGATTATCGGCACGCTGTTTCGCAATTCGAGCAACCAGAAGGAAGAGACCGAGCTGGTGGTCATCGTCACGCCGCATATCGTGCGGCCGGTGAAGCCCGGCGAGCAGCTGGCGACGCCTTTCGACAAGACACGGCCCGCCAACGATCCGGAATTCTTCGTGCTCGGCCAGCTCGAGGTTAACAAGGATATGATCCGAAAATACGAAACGGGCGATGGCGTCACCGGCCCCTATGGCCACATGCTCGACTTCAAATCGAAGGACAAGATGCTCTATGTCAAGAAATAGCGCCTTGATCCTCATTCTGTGCGCCGGTGCGCTGTCGGGCTGCGCCGCGGACTATCTGAACCATTATGATTCGGTGACCCTGGCCGCCGGCGACCCGCAGAAGTTCAATTCGCTGCTGCAGACTGTCGACCCGCTCAATCCGGCCTCCAGGAACACACACATCGAAGGCGACGGCACGCGCGCCGCACTTATTGCGCACAACTACAAATTTCCGCCGCCTCCGCCGCCGCCGCCGGCGATCACGGTCAATGTCGGTGGGTCGGGTGTGACGCCGTGAACTGAACGGAAGGATGCGGAGGGCGCCGGGCAAGCGAGGAGCCCTGACGCGACGTGAAAGAGAGTAAGGTCATGTTTGGGACCATTCGTGCCTTCTGGAACGATCAGAGAGGAATAGCGCTGATCCTCGTCAGCATCACGCTGCCGGCGATCATCGGCTTTTCGCTGCTAGCGATTGACATGAGCCGGATCAACAATCTGCACAATGATTTGCAGAAGGGCGCCGATAGCTTTGCACTTGCCGCGGCGGCCGAACTAGACGGAAGCAGCGGGGCCTGGATGCGGGCTGAACGCGCAATGGACGTGCTTGTTCGCAATGAGAGCCAGTTCTCGACAGCAGGCCCAGGAATCCTATTGGCCGGCCCCCAACCAGGAGGCACACAGCCATGCAATAGTGCCGGAAGTATCTCATGGTGCTTTCTGAAAGCTATCCCTGCCGCGGACGGCACTCAGATAACAGTAGCCAACCAGGCAACTTATCTCGCGAACGCCGATCCCATCGTGGGAGAAGCGCAAACGCGGTTCATCCAGGTGACTGTCACGCCCACCGGCTTTGACGCAATCTTCCCGGCTTCCTTTTTGTCGTCCGGCGCCAGCAACAGCTTCAACGTGGGGGCAGCCGCCGTGGCGGGCTTCACTTCTGGGGTCTGCGATTTCACGCCTGTCTTCATGTGCAACCCTTATGAGATGGTGAACGGGACCAATTCGGCGGGCGGATTTACATTGGCCCAGGCCGTTTCTGACCCGGCTGTGCATCGTCGGTTGATCGAAATGAGGAAAGTCGGTAGCGGGGCTGCCGCCGGGCCAGGTAACTTCGGCTTTTTAGAGCCCCCGTCAGGTGTGGGAAACGGCGCCCAAGCTCTCGCGCAAACCATCGCCACATCGAAGCCAATTGGGTGTTACAGTTCTGCGAGCGTCTCGACCAAGACGGGTCAGAACGCTGGCCCTGTGCAAGACGCCTTCAATGTTCGTTTTGGTATCGGAGCCGGAGGCACCTTCAATGCCCCCGAATACGGTCCTTCTGCGAATGTGCGGAAAGGGGCAAAACAGGTCAAAGGCAGCGTAAATCAATGCCCTGCCATGAACCAGCTCTCGTTCACGGAGGCTGGAAGAAAAGGCCTTCCGCGCGACGCGACCACTCCGTACATGAGTGGCAGGATGGGTGACGGAAATTGGGATTTTTCCAGCTATTGGAGCACCAATTTCGGTTCTACCTTGTATCCAGCTTCATGGAACACGACCAAGCCGACGCGCTATGAGGTTTACCGTTACGAGATATCGGCCGGATTGGTTAGCACCGCGTCAACGGGTGGAGAAATCGGGACACCGTCGGCAGGTTGCCAACCACCGGTCACATCGGTGGACCGGCGTCTGCTCTATGGGGCAATCCTGAACTGCAACGCACTCGAAAGTGCTGGCAACGATCTGTCCGGGCATAGCACCGATCTGCCGGTCGAAGCATTCGGCAGCTTCTTCCTTACGGAACCGGTCATGTCAGCATCGGATGATGCTTCCGTGATGGTTGAACTGGTCGACATCACCGGTCACGATGGTCAGAATACGCTTGATAATTTCCTCCGCGACGAAGCCCAGCTTTACCGGTGACGATGATGATCGCAACGCTGGGCCATCATCTCAATAGATTTCGACGCGATGGGCGCGGTACAGCGCTGGTAGAAATGGCGCTGATCGCGCCGCTGATGCTGATGTTGTCGGCGGGCGTGTTCGAGTTCGGCAATTTGATCCACGACAAGCTGCTGATGGAGGCCGGGCTTACGGATGGTGCCCGCTTTGCCGCGCGCTGCAACAGTAAGTTGTATACCGATGCCGGGCTCGCGGCGATCAACTGTGCGGAAGTAGCCACAAACATCGCGGTGTTTGGGAAGGCGGCAGTGAACGTGTCAGGTATTCCAGACGTTCCGCGTATCAGTGGCTGGCGGACAGCGGATGTCACGGTGACCATGAACAACACCTGCCAAGCCGCCGTGGAGGCCGGCGTTACCATGTATCGATCCACCACGACACAAGTCTGCGTAGTCCGCGCAGTCGGCACCTACCCATACACTGGGGTCGGGATGCTGTCGTTCATCGGCATCGGCCCGATCACCCTCGGCGGCTTTCACGAGGAGCGGTTAATCCGGTTCTGATCATGATCAGGGGCTTCGCAAAATCCGAGGACGGCGCGACGATGGTGGAGATGGCCATCGTATCGACGCTGCTGTTTACCCTTGTGCTCGGCTTCGTCGATTTCGGCTATGCGTTGTATCAATGGAACGCCGCCACAAAGGCCGTGCAGCTCGGCGCACGGCTGGCCTCCATTTCCGATCCGGTTGCCACCGCACTTACGGGAGCTGGCCCGACGACGACACCGGGCGCCCCAGTCGTTGCTGCCGCCTATGGACCCTTCGTCTGCAAATACACCGGCAACGTAGGAGCGTGCAGCAATGGCGGCGCATTCGATGCCACCAACTTCAACTTCAGCCGCATCTTTCGCGGCGACACGGCCAACACCAACGATAACGCCTGTCCAGCGGCGGGCACAGACCAGCGAGTTGGAATGTGCCATTTCTTTCCCGGCCTGCACCGCGACAACGTGGTGATTACCTACAGCGCCACCGGCTTGGGCTACCAGACCCGTCTGGGCGGACCTGTTCCGACAATAACCGTCAGCTTGCAGAATTTGAATTTCCAGTTCTTCTTCCTGGGCGGACTTCTCGGATTCGGAAACATCGCCATGCCCTCCATGCTGAGCACGGTCACGGGCGAAGATTTAAAGAGTACCGCGCCATGAATGCCATCAACACCAAGGTTACGCCGACCAAGCGGAAGCAGGTTGCGCTGTTCTCGTCGGATCCGAATTTCAAGCGCGATGTGGCGACGCGGCTGGATGCGTTGGCGATCTATGATGTCAGGATTTCCGAGACGAACGACTTTCTCAAGGGGCCGCCGGCGGACACGCGTCCGGGCATCGTCATCCTCGATCTCGGCAATGGCGAGTTGCTCGGCAGGCCCGGCATCGTCGAGGCGCGCGCGCTGTGGGCTGATGTGCCGCTGATCGCGGTTTCCGACGAGCTGACGTCGGAGCAGACGCGCGTGCTGGTGCGCATGAACGCCTCCGACTGGCTGCACAAGCCGCTCGACGGCAAGGAGTTGCTCAACGCGGTGACCTTCCACGACACCGGCAACCAGGGAACGAAAAGCCGGATCATCACCTTCATCGGCGCCAGCGGCGGCGCGGGTGCGACGACGATGGCGCTGTCGGCGGCCGAGTTCCTGGCTTCGAAATCGACCGAGCGCGCGGCTTCCACCTGCCTGGTCGATCTCGATTTCCAGAGCGCCAATTGCGGCGCCTATCTCAATCTGTTCAACCAGTTCGATCTTGCCGGCATCATCGGCCAGCCGGAACGGCTCGATGTCGAGCTGATGGATGTCATCAAGCTGTCGCGCCCGTCCGGCCTCACCCTCTACGCGTTCGAGCGGCCGCAACTGCCGTTCGAGCCGCATGGCAGCGATTTCGTCTTCCGGCTTCTGGACCTGGTCGCCTACCGCTTCGACGACATCATCATCGACCTGCCCAATCTCGAAACGCCCTGGCACAATTCCGTGCTCTCGACGAGCGACGAGATCTTCATCGTCTTCGAGCTCAATGTCGCTTCGCTGCGGCAAGGCAAGCGGCTCTACAAGAAGATCCGCGAGTTGCGCGGCAACGCGGTCAACATCACGCTGGTCGCCAACAAGCACAAGCGCAAATGGTTCGGGAACCACTTTTCGCGCAGCGAGCTCGAAAAGATATTCAAGGCGCCGCACATCAAGTCGGTGGCGCTGGACAACGCGCTTCTGACCGACGCGCTGAACAGGGCCATCCCGCCATCGGAAGTGGATGGGCGGGCGCGCTTCAACAAGGATCTGAAGCGGATGTTCAAAGAGCGGCTCGATGACGCTGCCCGATAGGTATCGGATCGCGAGATACCGGATCGCTGGGCGGCTGGCCGGCGCCTGCGTGCTCGGCGTGGCGCTGGCGCTGTCCGTCCAGGACTTCGCCGAGGCGCGATCGGTCGAGCGGCCGCTGCCGGCGATGGGGCCCAGCCTGCGCAAGGCCGTCGCCTTTCCAACCGCCGAGCAGCCGGGAACGATCATCATCCGCAAGGACGAGAAGGCGCTTTACCTGGTGACCCGCCAGGGCCAGGCGCTGCGCTACCAGATCAGCGTCGGGCGCGACGGGTTCGGCTGGACGGGCATCGTCAAGGTGGGGGGCAAGACCGAATGGCCGGAATGGCGCCCGCCGCAGGAAATGCGGGCCCGCCAGCCGGAGCTGCCGAAAATGGTGCCCGCCGGTCCCTACAATCCGCTGGGCGCAAGGGCGCTCTATTTGTCCCGGGACGGGCGCGACACGCTCTACCGCATACACGGCACCAACGATCCGACGGGTGTCGGCTTCGACGGGACATCGGGCTGTTTTCGGCTTACCAACACGGATGTGATCGATCTCTTCAAGCGCGTCGCGGTCGGCGCAAAGGTGGTGGTCCAATGACGACGATCAGCGAACCGGACATGCCGGCGATCGATATCGGAAACCATGAACAGCGCGAACAGGGCGCCATCGAGCGACCCGGCAGCACAAGGACGATCGGCATCGTTGTGGCTTGCGGCGCCTTGCTGATCACCGGGATCAACATAGCGGCCGCGGTCTATCTCTACCGGGGCATAAGCGACCTGCGTTTCGTCGAGGCGCGGCTGGAGCAGCTCGGCGCGTTCGAGCAGCGGATCGCGGCGCGGCTCGACACGGTCAACAACGGCTTCCAGAGCCGGTTCGAGAAACTGGACAGCCAGTTGCAAGGCAGCTTCAACGAGATCGATGGCAGCATTGCCCGGTTGGCCAAGAATATACCGGTCGCCGGCGGCGAGGCCGTGTCGAGTGCTCCGGAACCGTCCGAGATCACCACCAGCACGCTGGCGCAAGCGCCCGAAGCTCTCGAAGACGACAGCGAACCCGGCGTCGTCGAAGCGCCGCCCGCGCCCAGGAAGAGGACCGCACCGGCGGCGCCCCCTCCCCCAAGCTCCAACTACCAGCGCATCGAGAAGCCCGACGGCAAGGTCTATTACCGCAGGATCAACTAACCTGGTGGGAACAGTTTAGAGATCGCGCCGCAGGGCCAGGATGCGAATGGCCCGGACGGACCGCTCCCGCGCTTCGGCGAGGAAGGCGATGTGGCAGTAGGCACAGGCCGTGACGCCCAGAAGCAGCACCAGGCTGTTCTTCAAGGTGAAATCAACCGTCAGCGAGAATGGAAGACCGCTGGGCGACGTGAACGCCGCGATCGTGCTTGCCGTTTCCGAATGGCTGCCGACCGCGATCATCAGCCCGGCGAAAATCAGGGCGACGTGGTTGGCGAGGAAGAAGAAAGCCGACCTTCTGGTGTTGCACGCCATCCAGCAGACGAGCGATGCCGCGGCAATGATGGCTGCGTCGAGGGCCATCGAGCCCCCCAGATAGACATCGACCTGCTGCCAAAGCATCGTCGACAAAGGGCGCAGTTCAAGCCATATCCACCATGCGGCGGGGCTCGCTGGATAGGCTCCCAGCAAGAAGGTCGCCATGCGCTCCCCTGCCAGGATCGCAAGAATGAGAAACGGGAAGGCTAAGAGCAGAAGCGGCTTGCGTTTCATGTTCCCTCGACAATCTACCAGCCAAGATAGACCGCATAGATTGCGCAAGGCTTAACGGTTCCAGCGAGATGTCCGGCTCCGAAAGGCGATGCCAGAGACGGTCGCCCAAATCGGCTTACGACGAAAGCCGTTCCGCATGCCATCTCAGATGGTCGTCCATGAAACTGGAAATGAAGAAATACGAGTGGTCGTAGCCGTCCTGCATGCGCAGCGTCAGCGGAATGCCGGCCCTGGCGCAGGCCGCCTCCAGAAGCCAGGGCCTCAGCCCATCATCGAGGAATCCGTCCGACGTTCCCTGATCGACGAGAAACCCCGGAAAACGGTGTCCATCCTCGATGAGCGAGGTGGCGTCGTAGCCGCGCCACGAGGCCTCGTCGTTGCCGAGATATTTTTCGAAGGCCGGCCTCGACCAGCCGGCGGTGGCCGGCTGAACGATCGGCGCGAACGCCGAGCAGCTTTTGAAGCGCTCTGGGTTTTTCAGCGCAATCGTCAGCGCCCCATGGCCGCCCATCGAGTGGCCAAAGATCGCCTGGCGCCTCATGTCGGCCGGAAATTCCCGCGCGATCAGGGCCGGCAGTTCCTCGGTGAGATAAGAGTACATGCGATAGTTCTTCGCGTAAGGCGCCTGCGTCGCATCGACGTAGAAGCCGGCGCCACTGCCAAATTGCCAATTGTCCTTCTCGTCGGGAATGTCGGCGCCACGCGGACTCGTGTCGGGACAAACGACGATCAGGCCAAGCTCCGCGGCCATCCGCCTGTACTCGCCCTTGTCCATCACATTGGCATGGGTGCAGGTGAGGCCGGAGAGGTACCACACCACGGGGCAAGGCGTTTGACGGGCCCGCGGCGGCACAAAAACGGCAAAATTCATGTCGCAGGCGCAGGCATCCGAAGCGTGGGAATAGACGCCCTGCACGCCGCCGTGCGACCTGGCGGTGGAGATGATCTTCATCTGTTCTGACATGTGCTTTTTCTCCGCCAATTCAAAACGCCAACCATGGTCGCCGTGTCTACGGCATCGGTCGGGATCGCGGCAACCCTGGAGGATGGACCATGATCCGGATTCCGTGGGATGACGCAAGCAAGACGTGGGCAAGCTCACGACCGGGAGTACAACGCGAAGTCAACGTCTCGGTCGTTCCCGCGCATCTGGTCCGGTTAGAGTTCCGCAATGTGTGAGGCGATGCTCGCCTCCATTGTCTCAACGATCCAGACTGGCGTGGTGGACACGCTCGCGGACCTCTTCGCGAGAAATGCCGGCATCCGCCAGTGTGCGGTCCGAAACCTGTCTCAAGCTCGCAAGCGTCTGGCGATAGGAAAGCCAGCGGGCGAAACGGCGTCGAAGTTCATACAGCATGATCGTCTCCTTTGGGTCAGTCGAAAGCGCAAAACATCCGCGCGAAAGGCACGCGCGATGGAAAGGATTGCGCTGGCTTCTTGGCCAGTCGAGGCGCTTTTCACTGTCCCATCAAGCAGGATTGTCCAACGCCTCCAATGCCCGCATACTTGCGCGTGATGCCCACTTCGCGCTACAGCCACGGTCGCAACGAGTTTTTCATTTCTGCAAAATGGATATCGACTGGGACGATTTGAGATTGTTTCTCGACGTTGCGCGGCTGGGTGGCCTGAGCGCGGCGACGGGAACCACGCGCCTCAGCGCAGCCACCCTTGGACGGCGCGTCACCGCGCTTGAAAAGCAGATCGGCGAGCCATTGTTCGTGCGTCGGCAGACCGGCTACCGACTGACCCCGGTCGGTGAAGAACTGCTGCGGCGCGCCGAAGACGTCGAGGCAGCAATGCAGTCGCTGACCCGCTGGCGCCAAGGAAACCTGCCCGACCGCATTGTCCGCGTCTCGGCCGGGCCATGGACCTCGGCCTTCGTTTCCGCCCACATCGGCGAAATCTGGACGGTCGATGACGGCATGAGGGTGGAGTTCGTCACCACCACCGACCGGGTCGACATCGGCCGCCGTGCCGCCGACATCGGCATCCGTAGCGAGCGCCCGACCGAGCAATGGATGGCCGGCCGTCAGAGCGGCAAGGTCGCTCACGCCATTTATTCCGGACGCCACCTGATCAATGGCATCGCCGCCGGCCTGTTCGTCGGCGTCACCGGCGACGGGGCAAACATTGCCTCGGCGCGATGGCTACAAGCCCATCACGGCGACCGCATCGCCGTGCGCGGCAACAACACCCATTCGGTGCGCGAACTGGTAGCCGCCGGCGCCGGGCTTTCGATCTTTCCTTGCTTCGTCGGCGACAGCGATCCGCGGCTGGTTCGCGTCGCGCAGCCCATCCCCGAACTCGAAACCGACCAATGGATCGTCACCCATCACGAGGAACGTCACTCCCCGCCGGTACGAAAAGTCGCCGACCGGATTGCCGCCTTGATGCGAGCACACCAGCCGCTGTTTCGCGGCGAGACGCCGATCCGGTAAGCCGCGTGATGTAGACCGTATCGGCTGGCCCCGACGCGCCGGTTGCCGTAGGCGTCGAACCGCGGGGAACGTGAAGCCTGACGACATCACACCCAGGATCACCGCGCCGATGACCGTGCCCCGATCCGGTCCACCCCCGCCAGCAAGTGACGTTCCGCCGATCACGGCTGCGGCAATCGCATCGAGCTCATACATGTTCCCATGCCGGCTTGAGCCGTCCGCGCGCTGCGGCAATGCTCAAAACAGGAAATTACATGGCAATCTCAACAAATTACGGAAGTAGCCAATGGTACCGTTGGCTGGGATCGCCCGCGATCCTATGCGTGGGCCCACCGTTCGACTTCGTCAGCATGGGTGGGCCGGCACGCCGTGGTCCTTTAGCCGCTCTTCCAGCGCCGTCAGATAGCCAGAGACTCGCGGATGGACATAGCCGTTGAGGACAGCGGTCGAGCTGCGTTCGTACTCGCGGATAACCGGCCAGACCTCGGCCGAGGAGAAAACGAACAGGTCGGGCGCAAGACGCACGATGGTTGCCTTCACTGAAGTTTCCTGAGCGGCATTGCGCCAGGAATGGAAGAAAGACACGATGATCCCTTGCGCCCCGTTCGCTTTCGCCACTGCCACTGCCCTTTCCACCGCCGCGATGTCCGGCGCCTGGGATTCGCTCCCATCGGCACGCATGCGGGCCGGAATGCCGAAAACCATGTCGCGCGAGATCAGCGGGTCCGGCCGCGAGCAGAACAGGGAATATATGTCCGGCATGCGAAGCCGCGCCAGTTCGATGACATCCTCGAAGCCGGCATTGGTGAACAGCGCGAGCGCCCTTGCGCTGGATGATGGTGTTGGCGTGACCGAGCCGCTGCCGCATCGGATCCTGCCGGTGGTCGGCATCTGGACCCGCGACAAGGACCATGGCGCCTATCTGCGTCAGGTCGAGCGGGGCAATATCGTGTTCGGTGGCGCGGCCGAAAGGGTGCCGGTGGACCTCGATCCAGGCCATGCGACGGCCGATCCCATGCGCCTTCCTTTACAACTGCGCGCGGTCGCGCGGCTGCTGCCGGCAATCGCGCAGGTCGCGGTCATCCGCACCTGGTCTGGCTGCGAGGGCTATATCAGGGACATGTTGCCGATCATGGCCGAGCTCATCACGACCGACCGTTGCGAAACGCCGCTTGACGATTTCAGGGTCGATCGCTTCGGCCGCGCCGCCTGAAGAAGCAACTGTCGATATCCATGGCAGTCATTCCTGCGGCCCCGCCCACTCACCAAAAGCGGAGATCGCCAATAGACAGGCGACAGGCAGTTGTGCGCCCGACATTTTGGCTCGAACGACGGGAGTCGATCCTGATGGGGCGGCCGCTCAGCATCCCGGCACCACTGCCGAAAGCGGACGTCGTTGACAGCGAGATTTATCGCGGCAGAGCACAGCCTTCGGAGGCGGCTAGTTTGGTTTGGTTTTATGGGTGAGTGATCGCTCTACATGACACGGAAGCCGCAACCTGCCACCAAGCTCTCGCCAGGGCCAAGCACCGACAATCCATTCCATTTTTCGATCGAGCCGCGGTTGTGAGCATCGACGACATGACTTACCGGCTCAAAACAGAAGAAGTTGCTCGCCCGCGATGGCGAATAGACCTGGTAGAAGTTCAGGGGCGGCGACGCTTCGATCCTGAGGCCACGATTTTGCTCCGGCCAACATATGGAAGCGACGCCGTCCCAGCCGGCAAAGGCATTGTTTATCCATCCACCTGGCAAGGCGGTCGGCGTGCCGAAATCCCAATCGGGACGGGTTTTGACATCCACGAACCCGTCGGGAAGATGGTCGGGCCGTTCGAGGCAGACCTGTGACGCCGGGGCGTGAAGCGTTGTCCGTGTGGTTCTGGGCAACCATGGATGGATTCCAAGCCCGAACGGAAGCCTGACCGGCGCGCGGTTGACGATTTGAAGCAGCAGTTCGAGCGCCTGTCCAGTCAGCGCGTAGCTCACCTCCGCTCGGTACCGATACGGCCCGGGTCCCCCGCTGATCAGCGACAGCCTGGCTTGGTCCGGCGTCAGGCTGTCGACATTCCATGCGCTTGAAAATCCATTGCCGTGAATGGGAAACGGCTCGCCGGCAAGGTTGGGAAGCAGTTCGTGGAATTTGGCGTCGAAGGTAAAGCCGCCGCTCGAGATGCGATTTGACCAGGGCAGGAGCAAATTGCAGGCGAGATCGAAGGGGTTCGAACTCCCGTGCTCCGGCCACGGCCTGAACAGCGGCACGCGGCCATGGTCGAACCGCGCCAGACCAGCCCCAAGCGACGGCACAATCTCGGCGGACAGGTCGCCGCTTCGAATTTCAATGGTCCCGATCATTCAGGAGGTATCGGCCTTGGCAGCGGCGGCCGGCTGTTGATGGCGACCCTTGCGGGCGACAGCGAGAAGGTCATTCGACGCGATGCCGATCAGCGCTTTCATCTGGTCATGCGCGTCGTCAACCCTGCGCATGCGGATGGCCTCCAGCACGTCGCCATGCGCGCTCAGCGTCTGCTGATAGTTGGCGGTGGCCGATGTGGTCAATCGGAAGGAGAAGCTCAGGGCCGCCGCAAGCATGTTGCCGAGATTGGCGAAAACCGGGTTGCGGCTGGCGCGCAGGATGGCGGTATGAAAGCGGACGTCGGCGTCGAGACAGGCGGCGAGGTCATCTTCCGGCGCGATGCGCATGGCCTCGTAGGCGGCTTCGATCACCGCGAGATCGCCCGAGGTCGCCATCTTCGCCGCAAGCTGGGCGGCGGCTGGCTCGATGACCAGCCGCGCCTCGATCAAGCCGCGAACAAAATCGAGATCGGGCTCGATATCGCGCATCCATTCGAGAACCTGCGCATCCAGCCTGTTCCATTCGCTCGACACACGCACTCGGGTGCCTGCCCGCTTGCGCGCCTCGATCAATCCCTTGGCCGAAAGCGTCAGCAGCGCATCGCGAAGCGCTGTGCGGCTGGCGCCGTAGATGACACACAGTTCAGCCTCCGTCGGCAGCAGCGCGTGCTGTGCATAGGTGCCGGCGAGAATCCGCTGCCCGAGATCGCGGGCGATACGATCCTTCAGGGATGACGTGGCGCCATCCCCGGCGGACGGATCCTGCTTGCCTTGACCAATCGAAGCGGTCACCGCGTCCATAGTCATGTCCTGTTCAAGTGGTACTCGGCAATCACCACAGCAAGGATCAGCAGCGAGCCTTTTGCAAGCAATTGATAAAAGCTTGGTACCGACGTCAGTATCATTCCGTTGTTGAGCACGCCAATGATGGCGACGCCGAGCAGCGCGCCGACAATCGTTCCCTTGCCGCCCTGCAAGGCGCAGCCACCCAGAACCGCCGCTGTAATGGCCTCGAGTTCCAGGCCCTGCGATCCGGATACAGGCTGCCCCGAGCCGGTGCGGGCGGCCAGCAGGATCCCGGCCAATCCGGCGGCAACGCCACTCATAATGTAGATTCCGACGCGGTAGCGGTTGATGTTGATGCCGGAGAAGCGGGCGACAACGGGATTGCCGCCGAGCGCATAGATGTTGCGGCCGACGATCGAGCGCGCCAGAAAGAGATGGAACACGATCGCGGTCAGAACAAGAATCCAGATCAGCAGCGGCAGGCCGAGGATCCGCCCAATGCCTATGAACCGGAACGTGTCGCTGAAGATGGCGATTGACTGCCCATCGGACATGATGAAGGCGATGCCGCGAAAAATCGCCATGGTGCCGAGCGTGGCAATGACCGCATTGACCCGTCCGTAGGTGATGATGATGCCGTTGACGAGACCAGCAAGACCGCCAAGGACCAAGCCGGCAACGATGCCCGCCGACGGCGACCCGGTCGCCTGGATGGCCATTGCAGTCGATACGGTGGTCAGTCCGACAGTGGCGCCAACGGCGATATCGAGGCCGCCGGCGACAATGACCACGGTCTGGCTCATAGCCAGCACGCCGAGGATGGTGATGCCGAGACCGATGTTGAGCAGGTTTCGGCTGGAGAAAAACACATCGCCGCGCAGCGAACCGAAGATGACGACGAGAATGGCGAGCGCGACCAGCAGGCTGATATTGTGGACGCCAAGGCGCTCCACAAGGCGCGAGGAAGCGCCGCTGGCGTCGGTCTGCGCTTTCGAGGCGCGAAGCTCGAGGCTATTCATTGGATGTGGTCTCCGAGCGCTGGTGCGGATTGCGGCATGGCGTGTTTGAGGATCGTCGCCTCGTCGATGTCGGGCCGGGACAATTCGGCGGTGATCCGGCCTCCTGCCATGACCAGAACCCTGTCGGCGAGGCCGATCAGTTCCGGCATTTCCGAAGAGATCAGCATGATGCCGATCCCGCTTGCCGCGAGTTCATCGATCAGTCGATAGATTTCCGCCTTGGCGCCGATGTCGATGCCGCGGGTCGGTTCGTCGAGGATGAGCAGCATCGGCTGCCGGGCAAGCCAGCGCGCCAGAACGACTTTCTGCTGGTTGCCGCCCGACAGCTTTGAAACCTGTTCGTCGAGATTGGGAGCCTTGATCGACATTTTGGCTGCCAGCGGCGAGACAATCTCCAGCGCCTTGCGCCGGTTGAAGAAGCCGAAGCTCGACGTCTTGTCGGGCACGCAAAGTGCTGCGTTGTCGAGAATGCTTCGAAACAAAAGCAGCGCCTCGTGCTTGCGGTCCTCGGGGGCAAAACCGATGCCGGCGACGATCGCCGCATGCGGACTGTTGGGGAGAACGGACACACCGTTCATGGCTATGGTGCCGGCCAGACGCCGGTCGTAGCCGACAATCGCCTTTGCCAGTTCGGAGCGACCCGCGCCCATGAGGCCGGCGATGCCGAGCACTTCGCCGCGACGAACCCTGAGGCTGACATCGCTGACGCGGTCGGTGGTCAGGCCCGACACCTCCAGCAATTGTTCCCCCGACCGCCACGTCTCGCGGGTGAACAGGTCGGCAATGTCGCGGCCGACCATGAGCTTGGCAATGGTCTGTTCGCTGGCGCCGGCCGCCGGCGAATCGTCGACCAGCCGACCGTCGCGCAAAACGACGATGCGGTCGGCAAGGTCGATGATCTCGTTCAGCCGGTGCGAGATGTAAATGATCGATGTCCCATCTTTGCGCAGTCGGCGGATGACTGAAAACAGACGGCGCGCTTCGTCATCGGTCAGCGACGAGGTCGGCTCGTCGAAAGCGATCAGGCGACCGCCGGCGCGGATGGCGCGCATGATCTCGATCATCTGGCGTTGCGCCGGGCCGAGTGTGCCGCAGAGTTGCCGCGGCCGCATGTCCTGCTGCATGCCGAAGGTCGCAAGCACCCGGTCGGTCTGCTCCTCGAGCTTGCGCCAGTCGAGCAGGACGCCTGCCAGTCGCGGCAATTCGCCGACGAAAATGTTCTCGGCCACCGTCAGGTTCGGCACGATCTCCGGCTCCTGGTGGATGACGCGTATTCCAGCCCTGTGGCTGTCGCGCGGTTCGCCGAAAACGATCGGCGTGGAACCGTGCCGCACGGTACCGGTGTCCGGTCCGAACACGCCCTCGAGAATGCGCATCATCGTCGACTTGCCGGCGCCGTTCTCACCGACCAGAGCGAGCACCTCGCCTGGGCGGAAAGCAATCGAGACGGTGTCGAGCGCCTGCACGACGCCAAAGCGCTTCGATACCTTGTCGAGCGAGAAGAATTCCGGTTGTGTCAAAGCTCACTCCCTGGAAATACGTGCAACTGAACAGCGTCATGCGCCTTGCGGCGCATGACGCGTAGCCGGTTCACTTGCAGAGCTTAGCCCTGTAGTCCGAGGCAAAATTGTCGGCGGTGATGTATTCCGGGTCGGTGAAGGATTGAACCGGCAGCTGCGTTCCATCCTTGATCGAGGCCAGCAGGATCTTTACCGCCAGCGCGCCATGGTTTGCAGAGTTCAGCCACATCGTACCACGAAATGCCGAAGGCTTTCCTGATCCGAAGGCATCACAGGCGCGACTGCCGTCAATGCCGATGCCCATGCCCTGGTCCGGGGTGTAGCCGGCGTTTTCCAGGGCACGCGCCCCACCCAGCACGCCATCGTCATTGCAGGAATAGAAGATCCAGTTGGTGACGCTGGGGTTGGCGGTCAAGGTGGTGGTCATCACGTCGATGGCATTGACCATCGTGTTGTCGTAGGGAACGCGAACGATGTTGCCGGGCTTGAAGTCGGGCACCGCCTTTAGGAACGCCTCCTCGGCGCCCTTGTTGCGCTGCATGCAGGTGTCCGCCTTGCGGTCCTCTATCGAGGCGATGCGCACCTCCTTGCCGGCCCAGCCGTCGGCCTTGTAGAGCTTGGCCAGTTCCTCGCCCACGCGCGCGCCGATGTTGTACGCATTCATCCCGACATAGGGGACTTGGGTGCCGTCCTGGTAGTAGATGTCGTCGTCGACCGCCACCAAAGGAATTTTCGCTGCCTTGGCTTTCTCGGCGATGACCGGTCCCAGCGCCTTGTCGGGAACGACGATGGCGATGCCCTTGACGCCGTCACCGACCATTGTATCGAAAGTGGTGATCGTCAAATTGGCATCGAACTGGACGTCCTGCGATACGAAGGTGGCACCGGCCGTCTCTGCCGCTTTCTTGGCGCCGCCGACTTCGGCGACGAACCATGGATGGTCGCCCATCTTGTTGATGTAGCCGATCTTGATGTCGTCGGCGCTGGCCGCGCCAGCCATCAATCCGGCAGCCAGTATCACCAATGTTGCCAATGCCTTGGTCGTCGTTTTCATGTGGATCCTCCCTGCTTGGTGGTTGTCAGTCGTGGTAGAGAACCGAGCGTCCACCATCGATGATGATCGTCTCGGCATTGATGAACGGCGCTTCGTCGGAAGCGAGGAAAACGGCCGTCATTGCAACCTCGTCCGGCCGGCCAATGCGCTTGGGCGGATGAAGGTCGTAGGCCCGCCGCTTCTCCTCGGCGGGGTCTGGAAATGTGTTCCAGTAGGCTTCCGCGATCGGCGTCTCGACATAACCGGGGGCGATCGCGTTCACGCGGATGCCGCGCGCCGCATATTCGATGGCGAGCGAGCGGGTCAGGCCGACAAGCGCATGTTTGGCAACTGGATAGGGAAATGTGTGTGGAATGATCTTGAAAGCGTGGCAGCTGGCTATGTTGACGATCGATCCCGAACCGTTCGCCAGCATGGTCGGCAGAACGGCCTTGGCGCAGAACCATGCGGCCTGGAGGTCGAGCTTCAGGCAACGGTCCCATTCCTCCTCCGGCATCAGCAGGGGTTCGTGAAAGACGTTGGCGCCGGCATTGTTGACGAGAACATCGACGCCGCCATAGGCCGCGATCGTGCGGGCGACCATGTCGGCTACCGCCGATTGGTCCGTGACATCGATTTCAACGAAAAGGGCGTCGGCACCCTGGGCACGCAACGCGTCGGCGATTGCCTTTCCGCTTGCCGCATTTAGTTCGGCGATAATGGTCTTTGCCCCCTGCATGGCAAAGGCCTGGGCGGTGGCGGCACCAATGCCCTGTCCGGCGCCGGTGATAATTGAGATCTTTCCCTGAAGCCTGCCTGTCATGGCGCTCACCAATCGACCACGGTGCCGTCGGGCATGACCGCGTTGCGGGCATGCAGCACTTCCTGCTTGAAGGGGTGGCGCGCTATGACGCCCTCATCGACGGTGACGCCAAGTCCCGGCAGTTCGGGCACGTCCCAGCAACCTGGTTTGCGCTGGATCGGCCAGGTCACGACGTCGTCGTACCAGGCGACCGCGCCGGACATCTCCTCCTGGATGATGACGTTCGGCGTCGATATGCCGAAGTGAAGTGCTGCGACGCCGGCGATCGGGCCGAGCGGGTTGTGCGGCGCAAGGCCGATGCCCGCCGTTTCCGCCAGGGCCGCGATCTTCTTGGTCTCGAGCAGGCCGCCGGTATGGCAGATATCGGGCTGGGCAATGTTGAAGGCGCGCGCCGCGATCGAGTGGGTGAACTCGCGGCGCCCGATCAGCCGTTCGCCGGACGCGATCGGTACCGCCGATCGCGCGGTGATATGCGCCAGGCCGGCGACATCTTCAGGCGGCACCGGTTCTTCGGCGAACAGGATGCGGGCCGGCTCGATCGCCTTGAGATAGTCCATTGCCGCGTTGACGGAGGCCGGGCGTCCGTGAAAATCGACCATGATGTCGATATCGGGACCGACGGCTTCGCGCAGCGCGCCAACCATGTTTGCAACGGCGTCCACCGCCTTCGCGGGCGAGACGTAGTGGGTGTAGGGAATGCAGACGACCTTGATCGCGTCGTAGCCTGCCTGCGTCACGATGCGTCCGCGTTCGACGATCGCGTCGGCGGATCCCGTCTCATAGACCGCCTTCATGTCACCTAGGCCGAGATGCGTGTAGGTGCGCAGATAGTCGCGAACCTGGCCGCCGAGAAGCCGCCAGACCGGGACGCCCAGCGACTTGCCCAGAATGTCCCAAAGTGCGATCTCAATGCCGCTGACGGCTGACATTCCCTCGACGCCAAGACGCCAGAAGCCATGGCGCGTCAGGATCTGGTAGCACTGCTCGACATTTCGCGGATCCTGCCCGATGAGCAGTGCCTCGAGGTCCTGCAGCGCGCCGACAACGGCACGCGTCTTCCATTCCAGCGTCGCCTCACCCCAGCCAAACAGACCGGGCTCGTCGGTTTCGACCCGAACGAAAACCCAGTTGCGCATTTCCGCATTGCAGACCAGCGCCTTGATGGCCGTAATTTTCATTGATCCTCCCAGATGTGTCGTCTTTTTTCACAACATTATGTATGATTTATTCTGGTTAATATGTGCAAGTCAAGTGCGGCATGGCCGGCCTCATGTCGTATTTTTGCTGCACGTGCCGGCAATTCACTACCATTAGATCCAGGATGGTCAGCAGCGAATGACCGCGGCAGGCGCAAAGCGCACTGCAGGCCGCCCCAGCGGCTGGCCCACTGAGCCATGCATGTCGATGAAGAGGCCGGCCGTTGCGAGGAAATGGTGCCGTTGAAGAGTTGTGTGCGTCAAGTTCTGCAAAAATGGCGTGGCATCGCGGTGACGTCGGGGTGTCCGTCGCGCAGCCCCCGTGTTTAGCGGAGCGGCGGACACATGACGGTGCTCAGGCGGCCAAGGCCCTCAGGCTCTCCTTCTTGTGCTCGCGCAGATGATCCATGTTCAGATAGCGGGTCGCCTCGAGCCAGTTCTCGTGGATTTCCACCGCCAACGCCCGAACCAGCCGCAGGCAACTCCGCGGGTTGGGGAAGATGCGGACGACCAGGGTGCGCCGTTTGATCTCCTGGTTCAGCCGCTCCAGCATGTTGGTCGACTTCATGTGCTTATGATGGGCAAGCGGCAGCCGATAGAAGCTCAGCGTCTCCTCGATATTGTCCTCCACCCAGTTGACCAGCTTCGGGTATTTGGCCTGCCATTTGGCGATCCACTGCGCCAGGTCGCGCTTGACCTCGGCAAGGTCGCGCCGGTCGTAGAACCATCTGAGCTCCATCAGGCAATCGTCGTCGACCTTGCGCGGCACGTAGTCGAGCGCGTTTCTGAGGAAGTGCACGTAGCAGCGCTGCCAGACCGCTTCGGGCAGCACTTCGCGGATTGCCGCCCTGAGCCCCGGATGGTCGTCGGAGACGACGAACTCGACGCCGGCGAGCCCGCGAGTCTTGAGTCCCGTCAGGAACTCGCGCCAGCTCGAATGGCTCTCCCGGTTGGCCAGCTCAACGCCCAGAACCTGGCGCCGGCCCTCCCAATCCACGCCGATCGCCACCAGCACCGTACGCCTCCGGCGAAGGCCGCCTTGCGGGAGCATGGCATGGTAGCGAGGCTGCGCTCTTAAGGTCGTCCTTACGAGCGTAGTTAGCAGCACAGCATGAGC
>NZ_JAMYKV010000041.1:0-69904 GCF_040317535.1 Mesorhizobium sp. M1409
ACACCCCCCCACCCCCGCTGTAGCGTGGGCGGGGGGGCGCGGAGATGTGTAAAACACCCCGCCCCCGGGCTGATCTAGCCAGCCGGCGCGCGGCCGGCGGGCGCCCGCCGCCGGCCGGACGTCCAATTCAAACCTTTCAAGGGGTTAACATAAGCCGATGACCTTGATCCGCGCCGGCCTGACGCTGTTGTTCCTGCTGGCGACGCTGTCGTCATCGGGCGCTGGCGAAGCCGATCTGCGCGGCATCATCGCCAAATTCGCGACGGCCAAGGGTTTTTCTGAGATCGGAGCCGTCGTCCACGAACTGGCTGCCACCGGCGACCCGGCGGTGGAGCGGCCGCTTGCGGCGCTCGCCGACGGCAACCTCTACATCCGCAAGGCCGATTCCCTGGTGTTCGCCGGCAAGGAAGCGGGCGAGAGCGTCCAACTTTTCGATCCGCTGAGCGGCGAGGCATCGGGCGAGGCGGCCAAGGACGACATCACCAAGATCAAGGTCAACAACACGCTGCGCCGCGCCATCCGCGATGCGCTGGGCATGCTGACGCTTGGCGCCAAGGATCCGGCTGTACGTATTGCGGCGGCCGATACCATGTTCAAGACGCCCGACGCCGCAAACATCGAACCGCTCGACACCGCGATCGCCAGCGAGACCGTGGCCAGCGTCGAGGCTCTGCTCGAACAGGCTCGTGCGGCCTCCATCCTGGTCTCCGACCGACCAGACGCGGACAAGCTCGCCGCAATTGCGCTCATCGGTGCACGGGGCGACCGTGATGCGGTTTCGTTGCTGACTTCGGTCGAGGCGAATTCTCCGGATGCGGTCAAGCAAGCGGCGACAGCCGCGATCGCCACCATCAATTCGACCCTGGCCTTCTGGGAAGCCGGCCAGAACATCTGGTACGGGATCTCGCTCGGCTCGGTGCTGCTGCTGGCGGCGATCGGGCTTGCCATCACCTTCGGCGTCATGGGCGTCATCAACATGGCGCATGGTGAGATGGTCATGCTCGGCGCCTACACGACCTTCGTCGTCCAGCAGGTGATCCGTACGTCTTTTCCGGACCTGTTCGACTGGTCGCTGGTCATCGCGCTGCCGCTCGCCTTCCTCGTCGCGGCACTGGTTGGCCTGATCATCGAGCGTGGTGTCATCCGGTTCCTCTACGGCCGGCCGCTGGAAACGCTGCTGGCGACATGGGGGGGTTCGCTGATCCTGCAGCAGACGGTGCGCTCGATCTTCGGGCCGACAAACCAGGAGGTCGGCAATCCCTCATGGATGTCGGGCTCGTTCAATGTCGGACAGCTTGCGATCACCTGGAATCGGCTGTGGATCCTGGTTTTCGCGCTCACCGTCTTCGCCATGCTGTTTTACGTGATGAAGCGCACGCCCTGGGGCCTGCAGATGCGCGCCGTCACCGCCAACCGGCGCATGGCCGCCTCGATGGGCATCAGGACGCCCTGGGTCGACGCGCTGACTTTCGCGCTAGGGTCCGGCATTGCCGGCATCGCCGGTGTCGCGCTCAGCCAGATCGACAATGTCTCGCCCAATCTTGGCCGCGGCTACATTATCGACAGCTTCATGGTCGTCGTCTTCGGCGGCGTCGGCAATCTGTGGGGCACGCTGGTCGGCGCGTTCTCGCTCGGCATCGTCAACAAGTTACTTGAGCCGTATGCCGGCGCCGTGCTCGGCAAGATCGTCGTGCTGGTCCTCATCATCCTGTTCATCCAGAAGCGCCCGCGCGGCCTGTTCGCGCTCAAGGGTAGGGCGGTGGAAGCATGATGTCAGGACGCTTTTTCGCCGCGGGCGCGGATCGCCGCATCGCCGTCACGATTCTCATCCTGCTGGCGGTGGCGGTCATCGTGCCGGTGCTCAATCTCGCGGTGTCTCCCACCAGCGCCTTTTACGTCCCATCCTACATCGTGGCGCTGACCGGTAAATATCTCTGCTACGCGCTGCTCGCCTTGGCGCTCGATCTTGTCTGGGGCTATTGCGGCATCCTTTCGCTCGGCCACGGCGCCTTCTTCGCGCTCGGCGGCTATGCGATGGGCATGTATCTGATGCGCCAGATCGGCTCGCGCGGCGTCTATGGCAACCCGATCCTGCCCGATTTCATGGTGTTCCTGAACTACAAGGAATTGCCGTGGTTCTGGTATGGCTTCGACCATTTCTGGTTCGCCGCGATCATGGTGCTCGCGGTGCCTGGCCTGCTCGCCTTCGTCTTCGGCTGGTTTGCCTTCCGCAGCCGTGTCACCGGCGTTTATCTCTCCATCATCACCCAGGCGATGACGTACGCGCTGCTGCTTGCGTTTTTCCGCAACGACATGGGTTTCGGCGGCAACAACGGCTTGACCGATTTCAAGGATATTCTCGGCTTCAACGTGCAGGCCGACGCGACGCGTTCGGCGCTGTTCGCGGCCAGTGCTGTGATGCTCGCACTCGCCGTCTTCGTCACCTGGGCAATCGTCGGTTCCAAATACGGCAAGCTGCTGATGGCGGTGCGCGATGCCGAGAGCCGCACGCGCTTCCTCGGCTGGCGGGCGGAGAATGTAAAACTGTTCGCCTTCACCGTCTCGGCTATCATGGCCGGCATCGCCGGCGCGCTCTACGTGCCGCAGGTCGGCATCATCAATCCGGGCGAGTTCGAGCCGGCCAATTCGATCGAGGTCGTGGTGTGGGCGGCAGTCGGCGGACGCGGCACCATTGTCGGACCGATCATCGGCGCGCTGCTGGTCAATGCCGGCAAATCCTGGTTCACCGGCGTGCTGCCGGAATTCTGGCTGTTTGCATTGGGTGGGCTGTTCGTCGCCGTCACGCTTTTGCTGCCCCAGGGCATCATCGGCATGTGGGATTCCTGGCGTGGCAACGCCAAAGCGTTGCGGGCAGCCTCGATTGCCGAGGAAGCGGGCACCGATGCCGTCGTTCCGCCGCCAGCGAAAATCGTTCGCAGCGCGGCGAGAACGCCCGGCGACTGGTCCTCGACCAGTCCCGAACCGCAGCCGGCGGAGTGAGCGACCATGTCGAAGTCGAACACGATCCTCTATCTCGACGGCGTCTCGGTTTCCTTCGATGGCTTTCGTGCCATCAACAAGCTGTCGCTGGTGCTCGACAAGGGCGAGATGCGGGCCATCATCGGCCCCAACGGGGCCGGCAAGACGACGATGATGGACATCGTCACCGGCAAGACGCGACCCGACGAGGGCGAGGTTTTCTTCGACGGAGAGGTGGATCTCACCAAACATGACGAAGCCGAGATCGCCATGATGGGCATCGGCCGCAAATTCCAGAAACCGACCGTGTTCGAAAGCCACACGATCAAGGAAAACCTGATGCTGGCGCTGAAGGGTCCGCGCTCGATCTTTCCGGCGCTGTTCCATCGCCGCTCGGCCGCCGAGACGCGGCAGATCGACCACATCCTCGGCATCATCCGGCTTGGCGACAAGCGTAACGAACTGGCAGCCAATCTCAGCCATGGACAAAAGCAGTGGCTCGAGATCGGCATGCTGCTGGCGCAGGATCCGAAGCTGCTTCTGGTCGACGAGCCGGTCGCCGGCATGACCGATGCCGAGACCGAGGAAACCGCGCGGCTGCTCAAGGATATTGCGCGCGATCATTCAGTCATCGTCGTCGAGCACGACATGCATTTCGTGCGCGAACTGGGCGTCAAGGTCACCTGCCTGCACGAGGGCTCGGTGCTGTCGGAAGGCACACTCGATTTCGTGTCGGCCGACGAGCGCGTCGTCGAAGTCTATCTGGGGAGATGAGCATGGTCTGGCGGGTTCAATTCCATCGCTTCGATCTGTCGTTTCTCAGGTTCTGGAGAGGGCGCTGACATGCTCGAAGTTTCCAATGCCACGTTGCACTACGGCGCCGCCCAGGCGCTGCGCGGCGTGTCGCTGAAGGCAGGCGCGGGCAAGATCACCTGCGTGCTCGGCCGCAACGGCGTCGGCAAGACCAGTTTGATGAGATCGATCGTCGGCCACCACCGGCTGACGAGCGGAAGCGTTGCCTTCGAGGGGAAGGCGCTCGACCGGAGCGCGGCGTATGACCGCGCCCGGTCGGGCATCGCATTCGTGCCGCAGGGCAGGGAGATCTTTCCGCTGCTCACCGTACGGGAAAATCTCGAATCGGGCTTCGCGCCGCTGAAGCGGGCCGACCGCAACATTCCGGCGCATGTCTTCGAATTGTTCCCGGTGCTCAAGCAGATGCTCGGCCGCCGTGGCGGCGACCTTTCCGGCGGCCAGCAGCAGCAGCTCGCCATCGGCAGGGCGCTGGTGATGCGGCCGAAGTTGCTGGTGCTCGACGAGCCGACCGAAGGCATTCAGCCGTCGATCATCAAGGATATCGGCCGTGCCATCCGCTATCTGCGCGACCAGGCCGGCATCGCCGTGCTTTTGGTCGAACAATATCTCGACTTCTGCCGCGAACTCGCCGACGAGGTCAACATCATGGACCGTGGCCTGATCGTCCATACCGGCCCGGCGGAAGATCTCGACAGGGCGGACGTTCGCAAGTTCCTGACGGTGTAGAATCGGCGCTGGACTTCAGTTGACGATCAGAAGTCCTTGGCAAGCCAATATTTCTCCGATCGAGCCCTCTGCGTCACTGGTGCGCCACAAGCTGCGTGCTAGTCTTTCCCAAGGCTTTTGTGAGTCGGCCGCTTCCGTATCAGTCTGGTTCATCGCAGATCGAGGGCGCGGCTAGCACCGGGCAAGGTTCACGCAAGCAAGGCTTCCTAGCTTCCCTCCTGCGATCTCTGTCGTTCAAACGAGTTTGGGCACACAGGCCAAGGGACAGCCATGGAACGTTATGTCGAGGACTACCAGAAGCGGCGGCTTACCGAGCGCGTCGATATCATCACCGCCATCAACATCTTGAAGTCCCAAGGCTACGGCCACGACGACCTGATCGAGGAAATCACCAAGGTCTTCTATGTCGACCTGGATGCCTTCAATGAAATCGTCATGGCGGCATAAGAACCGCATTCGCCCGTCCCGGTCGGTAGCCATCGCGTCGATGCGCGTGGTCTAACCCGCGCGCCGGAATGCCGAGGCGGTGACGCGGTTGCGGCCGCCGCGCTTGGCGGCATAGAGCGCCTTGTCCGCGGCGCTGAGTACCTTGTCGAAGCTGAGGCCCTCCTTGGTGCCGAAGGCGAAACCGGCACTAACCGTGCATATCAGCGAGCCGGTCTCGGTTTCGATGCGACGCGCGGCGAAAACTGCCCGTATGGCTTCGGCGGTGGCCTCCACCGTTTCGGGCAAGGTCCGCTTCAGCACGAGCGCGAATTCCTCGCCGCCCATGCGCGCGGCGACGTCGGCCGGGCGAAGATTGCCGGCGAGGTCCCTGGCGAACACCCTCAGCACTTCATCGCCGGCGGCATGGCCGAATTCGTCGTTGATGGCCTTGAAGCCGTCGAGGTCGAACACCACCACCGCCGTGAAGGCGCCAACCGGCGCATCGCCATGCAGGTCGAACAGGGCACGGCGATTGAGAAGGCCGGTCAGCGGATCGGTCAGCGCATTGCGGCGGTGATAGTGTGCCAGGCGCCCCTGGTTGAGCGCCAGCGAAAGAGCACCGATACCGGTCATGCAGGCGATGACGATGACGAGGCTGAGGTCCTCGGCCCAGTTGCTCGGCGCATGGCCGAGCACAAGCTTGCCGTCCGATGCCAGAACCATGGCGCACAGCACGAAGGATACGGCGGTGATCGAATAGAGCGCGGCGAGCCCGATGATCGGGGCAGGGGATTCGACGCGGCCCTTCCAGTATTCGAGAGCGGTGGCGAAGAGCAGCAGCGCGGCAAAGGAATTCTCCAGCATGAAGCCCAGTCCGTCATAGCCGAGCGCCATCGGCGGCAGGGCCACGGCCAGCGAGATGTTGGCGCCGAGCGCGATACGCGGCAGCGGAGAGCGGCCTGTCGTGAACTGGTGGGCGGCGCCGAGCATGGTCGAGAAACCGAACAGAAGCAGGGTGAGCGTGGCGACGCCAAGCATCGGTCCGGGCTGGTCGATATAGGCTTTGTAGGCAAAGACGTCGCCGACAACCAGCAGCACGCTAGCCGCCCAGGTCAGCAAGAATTTCTCGGAACGCGCGGTAAGCCAGATGCCGAACAACGTCAGGCTGAGGCAGGCGGCGGAAAAGCCGACCGCGAGCAGCAGTGAGTTGTAGTCGAGTGACATGCCCTCTTCCTTGCCCGCTCTGGGCAACTCCGCGCCCAGATGGATTCATGCAGCAAGGAAGTATCGATAAGGTTACGATATCAGTGAAGATGTCGAGATTTCGCGTGTCAGAAGAGCGCCGACAACAACAGCAGGGCTAGGCCGATGCCCATCATCAACAGGCCTGGCCAATTCTGCGACAGGCCGAGGAAACCGAGCCCCCGCCGGCGTGGCTCGAGCGTCGGGCCTGATGTTGCGAGGTTTGGTATCGGGCGATCCGGAACCACAGGCGCGGGATCGCTAAGCCGTCCGCGCCGAAGGGCAGCGCCTGCCATGTACACAACGCCAGCGACGGTAAGCAATGCACCGAGGAGGATGATAGCCATTTGTCCTTTCCCTTCTTTGCAGGGACTTGCGGGATCGGTGGCTAAGCGTTGGCGATGGTCGCACGCGTCGCCGCAGGATAGAACGGCCAAGATGCCGGGCAGGTTCCAACAACAAAGTAAGCGCCCGGCCGAGGCCCGCCGCTCTAAGTCACTCGCTTCATCAGCGCCATGGCGCCGAACGGCGCGCGCACCTTGCCCTCGGTGATGAAGTAGACGAACACGTCGCGCGGCTGGACCGGTGCATCGGTAGCGGGATCGGCACGCCGCAGGTCGGCCGGCTGCTTGCCCGCCGCCCAGACCTTTGCCCGCGCGGCCCATTCATCGAGACCCTTTGGCGTGTAGCAGTCGGGATTGTCGTCACTGCCGGTCTGCAGCCGTGCATAGACGAAATCACCGGTAACGTCGGCGATATCAGGATATTTGGCATGGTCGGCATAGACGATCGCCACCTTGTACTTGCGCGCCAGCGCCGCGAATTCCGGCACGACAAAACTGTCGTTGCGCACCTCGACCGCGTGGCGCAGCGCGACGCCGTCCTGCTTTTCCGGCAGCAGTTTCAAAAAAGCTTCGAAATCGTCCGGATCGAACTTTTTCGTCGGCGCGAACTGCCACAGGATCGGCCCGAGCTTTTCGCCGAGTGCCGCCACACCCGAGCCGAGGAAGCGCATCATCGATTCGCCGGCCTCGCCAAGCACGCGGCGGTTGGTGACGAAGCGGTTGCCCTTCAGCGCATAGACGAAACCGTCCGGCGCCTCGCTTGCCCATTTGACGAAGGTCGGCTCCTTGAAGCTGGAATAATAGGTGCCATTGACCTCGATGGTCGGCACCTGCCGGGTGGCGTATTGCAACTGTTTGGCCTTCGACAGCTTGTCGGGATAGAAGGACGTGTCCCAGGGCTCGAAGGTCCAGCCGCCCATGCCGGCGCGGATTGTTCCCGATGTGCTCATTGTCATCCTCCCAAGTGAAGAAATCTGGCCGAGTTCAGAAGATCGGGCCCCGTTTCATGGAAACCATAGGCCAGATAGAGCGCGATGTTCCGCTCCATCCTGGCGTTGGTGTAGAGCCGCACCTCGGGCAGGCGCCAGAGGCCCGTCTGCTCGTCGGCGTGTTTGAGCAGGGCGATGCCGAGGCCTTTGCCTTGAAAGGCCGGGGCAACCGCGACGGAAAAGATCATCGCATGATCGTCATGCCGCTCCACGGTGAGCGCTCCGGCCATCTCGCCGCCGCTCTCCAGAAGCCAGACCTCGCCACGCGCGATGCGCGGCGCATAGTCCTCGGTGACCGGGATCGGCGATGCACCGAACAGGGCGCTGTAGGGTGTATAGGCGGCTTCGGTTAGCGACACGACAGTTTGGAGATCACCGGCAAGCGCTCTTCGGATTGTCATTCAAAAAGCTCTCCAGGCGCCAACCGGTCGGATCATCACTCCGCCGCTTCGCGCTTGCCTCCGGGGCGTCGCTCCAACAACTCCTTGAGAAACTGACCGGTGTAGCTGCGCTTTTCGCGCACGATCGCTTCCGGCGTGCCGGAGGCCACCAGCTCGCCGCCGCCGTCGCCACCTTCTGGGCCGAGGTCGAGCACCCAGTCGGCGGTCTTGATGACCTCGAGATTGTGCTCGATGACCACCACCGTGTTGCCCTGGTCGACCAGTTCGTGCAGCACTTCCAACAGCTTGGCGACGTCGTGGAAGTGCAGGCCGGTGGTCGGCTCGTCCAGGATGTAGAGCGTCTTGCCGGTCGCCTTGCGCGACAGTTCCTTGGCGAGCTTGATGCGCTGCGCCTCGCCGCCCGACAGCGTCGTCGCCTGCTGGCCGATATGGATGTAGCCGAGGCCGACCTGTTTCAGCGTATCGAGCTTGTCGCGCACACCGGGCACTGCGGCGAAGAAGTCGACGCCTTCCTCGACGGTCATGTCGAGCACGTCGGCGATCGACTTGCCCTTGAACAGGACATCGAGCGTCTCTCTGTTGTAGCGCTTGCCGTGACAGACGTCGCAGGTGACGTAGACGTCGGGCAGGAAGTGCATCTCGATCTTGATGACACCGTCGCCCTGACAGGCTTCGCAGCGCCCGCCCTTGACGTTGAACGAGAAGCGGCCGGGCTGATAGCCACGCGCCTTGGCCTCGGGAAGGCCCGCGAACCAGTCGCGGATCGGCGTGAAGGCGCCGGTATAGGTGGCCGGATTGGAGCGCGGGGTCCTGCCGATCGGCGACTGGTCGATGTCGATGACCTTGTCGAGGAATTCGAGGCCCTCGATGCGATCATGATCGGCCGGGTGCTCGCGCGAGCCCATGATGCGGCGCGAGGCGGCCTTGAACAGCGTCTCGATCAGGAAGGTCGACTTGCCTCCGCCCGACACGCCGGTGACGGCGGTGAAGGTGCCGAGGGGGATTTCGGCGGTGACGTTCTTCAGATTGTTGCCGCGCGCGCCGACGATCTTCAGGCGCCGGTTCTTCTTCGCCTCGCGGCGCACGCCGGGCGTCGCCACTTCGAGCGCGCCCGACAAATATTTGCCGGTGATCGAATTGGGGTTGGCCATGACTTGCTGCGGCGTGCCCTGGGCAATGATCTCGCCGCCGTGGATGCCGGCGGCCGGGCCCATGTCGACGACATAGTCTGCATGCAGGATGGCGTCCTCGTCATGCTCGACGACGATCACCGTGTTGCCGATGTCGCGCAGGTGCTTGAGCGTATCGAGCAGGCGCGCATTGTCGCGCTGATGCAGACCGATCGACGGCTCGTCCAGCACATAGAGCACGCCGGTGAGGCCGGAGCCGATCTGCGACGCCAGCCGGATGCGCTGGCTCTCACCGCCGGACAGCGTGCCCGAATTGCGCGACAGCGTCAGATAATCGAGCCCGACATCGTTGAGGAAGCGCAGCCGCTCGCGGATCTCCTTGAGCACGCGCACCGCGATCTCGTTCTGCTTGTCGTTGAGCGACGCGGGCAGGTCGGTGAACCACTGGTCGGCCTTGCGGATCGAAAGTTCGGTGACTTCGCCGATGTGCCTGCCGGCGATCTTCACCGCAAGCGACTCGGGCTTCAGGCGGTAGCCCTTGCAGACCGGGCAGGGCGTGGCCGACATGAAGCGCTCGATCTCCTCGCGCATCCAGGCGGATTCGGTCTCCTTCCAGCGGCGCTCGAGATTGGGGATGACGCCTTCGAACGTCTTGGTTGTCTTGTAGGAGCGCAGGCCGTCATCATACTGGAAGGTGATCTCGCGCTCTCCGGTGCCGCGCAGGATGGCTTCCTTTGCCTCTTCGGTCAGATCCCTGAACTTGTCGCCGAGCTTGAAGCCATAAGCCTTGCCCAGCGCCTCCAGCGTCTGTGCATAATAGGGCGAGGTCGACTTAGCCCACGGGCTGACGGCGCCGTCGCGCAGCGAGATGTTTTCGTCCGGCACGATCAGATTGCCATCGATGGCGCGCTGGCTGCCGAGACCGTCGCAGGTCGGGCAGGCACCGAACGGGTTGTTGAACGAGAACAGGCGCGGTTCGATTTCCGGAATGGTGAAGCCGGAGACCGGGCAAGCAAATTTTTCCGAGAACAGGATGCGCTCATGCGTCTCGTTCTTCGACTTGTTGACCGAATCCTCGCCGGTCTGGCTGGAGTCGAGCGGCTTGTCGGCGAATTCGGCTACCGCCAACCCATCGGCCAGCTTCAGCGCCGTTTCGATGGAGTCGGCGAGCCGCGTCGCCAGATCGCCGCGCACGACGATGCGGTCGACGACGACGTCGAGGTCGTGCTTGTACTTCTTGTCCAGCGCCGGCACGTCGGCGATCTCGTAGAAGACGCCGTCGACCTTGACGCGTTGAAAGCCCTTCTTCTGCAGTTCCAGCAGTTCCTTGCGGTACTCGCCTTTGCGGCCGCGCACCATCGGCGCCAGGATGAACAGGCGCGTGCCTTCCTCGACCGCCAGCACGCGGTCGACCATCTGCGAAACCGTCTGACTCTCGATCGGCAGGCCGGTGGCCGGCGAATAGGGGATGCCGACGCGCGCGAACAACAGGCGCATATAGTCGTAGATCTCGGTGACGGTGCCGACCGTCGAACGCGGGTTCTTCGAGGTGGTCTTCTGCTCGATCGAGATGGCAGGCGACAGGCCGTCGATCTGGTCGACGTCAGGCTTCTGCATCATTTCGAGGAATTGCCGGGCGTAGGCCGAAAGGCTTTCGACATAGCGGCGCTGGCCTTCGGCATAGATGGTGTCGAAGGCAAGCGACGACTTGCCGGAACCCGACAGGCCGGTCATGACAATCAGGCTGTCACGCGGCAGGTCGAGATCGACATTCTTCAGATTGTGTTCGCGCGCCCCGCGAATGGAAAGATATTTATGGTCGGCCATCGCCGGTCGCCGCCTCAGAATCTGGAATTTCCTGGAATGGCGGGTTTTCCCAGCCATCCCCTATGTAGGTAGTTTTGCCGCCACGTCGAGAGACGCCACAATTCCCGACAAAAGCCGTTTAAGCGTCTTTCGCGTGAACGGGCAAGTAGAAAGAACAAAGACCGAACACGCTCCTGACAAAGCTGTGCAAAAACTGACTTGCACGTAACCTCCCGACGATCACATTTTTCGGTAACCGGCTATTGAAGCTTGACGGGCGCCGGCTCCTGGAGGCAAGCTTCGGCAGTCAACGAAGCCGGCCGTCTTTCGATGGTCTCGCCGCCCAGAGGCGGCCTGCGAGATGCCGCAGGCATTAGCGATTTGTGCTTCGGACGACAACGTCGCAATGGACAAAAAGGAGCGGAGCTATGACGCCACCGGATCGTCCCACAGGGTTCCAGTCGTTACTGGAGCGGCGGCAGGCATAAGTGCCAGGGTTTAGCGTTTGCGCCACCCGACAAACCGTGACCTGCCATACCCCGTAAAAATCAGAGACTGCAGTCGGATCGTCGGCTGACGCCGCGTTGCATCCGAAATCTTGTGCCGGCAGTACGCCCCCGGTAGAAGTTGGATTTTAGATCCAAAAAGGCCCCGTCCGTTTGCGCAAAGCACGGCGGGGCCGTTTTATGTGCGGATGTCTTGTTGGCGATATGCCAGCGCAGCACGCCGGCACCACTATCGGTGGCGGGGCTGCCCGATTGAGCCGGCTCCGAGATCGACGGTAATGCTGCCGGAAATCCTGACATCCGTATCGCCGATCTTGAACTGGCCGTTGCCGTTGCCGGGATATGCATCGTCGGGTTCGGGAGCCGGCTTGGCGATGCGATAGTCGCCGGCCACGCCGGGCAGGGCGCCTTTTTGCGCCTGCGCCGAGCTGTCGCCGGCGAAGGCCGTGCCGCTCGAAAGGCACACGAGCGCTACAACGGCGATGACACGGTGCAATGTTCTGGGTGGATGAGTGTCGATCATCCCAGGACTATAGTGGCGTGCCGGCGACGGGACCAGACCGGCATCATCAAATCTTCGAAAGCCGGCAGGAAGCCGGGCCTGGCTTTATGCCGCCTTTTTTCGCGTGTCGAAAACGTGGTCGACGATGCCCCAGGTCTGGGCCTCGCGGGCGGTCATGAAGTGGTCGCGGTCCAGCGTGCGTTCGACCTCCTCATAGGTGCGTCCGCAATGCTGCGCATAGAGCCCGGCCATGTGCCGTTTCGTCTGGACGATGCGCTCGGCATGGCGCTGGATGTCGGAGGCTTGGCCCTGGAACCCGCCCAGCGGCTGATGCAGCAGGATGGTGGCGTTCGGCAGCGAGATACGACGCCCCGGTGTGCCCGCCATCAGCAGGAAAGAACCCATCGAGGCGGCAAAGCCCATGCACACGGTCGACACCGGGCAGCTGATGTATTGCATCGTGTCGTAGATGGCGAAGCCGCTGGTCACCACGCCGCCCGGCGAGTTGATATAGAGCGAGATCTCCTTGTCGGGATTGTCCGATTCCAGCGACAGCAACTGCGCGCAGACCAGCGCCGAGATGTCGTCGTTGATCTCGCCATTGATGAAGACGATGCGCTCGCGCAGCAGCCGCGAGAAAATGTCGAAGGCGCGTTCGCCGCGGCTCGATTGCTCGATTACCATCGGCACCAGACTGGCAACACCGCTCATGATCTTCTCTCCATTGTCCTTGTTCAGGCTGCGCGCAGCAAGCGGCGAAGCGTGTTTGCGGCGATCGGCTTGCGTGTACCGTTGGCGTCGAGCGAAAGCCGGCAGCTAGCGCACGCCATGGCGACAGCGGGCATTGCCTTGCGGGCGAAGCCGTCATGGACGATGCGCAGATGGGTGCCGCCGGAAACGGTTCGGGCAAGTGTGAAGGTGACAATGCTGTCCAACGGGCCGTCGAGGCGATCCTGCCGCGCGGCGTCGCCTGGCTGCTCCCGCCAGGAATAGCGCAGCAGCTTCTCCGGCTCGGCGTCGAGGATTTCGCATTCGATCGCCGCATCCGGCCCGGCGAAGGCAAAACGATTGCCGGTCTCCGGCCTGATGTCGTTCGGCATCATCCATGCGGCGAGCAGCTCCGGCACGGTCAGGGCCCGCCACACCTTTTCCGGCGGCTCGGCAAGGTCGTACTCGAACTCGATCGCATCGGGAGAGATCTCGCGATGGTTTTGGTCGGCTTTCATCGATCGAACGTTCGTCATTGGTCCATGTCCTTCAAAACCGCCTTCAATCTTTCGATGCGTTCCGGCCAGAAGGTCCGGTAGCGTTCGATCCAGGAGAGCAAGGGGGCGAGCCCCTGCGGATCGGCGCGGTAAAAAGCATTGCGGCCGGCACGTCGTTCGACCACCAGGCCGGCGCCGCGCAGCACCGCCAGATGCTGTGACACCGCCGGTTGCGACACCGTCATGCCGGTGCGCAATTCCGATACCGTCATTTCACCAGCGGCGAGCCGCTCAAAGACGGCGCGGCGCGTCGGGTCGGCCAGGGCCCGGAAAATCTCTGCTTCGATCATGACAAAAGCATAAGTGGATACTTATCGATTTGGCAAGCGTTCTTTTCAAACCCATATGTGGGCTTCCGGCGATGCTGCCATTCCTTGACAATAAGCGGCAGTGCGGATAAGAACGAAAAGGGAACAAAAACCTTGTGGGAAAAGCCAGCCTTAGCAGGCGGCCGACGCCCGCAGCCTGTAAGGTGCTGCGACAAAAATTGGTTTTGGATGAGCGGAGAAATATCATGGCGGGTAGCGTCAACAAGGTCATTCTGGTCGGTAATCTCGGTGCGGACCCTGAAATCCGCCGCCTGAACTCGGGCGAGCCGGTCGTCAACATCCGCATCGCGACGTCGGAAAGCTGGCGCGACAAGAATTCCGGCGAGCGCAAGGAAAAAACCGAGTGGCACAACGTCGTCATCTTCAATGAGGGCATCGCCAAGGTGGCGGAGCAGTATCTGAAGAAGGGCATGAAGGTCTATGTCGAGGGCCAGCTGCAGACGCGCAAATGGCAGGACCAGACCGGCGCCGACAAGTACACGACGGAAGTCGTGCTGCAGAAATTCCGGGGCGAGCTGCAGATGCTCGACGCACGCGGACAGGGTGAGGGCGGCCAGATCGGAGGCAATGCCGGTGGCAACAGCCGTGGTTCCGATTTCGGCCAGTCCAGCCCGAGCGAAGGCTTCAATCGCGGCGGCGGCGGTGGTGCCAAGAGTGGCGGCGGTGGCGGTTCGTCGCGCGAACTGGACGACGAAATCCCGTTCTGAGGACAATCGATCGTATTGAGGGGCAGTCACTGGAGAGGGGACAATGTCGCAGGACCCGCTGCTTGCCGCACCCTCTCCTATACCCTGGCATGCCTTTGCGGCCTTCGCCGCACTGGCGATAGGGCCAACGCAGTTGGCATTGCCGAAGGGAACGCCGAGCCATCGCATCGCGGGCTATGTGTGGGCCGCGCTGATGCTGGTCATCGCCGACTCGAGTTTCTGGATTCATCAGATCCGGCTCATCGGCCCCTCAGTCCGATCCATTTCCTGTCGATCCTGGTGCTGGTCACCGTGCCGCTGTGGCATGCTCACAATCACTGCATCGCCAGGATCGCAAGGCGATGATCGCGCTGTATGTCTTTGCATTGGCCGGCGCCGGCATCTTCACGCTGTTGCCGGGCAGGGTCGTGCACGACGTCGTCTTTGGCGTCGCGCGAGCCGGGCCGTGATCCTCTTCGGTTTTAGAGGCGGATGACCGAAAAATTGGAAGGAAATGTCAGGTGAAAGCACGCGTAAAGTGGGTCGAGGAGCGCACCTTCGTCGGTGAGTCCGGCAGTGGCCACAAGGTCGTGTTCGGAACCGCGCCCGGACCGGCAGGCAAGACGCCAGGCCCGAGCCCGATGGAACTGGTGCTGATCGGGACCGGCGGCTGTTCGGCCTATGATGTCGTCCATATTCTAGAAAAGGGCCGCGAAGCGGTCGAGGATTGCGTGGTCGAGCTCGACGCCGACCGGGCCGAAACAGAGCCCAGGGTGTTCACGCGCATTCACATGCATTTCGTGGTCAAGGGCCGGGCGCTGTCCAGCGACAAGGTCAGGCGGGCGATCGACCTTTCGATCGAAAAATATTGCTCGGCTTCGGCGATGCTGGCCAAGACCGCTGCGATCACTCACGACTTCGAAGTGATCGATACGGCGGTGAAGTAGGCAGTAGGCAGTAGGCAGTAGGCAGTAGGCAGTAGGAACTGCCGTTCACCCCGCCATCAGCGCCTTGATGCCGTCGGCGACGAACTGCACGGCCAGTGCCGCCAGGATAACGCCGAGCAGCCGGGTCAGGATCGAGCGCCCGGTCTGGCCGAGGATGCGGTCGATGCGTTCCGACAGCACGAACACCAGATAGGTGATGGCGAGGCAGACGAAGATGATGCCGACCAGGGCCGCCTGCGCGGCAAATCCCTGAAAGGAACCGGAGAGCAGCACCGTCGCCGAAATCGCGCCGGGCCCGGCGATCAGCGGGATCGCCAGCGGGAAGGCAGCGATGTTGTGGATCATGTCCTTGGTGATGGCGACGTCGCCGATCTTCTCCTTGCGGTCCTGCCGGCGTTCGAACACCATTTCGAAGGCGATGAAGAACAGCAGGAAGCCGCCGGCGACGCGGAAGGCAGGCAGCGTGATGCCGAACACCGACAGGATCGAGGCGCCGGCAACCGCAAACAGCGCCATCACCAGGAAGCCGATGATCGAGGCGCGGACCGACACCTGCTGGCGCTCGTCGCGGTTCATGCCTCGTGTCACGGCGAGGAACAGCGGCGCCAGCCCGGGCGGATCGATGGTCACGAGAATGGTGACGAAGGCGTTGAACAGGCTGTCGAAGCTCGGCATCTCTGACCCCTCCCGCCGGGCAGGGCCCGTACCATGGCATTGGTAGAGCAAAGCCCGGTCGGTGGGAACAGTTTCGGGCATTCAACTTTTGAAAGCATGGGCGCGAAGGTTCGCGAGGCTTTCGAGCGGCTGCATTCCTCGATCATCGAACCACCCGCCGTGCCAGGAACTCGACTTCGAGCCGCCATGTCGCGCCATTGTCGTGCGAGCGCTCGCCGAGCCAGCGGAAGGAATTTTCGGTAATGCGAGAAAAACTCCAGCGAACCGAGGATCCGGTGCCGTCGGCGTCCACTTGCACGATCGCGTCGCCCTCGGCGTGGCCGAGCTGGCGGCTGAAATACTGGTTGCGCGGATCACTCCAGAAGATGTGCCAGGCATCCGCGCCGGGATCATAGACACGCAGTGTGGTGCCGTAGAAGGTCCAGGTGCCGAGCGAGGGCGAGGGGCCGGCATCACGCGCGGGCAGGATCCAGACGTCCTGGATCGCCCGGCCTTCCAGCACCCAGCCGAAATGCACCTCGCCACGCCCGGTCAGCACCGTGCCGTCCTCGAGATGGCGCGAGGCATCGAACATCCAGGCGCCGACGAATCGGCCGTAAAGGCTCAGTTTTTCGGCAAGCCCTTCTGTTGGTCCGGAACTGTGCAAGGCTTCGGCAAAGGAGGATTGGTCGAACATGGTTCAGCTCTCTTCTTGTCAGGAGACCGGGAAGGGTAGGCGGTGACAGGGTTCTGGGCTTGGGAAAAATTGCTATATTTCGGCCATGACAGCGACAATGCATACGCTTGCATCCGGCCCCGGCTGGCACGTGACGGATGTGATCTGCACGGCCGGCGCCGGCGACCGGCCGTTCGAGGAAGCACATCAGGATTTCTGCGTCGCCGCCGTCACCAACGGCACGTTCCGCTACCGCGCGCAACAAGGCACGGCGATGCTGGCGCCCGGCGCCCTCCTGCTCGGCAATCCCGGCACATGTTACGAATGCGGGCATGAACATGGCAGCGGCGACCGTTGCCTGTCATTTCATTTCGGGCCGTCCTACATGGAACGGATCGTGGCTGGCGTGCCGGCCGCCAGGAAGCTGGCCTTTGAGGCGCCACGCCTGCCACCTTTGCCGGCCTTGGCGTCCTTGCTCGCCGAGGCGGAAACCGCTCGCGAGACGGCCGACATCGACGCCTTCGAGGAACTCGGGCTGCGCATTGCGGGTGCCGCCGTGGCAACGGTCTCCAGCCCGACGCATGTCAGGCGCGCGCCGAGCCGTCGCGACCAGAAGCGGGTTGCCGAGGCCGTGCGGCGGATAGAGCTGGATGCCGACGGGCCAGTCCCGCTTTCAGCTCTTGCGGATGAAACTGCGATCAGTCCGTATCATTTCCTGCGCATCTTCCGGCAGGTCGCGGGCATGACCCCCTATCAATTCCTGCTCAAGACGCGGCTGCACAGGGCAGCGGTGCGACTGCACATGTCGGATGAGGCGGTCTCGGCGATCGCCTTCGAGGCCGGCTTCAACGATCTGTCGACATTCAACCGCCGGTTTCTGCGTATCATGGGCGAAACGCCGGGCCAATATCGCGCCCGCCGTGGCGCGATGGGCGTTCGCGTCTCGTGAAGCGGTTCAGGTGCTCACAAGGGCGGCAACAGGGTCCGATCCATCGCGCTCGCGGCTTTCGTTCAGGGAAAAACGTCCATTACGGGTCTTTGCGTCGATGGCGGCGAAACCGCCTTGGCCATATCGTCGCAATCAGTGGTATCCTTTTGAAATTACCATCAAAAATGACACTGGAAAAGTGCCTGACATGTTGGAGTTTCAGCCTTGCTTCCTATATAAGCACCGAGTGATTCCTGATTAGATTGTGATCCGATTTGACCGACCAGAAGACACCGCGCGGCGCCGACGGCGGCCCCACCGGCATCGAGCCGATATCCATCGTCGAGGAGATGCAGCGCTCCTATCTCGATTACGCCATGAGCGTGATCGTCAGCCGTGCGCTGCCCGACGTGCGCGACGGCCTGAAGCCGGTGCATCGCCGCATTCTCTTCGCCGCCCATGAGAGCGGCTACCACTGGAACCGCAAATATGTGAAATCGGCGCGTCCGGTCGCCGATGTGATGGGTAAATACCATCCGCATGGCGACGCTTCCATCTACGACGCCTTGGTGCGCATGGCGCAGGACTGGTCGCTGCGCGTGCCGCTGATCGACGGACAGGGCAATTTCGGCTCCATCGACGGCGATCCGCCGGCGGCGATGCGCTACACGGAAGCGCGGCTGACCAAGGTCGCGCACGAGCTTTTGGAGGATATCGACAAGGATACCGTCGACTTCCAGGACACTTATGATGCCTCGGGCAGCGAACCGAAGGTTCTCCCGGCACGGTTTCCCAATCTTCTGGTCAATGGCTCGGGCGGCATCGCCGTCGGCATGGCGACCAACATCCCGCCGCACAATCTCGGCGAAATCTGCAATGGCGCGATCGCCATCATCGACAATCCGGCGATCGACCTGCCTGCGCTGATGGAGATCATTCCGGGGCCGGATTTCCCGACCGGCGGCATCGTGCTTGGCCGTTCCGGCATCTACAGCGCCTATTCGACCGGCCGCGGCTCCATCGTCATGCGCGGCAAGGTCAACATCGAACAGCGCGGCAATGACCGCGAGTCGATCATCATCACCGAAGTTCCCTACCAGGTGAACAAATCCTCGATGATCGAGAAGATGGCCGAACTGGTGCGCGACAAGCGCATCGAGGGCATTTCCGACATCCGCGACGAGAGCGACCGCCAGGGCTACCGCGTCGTCATCGAGCTGAAGCGCGACGCAGTCGCCGACGTCATCCTCAACCAGCTCTACCGCTTCACGCCGCTGCAGACCTCCTTTGGCGCCAATATGGTGGCGCTGAACGGCGGCAAGCCGGAGGTGATGAACCTGACCGACATGCTGAAGGCGTTCGTCGCCTTCCGCGAGGAGGTGATCACCCGGCGGACGAAATTCCTGCTGCGCAAGGCGCGCGACCGTGCCCATGTGCTGGTCGGTCTCGCCATCGCCGTCGCCAATATCGACGAAATCATCAAGCTGATCCGCACCGCGCCGGATCCGCAGACGGCGCGTGAGCAGTTGATGGAGCGGCGCTGGCCATCCGGCGATGTCGAATCGCTGATCCTGTTGATCGACGATCCACGCCATCGCATCAACGAGGACGGCACCTACAACCTTTCAGAGGAACAGGCGCGCGCCATCCTCGAACTGCGCCTGCAGCGCCTGACCGCGCTCGGCCGCGACGAAATCGCCGAAGAGTTGAACACGATCGGCGCCGAAATCATTGATTATCTGGACATTTTGTCTTCCCGTGCGCGTGTCCAGCAGATCGTCAAGGACGAGCTTGCCGCCGTGCGCGACGAGTTCGGCACGCCGCGCCGCACCGAACTCACCGATGGTGGGGCGGACATGGAAGACGAGGACCTGATCCAGCGCGAGGACATGGTCGTGACGGTGAGCCATTCCGGCTACATCAAGCGCGTGCCGCTGTCGCTCTACCGGGCGCAGCGCCGCGGCGGCAAGGGCCGCTCCGGCATGTCGACCAAGGAAGAGGATTTCGTCACCCGGCTGTTCGTGGCCAACACGCATACGCCGGTGCTGTTCTTCTCCTCGCGCGGCATCGTCTACAAGGAAAAGGTCTGGCGGCTGCCGATCGGCAATCCGCAGTCGCGCGGCAAGGCGCTGATCAACATGCTGCCGCTGGAGCAGGGCGAGCGCATCACCACCATCATGCCGCTGCCCGAGGACGAGACCAGCTGGGGCGAGCTCGACGTGATGTTCGCCACCACGCGCGGCACCGTGCGCCGCAACAAGCTGTCCGACTTCGTCCAGGTCAACCGCAACGGCAAGATCGCCATGAAGCTGGAGGAGGAGGGCGACGAGATCCTCGGCGTCGAGACCTGCACCGACAATGACGACGTGCTCCTGACCGCCAGTTCAGGTCAGTGCATCCGCTTCTCGGTCGGCGACGTACGCGTCTTCCAGAGCCGCAATTCTGTCGGCGTGCGCGGCATAACCATGGCCGAGACCGACCGCATCATCTCGATGTCGGTGATCGAGAATGTCGATGCGCCGCCAGCCGAGCGCGCGGCCTATCTCAAGCGGGCGGCGGCCGAACGGCGGCTTGCCGCCGGGATCGCTGCCGGCGAAGAGGAAGAGATCGCGCTGACCAATGAAGAGGTCGGCGAGGAGACGGAGCTTTCCGACGAACGCTACGAGTTCCTCAAGGCACATGAGCAGTACGTGCTGACGGTGACCGAATATGGCTACGGCAAGCGCTCGTCGTCCTACGATTTTCGCCTGACCGGGCGCGGCGGCAAGGGCATCCGCGCCACCGACGTGTCGAAGGTGGCCGAGATCGGCCGGCTGGTGGCGACGTTCCCGGTCGGCAATGACGACCAGATCATGCTGGTGTCGGATGGCGGCACTGTCATCCGGGTGCCGGTCAACGGCATCCGTTTCGCCAGCCGCGCCACCAAGGGCGTGACCATCTTCAACACGGCTGAAGGTGAAAAGGTGGTTTCGGTCGAGCGGATCTCGGAACCGCAATCGGACGAAGAAAGCGAAGAGACCATCGAGGGCGGTGCTGAAGCCGCTCCGGCGGCTGACGCCGGTCCGGAGGGTGCGGAGTAAGCACGGCATCCAGGTTTTGACATGGCAACGCCGGCCATCAGCCGGCGCGGCGGCAAGTTCAGACTGACTTAGTAGTGACTATAGGGCTTGCGGGGGCCGAAGCCTTCGAAGCGCTTGGTGTTGGCCTTGGCGCGAATGCGTTGTGCCTCCTGATGCAGCCCAAATACGGTGGCGATCAGCATGGCGACGGTCATTGCGGTGGCGAGCATGTAGATCAGCATGTGCGTGTTCTCCTGCGCCTAACAACGGATAGATGGGATTTTGGTTTCATCTTATTAAGCTGCAACCTAGTGAACGCTGCGTGAAGGCTTCGTGATTAGCGTGTTCATCTGTCGTTCATGCGCCGGAAAAGGTTCACGGCCGGCACGCCGATCGGATTTGCCTTTGCGAGAGAGGCTCGCTAGAGCCTGTTCCATCTTGATGGACGGAAGATGGAACAGGCTCTAGCTTTCATTTGAGCATGATCTTTTCCAAAAACCGGTTTCCACTTTTTGGGATCATGCATTAGAAGCACCTGCCATGACTGAACGCATCGCCCTCTATGCCGGCTCCTTCGACCCGCTGACCAACGGCCATCTCGACGTGCTGAAGGCGTCGCTGGCCGTGGCCGACATCGTTTATGCGGCGATCGGCATCCACCCAGGCAAACAGCCGCTGTTTTCCTTCGAGGAGCGGGTGCAATTGATCGAGATCGCTACGAAAGCGGAATTCGGGCGTGAAGGTGCCCGCATCAAGGTCGTCGCCTTCGACGGTCTGGTCATCGACGCGGCCAGGAAGCAAGGCGCCTCGATCATGATCCGCGGCCTGCGCGACGGCACCGACCTCGACTACGAGATGCAGATGGCCGGCATGAACGAGACCATGGCGCCTGAACTGCAGACGGTTTTTCTGCCCGCCAGCCCCTCCGTGCGCACCATTACCGCCACACTTGTCCGCCAGATTGCCTCGATGGGAGGCGACATCCGCCCCTTCGTGCCGGCGGCGGTTGCCGGTGCGCTCACCGCCAAATTCGCAAAATAAGTTCTCGGAGAAAACCATGCAGCTGAAAAAGCTCGCCTCGTTCCTCGTCGTGCTTGCCGGTCTTGTGACCGCATCGGTCTCGGCTTTTGCCGCCGAGCCGGAAAACACCATGATCATCACGCTGAAGGACGGCGACGTCACCATTGCGCTGAGGCCCGACCTCGCGCCCAAGCATGTCGCCCAGATCAAGACTCTGGTGCGCCAGGGCGCCTATGACAATGTCGCCTTCCACCGCGTCATCGACGGCTTCATGGCGCAGACCGGCGACGTCAAGTTCGGCAACATGAAGAAGGGTTTCAGCGCCGAGGCCGTCGGCACCGGCGGTTCCGATCTGCCCGACCTGCCGGCCGAATTCTCGCAGACCGAACGCTATAAGCGCGGCGTGGTCGGCATGGCCCGCTCGCAGGACCCCAACTCCGCCAATTCGCAGTTCTTCATCATGTTCGCGCCAGCGCCGCCGCTCGATGGCCAGTACACCATCGTCGGCAATGTCGTCAGCGGCATGGAGTTGGTGGATCACATCAAGAAGGGCGACCAGGCGGACAACGGCACGGTCACCGATCCTGATCGGATGATCAAGGTGCGCATCGCCGCAGACAAGTAAAGTTGTCAAATAACTCTGTTTTCTCAAAAGGATATCTGACATGGCCGAAATCAAGGACCGCGAGAACGCGCTCATCATGGAAACGACCAAGGGCAAGGTGGTCATAGAACTTTTCCCCGACCTGGCGCCCGGCCATGTCGCCCGCATCAAGGAACTGGCCCGCGAAGGCGCCTATGACGGCGTGGTTTTCCACCGCGTCATCGAGGGCTTCATGGCGCAGACCGGTGACGTCAAGTTCGGCAATTCCAGCAAGCCCACATTTGCGCCGTCCCGGGCTGGCATGGGTGGCTCGGAAAAGCCGGACCTGAAGGCCGAATTCTCCAACGCCAACCATGGCCGCGGCACCTGCTCGATGGCCCGTTCGCAGAATCCGAACTCGGCCAATTCACAGTTCTTCATCTGCTTCGACGATGCCGCCTTCCTCAACCGCCAGTACACGGTCTGGGGCCAGGTCATCGAAGGCATGGACAATGTCGACAAGATCAAGCGCGGCGAGCCGGTGCAGGATCCCGACAAGATCGTGTCGCTGAAGGTCGCGGCCGACGTCAAGTAAGGGTAAACGACAATGATGGGCGTCGTCTGGTCGCTTCTCGGCATCCTGTCCGGCGCTTTCATTGCCATTCAGGCACCAATCAATTCGCAATTGGCGCGCGATCTCGGTCTTCCGGTCGCGGCGGCGGCATTTTCGTTCCTGTCGGGCGCGATCGTGCTCGGCGTCATCTCCGTCGCGGTGGTGAAGCTGCAGGGCATCTCGCTCGACTGGAAAGCGCCGGCGCCCTGGCTGTTCGTCGCGGGCGGAATGCTCGGCGGCTTCTATGTGACGCTGTCGACGATCCTGACGCCGCGCATCGGCGCCGCCGCGCTGATGGCGTTTCTGGTGGCCGGCCAGTTGCTGGCCGGCATGCTCATCGACCGCGTCGGCTTCCTCGGCGTCGCGGTGCGTGAAATCTCGCTCGGCCGCGTTGCCGGCGCGGTGCTGCTGCTGGCCGGAGCGCTGCTCGTCCGGCTCTACTGATGCGCGTCGACCTCTTTGATTTCGATTTGCCGGAGGAGTGCATCGCGCTTCGTCCGGCGGAGCCGCGCGACAGCGCCAAGATGCTGGTCGTGAAGCCCGGTGAGGGGCTCGACGATCGCACGGTTGGCGACCTGCCATCCTTGCTCAGGGCCGGCGACGTGCTGGTGTTCAACGACACCAAGGTCATTCCGGCGCAGCTCAAAGGCATCAGGCGGCGCGGCGAAGCACAGGCGCAGGTCGAGGCCACGCTGCATATGCGCATGGCACCGGGCCGCTGGCTGGCCTTCATGCGGCCGGGCAAGCGCATTGCCGCCGGCGATCGCATCCATTTCGGCCATGACGGCAATTCGTGTTTCCTCGGCCAGCTTGACGCAACCGTGATCGAGAAAGGCGAGGGCGGTGAGGCGCTGCTTGGCTTCGACCTGTCAGGGCCTTTCCTCGACGAGGCACTGCACGCGGTCGGCCACATTCCGCTGCCGCCCTATATCGCCTCGAAGCGCGACGACGACGAACGCGACCGGGCCGACTACCAGACCATCTATGCCCGCGAGGAAGGCGCCGTCGCGGCACCGACAGCGGGCCTGCATTTCACGCCGGAGCTTTTTGCAGCGCTTGACGCCAAGGGCATCGAACGCCGCTTCGTCACCTTGCATGTCGGCGCCGGTACGTTCCTGCCAGTGAAGGCGGATGACACCACCGACCACAAGATGCATGCCGAGACCGGTTCGGTCAGCGCGGAAACCGCGGACGCGTTGAACGCGGTGAAGGCGAGGGGCGGACGCATCGTCACCGTCGGCACGACCTCGCTGCGCCTGCTGGAAAGTGCCGCGCGCGAGGACGGCACCCTGGTTGCCTGGTCCGGCCCAACCGACATCTTCATCACGCCCGGCTATCGCTTTCGCACCGCCGACATGCTGATAACCAATTTCCATCTGCCGCGCTCGACGCTGTTCATGCTGGTTTCAGCCTTCAGCGGCCTCGACACGATGCGCGCGGCCTATGCGCATGCGATCGAGAACCGCTACAGATTCTATTCCTATGGCGACTCAAGCCTGCTTTATCGAGCGGAGACGAGCGATGGATGATGATCTCAAGAACCTGGACCGCGATGCGCTGATCGCCGAGGTGAAAAAGCTTCGCGCCGGTATTCGTGCGCATCGCGATGCCACCGGCCACGATCTGTGCTGGCATCACCCCGATCTGTGGGATCTCTTGCCGGAGAAGACCGAACCGGCGATCGCCGTGCCGCCTTGGCCAAAATTCATGCGTGGCTGCATCCACTACCGCCAGTCGCTCGACAAGCAGGCTCCGGACGCCCCGGTCCATGACAAGGAATTCAATGGCTAAGCCGTTCAGCTTCAAGGTTCTGGCGACTGACGGCAAGGCGCGGCACGGCGTGATCGACATGCCGCGCGGTGCAATCCGCACGCCGGCCTTCATGCCGGTCGGCACCGGCGGCACCGTCAAGACCATGTACATGGACCAGGTGCGCGGCGTCGGCGCCGACATCATCCTGGGCAACACCTACCATCTGATGCTGCGGCCCGGCGCCGAGCGCGTGGCGCGGCTCGGCGGCTTGCACGAGTTCGCCCGCTGGCCTTATCCGATCTTGACCGACAGCGGCGGTTTTCAGGTGATGTCGCTGTCGAAGCTGAGAAAGCTGACCGAAAAAGGCGTCACCTTCCGCTCGCATATCGACGGCGCCGCCTATGAGATGTCACCGGAGCGCTCGATCGAGATCCAGGGCTTGCTCGATTCCGACATCCAGATGCAGCTCGACGAATGCACGGCGCTGCCGGCCGGGATGAAGGAGATCGAGCGGGCCATGGAGCTGTCGCTTCGCTGGGCCGAGCGCTGCAAGACTGCGTTCGGCGATCAGCCGGGCAAGGCGATGTTCGGCATCGTGCAAGGTGGCGACAACGCGGCACTGCGGGTGCGGTCGGCGCAGGCGTTGAGCGCGCTGGAGCTGAAAGGCTACGCCGTCGGCGGCCTGGCCGTCGGCGAGCCGCAAGCGGTGATGCTCGAGATGCTCGACATCACCTGTCCGGAACTGCCTGATGACAAGCCGCGCTACCTCATGGGCGTCGGCACGCCCGACGATATCCTGAAATCGGTGGCGCGCGGCATCGACATGTTCGATTGCGTGATGCCGACGCGAGCCGGCCGGCATGGCCTTGCCTATACCAGGCGCGGCAAGGTCAATCTGCGCAACGCCCGCCATGCCGACGATCCGCGCCCGCTCGACGAGGAAAGCGACTGCCCGGCCGCGCGGGACTATTCACGCGCCTATCTGCACCATCTCGTGCGCTCGCAGGAGGCGCTCGGCGCCATGCTTCTGACCTGGAACAATCTATCGTATTATCAAAGGCTTATGCAGGACATCCGTGCCGCTATTGGGGCCGGCTCCTTCGAGACGCGCGGCGCGGAAATGACCGAGGGCTGGGCGAGGGGCGATATTCCGGCCCTTTGAAACTCCATTGGCTATGGAAGGCAGTCCTCTGGTCATCCAGCGGCCTCCAAAGCTATGGAGGTGGCGACAACTCCCTTGAATCGTGTAAGCTCCTTGCCGATCTAAGTTTGGCGACGGATGACCTTCTAAGGAATCCAAATGAAAGTTTACGCCATGTCAGCCAATCAAAAAATAAAAACTGCAATCTCAAAAGTGGTCAGAGATAGAATTCACAGCGGCAAAATCCTCGACGTCGTGGTAAACCCCGAAACAAACACGGATGGGGAACGTGTGATTTATGTCTACGTCATATTTGATAATGAGAAGAATCAGATCGATGCGAAAGAGACGATTGGGATAACGCGTCACGTCCGTGATAGCTTGTCCAAGCTTGGTGAGGATAGCTTTCCAGTTTTTTACTATGTCGCAAAATCAGAAGCGGGAAATATAGCTGAAGCCAAGTGATCTCCTTAGCACTGCGAAGCTCTTGGCTACGGCCGGGAAAGGCAAGCCGTCTCAGGTTAATCTGCGACGTTCGGCCAGTAGCACGTATTATGCAATGTTTCACTGCCTGGCTCGCACATGTGCGGATCTTTTGATAGGTGGCAGTGGTTCAGCGCGAAGCAAGCATGCTTGGGTAGAGGTTTATCGCTCGTTGGCGCATGGCACAGCAAAAAGCGCCTGCGAAGACAATAGAACCATGTCGAAATTTCCAGCCTCGATCGAGGATTTTGCAAACAAATTTGTGGAAATGCAGAGGAAGAGGCACGAGGCTGACTATAATCCTTTAACGAAATTTTACAGATCGGATGTTCTTGCGGATATACAAAGTGTCGAGATTGTTATAGCTGCCTTTGGATTGTCTCCTATTGTGGACAGAAGAGCGTTTGCTTCTTGGGTCATTTTTAAGAATATGAAAAAGAACTGAATCTGGATCTCAGGTGCTCAGCGAATTCGAGGCGCGCAGGCTGCAGCCGGTGATCTGGAACGTGCCGTCGGGCTGTTGCTGCAACGTGTAAACAGCTTCGTAGTCCTTGCCATCTGGCCCGACGATCAGCACCTGCTGGACGATCGAACCCGGAGCCGTCTCCTCGACCTTGCCGAAGGAATAGGTCCGCGGCTTGCGCACCGGCGGGTAACCGTTGGTTACCATGTTCATGAATGCGTCGACGGTCGGGAAAATCCGTTTCACATTCGGGGCGGCGAAGCTGTAGGCGGTGGCGCCGTCATTGGCGATGAGGGCCTTTAACTGGCCGTCGATGACAGACTGCCCTGCCTTGATTTCGGCGTCGCCGGCGAACGCCGACGAGACCAGGATGAATGGACCGAACGCGAATGCGAGAAACATGCGGCGCATGGCCTGTCTCCGTTGCCCTCGAAAAGCTGCCTCTCCAGAAAGCCGTTCAGGAGATATCCTAACATACGTGCGACGGTGCTTCACGGTTTCAGCAATGAGGAATATTCATCCCCGCGGTGCTCAAGCCTCTTTCAACGGTGAGCGCCTGTTGGTGCTCCGTGGCAAGCTCCTCCAGCGCTGCATGCCAATGATGCGGCGTAGATCGAGGCCGGGCCGGTTGAGCACAAATTCCAGCGCTTGAAAGCCCGCCTCCAGTCTGCCAGAAGGGCCGCTTGGACTTGGACGTTTAGCGGGACGAAGCCATGAAGGCGTTTTTCGTGCAGATCAAATGCGAACTCGGCAAATCCTATGAGGTTGCCAGTGCGCTTGCCGATGCCGAGATCGCCTCGGAAATCTACTCCACCGCCGGCAACTACGATCTGCTCGCCAAATTCTATGTCGACGACGAGGAAGATGTCGGCCATTTCGTCAACGAGAAGGTGCAGATTCTCCCCGGCATCAAGGACACGTTCACAGTGGTCACGTTCCGCGCTTTCTAGCTGGAAACCCGCTTGCCCGGACACGAGGCAAAGCCTGATTACTGTTATATTTCGGCTGCCTCAATTTTAGGCAGGTGCAACATACTGATCGCCCGTATCTCGCAAATCACCGATTGCGCTTGATTTTCTCCGGCGACGCCAGTGAAATGGCGTCACAGGGGAGTATGCGATTGGCAGCGTTCGATGAAATGCTTCCGGAAGTCTCCGGATTGAGAAGACCGTATTCGGCTTATGATCGCTGGCTGAAAGAGCAGGATCCGGCCAGGCTTACCGAGAAGATGCAGGACGCCGAACGCGTCTTCCGCAAGACCGGCATCACTTTCGCCGTCTATGGCGAGCAGGAAGCCTCCGAGCGGCTGATCCCGTTCGATATCGTTCCCCGCATCATTTCGGGCAATGAGTGGCGGCGCCTCACGCAAGGCATCGAGCAGCGCGTGCAGGCGCTGAACGCCTTCCTCGATGACATCTACCACCGCCAGGAAATCCTGCGCGCCGGGCGCGTTCCAAGGGAATTGATCGCCAAAAACGAGGCATTCCTGCCGGAAATGATCGGGGTCAGGCCGCCGGCCGGCGTCTACACCCACATTATCGGCGTCGACATCGTCCGCATCTCAGAGGACGAATTCTACGTGCTGGAGGACAATGCGCGCACGCCGTCGGGCGTCTCCTACATGCTGGAGAACCGCGAGACGATGATGCAGCTGTTCCCCGAGCTGTTCCAGAAAATCAAGGTGCGGCCGGTGGAAAACTACCCGCAGCTTCTGCGCCAGTCGCTGGCGGCAGTGCGGCCGCAGAGCACCAAGGGCGCGCCGACGATTGCGGTGTTGACGCCAGGCAGCTTCAACTCCGCCTATTTCGAACACGCCTTCCTGGCCGACCAGATGGGCGTGCAGCTGGTCGAAGGCCAGGATCTGCGGGTCGTCGACGGTCATGTCGCGATGCGCACGACCGAAGGCTACAAGCAGATCGATGTGCTGTACCGCCGCGTCGACGATTCGTTCCTCGACCCGCTGACCTTCCGGCCTGACTCTACACTTGGCATACCCGGCATCATGGATGTGTACCGTGCCGGCAACATCACCATCGCCAATGCGCCGGGCACCGGCATCGCCGACGACAAGGCGATCTATTCCTACATGCCCGAGATCATCGAGTTCTACACCGGCCGCAAGGCAATCCTCGGCAACATCCCGACCTGGCGCTGCTCGGAGCCGGATAGCCTGAAATATGTGCTCGAGCACATCGACGAGCTGGTGATCAAGGAAGTGCATGGTTCCGGCGGCTACGGCATGCTGGTCGGGCCGGCGGCGACCAAGAAGGAATGCGAGACCTTCGCCAAGAAATTGGCGGCCAAGCCCTCGAATTATATCGCCCAGCCGACGTTGGCGCTGTCGACATGTCCGATCCTGACGGAAAAGGGGCTGGCGCCGCGCCACGTCGACCTCAGACCCTATGTGCTGGTCTCCGACCGCATCCAGATCGTCCCCGGCGGGCTGACCCGTGTCGCGCTGAAGGAAGGCTCGCTGGTCGTCAATTCCTCGCAAGGCGGCGGGACGAAGGATACGTGGGTGCTGGATGATTAGTGCAGTGAATAGTGAATAGTGAATAGTGAATAGTGAATAGTGAATAGTGAATAGTGAATGGTAGAATGGTCAATGGTCAGATGCCTGGATGCAAGGGGACGGCGTATATGAGGTTCTACCTGTGTCGATCCACTATTCACCATTCACCATTCACCATTCACCGGCTCGCCTGACATGCTTCTAGGCCGCACCGCCAACGGGCTTTACTGGATGAACCGCTACATAGAGCGGGCCGAGAATATGGCTCGGCTGGTCGATGCCGGTCTGCGCATGGCGCTGACCCGCACCCAGAGCGCGTCGGAAGAGTGGAATTCGGTGCTGCTCAGCGCCGGCTCCGACGTCACCTTCAGCCAGAAATACTCTGACTATACCGCCGCGAATGTTGCCGACTTCCTGCTGCGCGACACGTCGAACCCGTCGAGCACGATGGCGGCGATCGAGACGGCCCGCAACAATGCCCGCATGGTGCGCACGGCGCTGACGCGCGAGACATGGGAGAGCATCAACGAAGCCTGGATGTCGCTGAAGCGGATGCTGGCAAGGCCGATCGACGAGCGCGACCTGCCCAGCGTGCTCGACGCTATCAAGCGCGAGACGGCGCTGATCCGCGGCTCGTTCTATGGCACCATGCTGCGCAACGAGATCTTCGATTTCTCGCAGCTCGGCACCTATGTCGAGCGCGCCGACAACACGGCGCGCATCCTCGACGTGAAATACTATGTGCTCTTGCCGTCGATCTCCTGGGTCGGCTCGACGCTCGACAACTACCAGTGGGAATCGATCCTGCGCTCGGTGTCGGCGCATCGCTCCTATCGCTGGGTCTACGACGCCGACTACAAGCCGACCAACATTGCCGACTATCTGATCCTCAATGTCCGCATGCCGCGTTCGCTGACCTTCTGCTATCGCTTCCTGTCGGAGCATCTGAAGTTCCTCGGCGACGATTACGGCGAACGCCATGCCTGCCACGCAACGGCCGAGAAGACGCAGACAATGCTGAGAGCCGGGTCGATCAAGGATATTTTCGATGCCGGCCTGCATGAATTCCTGGCCAATTTCATTCGCGACAACACCAAGCTCGGTGACGAGATCGCGCAGGACTACCGGTTCAATTGAGCATGGCTCCGAAAAGTGGGACAAGATCATGCTCACAAGCGGGACATAGCGCATGCGGCTGAAGATCACCCACCGGACGGAATACCGCTACGATGCGCCGGTGCACTATCTGTTGCAGCGGCTGCGGCTGCTTCCGGTCAGCGGATCGACGCAGACCGTTCTGTCCTGGGCTCTGACCATCGAAGGCGCGCGCGAAGAGGTTCGCTTTGTCGACCATTTCGGCAACGACACCAGACTGTTGAGCGTCGAGGGCGAGCGCGACTTCATCACGGTGGAAGCATCGGGCGAAGTGGTGACGCGCGACACCGCGGGCGTTTCCGGGCCACACCAGGGTTTTACGCCGCTCTGGCTGTACAGCCATGAAACGCCATTGACGGCGATCGGCGGCGGTGTTCGCGAACTCGCCTCATCTGTCGGCAAGGGCACCGACATCGAAAGGCTGCACCGGCTGATGGCCGTCATCGGCGAGCGCGTCGCCTACACGCCCGGCACCACCAATGCAACGACGCCTGCGGAGGAAGCCTTGGCGCTCAAGACCGGTGTCTGCCAGGATCACACCCATATCTTTGCCGCCGCGGCGCGCGCCATGGGCTTTCCGGCCCGCTATGTCAGCGGCTATCTGATGCTGGACGCGACGGTCGAGCAGGCCGCAAGCCATGCCTGGGCCGAAGCGCATGTTTCGGGTCTCGGCTGGGTTGCCTTCGATGCCGCCAATGGCATTTCGCCTGACGAGCGCTATGTGAAGGTGGCAACCGGCCGCGATTACCGCGACGCCACGCCGGTGTCGGGAATTCGGCTGGGACAGGCGGAAGAAGAGCTTGCGGTCACCGTCACGGTGGAGCAGTAATCCTTCGCAAGATTGCCGCCAGAAGAGATTCCATGACTTATTGCGTTGGCCTGAAGATCGATCGCGGGCTCGTGTTCATGTCCGACACGCGCACCAATGCCGGCATGGATTCGATTTCCACCTTCCGCAAGATGCATGTCTGGGAGCAGCCGGGCGAGCGCGTCGTCGTTTTGATGTCGGCCGGCAACCTGGCGACGACGCAGGCCGTGGTCAGCCTGCTTGACGAACGCACCAAGGCAATTGCCGACCGTCATGCCACGCTTCTGGAAACGCCGTCGATGTATCAGACGGTGCGGATGGTCGGCGACACGGTCAAGGAAGTCATCGCCAGTTCGTCGCCCGCGGGCGAGAAGGCGGATTCCTACTTCAATGCCTCCTTCATCCTCGGCGGCCAGATCAAGGGCAGCGAGCCGCGCCTGTTCATGATCTATCCCGAAGGCAATTTCATCGAATCGACCGATGACACGCCGTTCTTCCAGATCGGCGAGACCAAATACGGCAAGCCGATCATCATCCGCGCCTATGAAAAGACGATGAGCTTCGCCGAGACGGTGAAACTGCTGCTGGTATCGTTCGATTCGACGTTGAAGTCGAACCTGTCCGTCGGCCTGCCGCTCGACCTGCTCTTCCTGGAGAAGGACGCTTTCAAGGTCGGGTTGAAGAAGCGGATCGCGCATGACGACCAGTATTACCGCACGATCTCGGACGGCTGGTCGAATGCGCTGAAGACGGCTTTTGCCAGCCTGCCGGATTTCCCTGGCTGAGGCGTGCCGCATACGCTGGCGGTTGCATATATTTCACGCGTTAAATAATAAGAGGCCAGCCGCGACGGATGGCGGCGAGGGATCATGTCGGGAGGACAGGATGAACAACGATGAGTTCCGGCAATGGTCGCGGCGCGCCGCCGACTGGGGCGCCGACTACCGCAGCACGCTGCGCGAGCAGCCAGTGCGGCCACTGGTCGAGCCCGGCGACATCTTTAGAAGCATAGGGGCGTCACCACCCGAAGACGCCGAACCGATGGACCAGATCTTCGCCGACTTCGAAGAGAAGATTTTGCCGGGGATGACGCATTGGCAGCATCCGCGCTTCTTCGCCTATTTCCCGGCCAATGCGGCGCCGGTCTCGGTGGTGGCGGAATATCTGGTTTCGGCGATGGCCGCGCAATGCATGCTTTGGCAGACGTCGCCTGCGGCAACCGAGCTCGAAACACGCACCGTCGATTGGATGCGCCAGGCGCTCGGCCTGCCGGAAGGGTTTTCCGGGGTGATCCAGGATTCAGCCTCGTCGGCGACGCTGGCCGCGGTGCTGACCATGCGTGAACGGGCGTTGGACTGGCAAGGCAACAAACAAGGGTTGGCCGGGCAGGCGCGGCTGCGCATCTATTCCTCCGACCAGGTGCACACCTCCATCGATCGGGCGATCTGGATTTCCGGCATCGGCGAGGACAATCTCGTGCGCATTCCTGTCGGCGGCCGTTTTCGCGCCATGGACACGGCAGCGCTCGAGGCGGCAATCGTCGCCGACCGCGAGGCCGGTATGCAGCCGGCCGGCATCATCGCTTGCGTCGGCGGCACCAGCACTGGCGGCACGGATGATATCCTTGGCGTCGCCGCGGTGGCGCAGCGGCACGGGCTTTATCTGCATGTCGATGCTGCCTGGGCCGGCTCGGCGATGATCTGCCCGGAGTACCGGCGTTTCTGGGCTGGTGTCGAGCGGGCGGATTCCATCGTCTTCAACCCGCACAAATGGCTGGGCGCGCAGTTCGACTGCTCGATGCAGTTCATCCGCCGGCCGGAGGATCTTGTTCGCACCCTGGCGATCAAGCCTGAATTCCTGAAGACGCATGGCCGCGACGGCATCATCAACTATTCCGAATGGTCGGTGCCGCTCGGCCGCCGCTTTCGCGCGCTGAAATTGTGGTTCCTGCTGCGCGCGCATGGGCTGGAAAACCTGCGCGCAATGATCCGCAATCATGTCGCCTGGAGCGAAAGGCTTGCCGCGCGGCTGGCAAGGGAGCCGGATTTCGAGATCGTCAGCGAACCGATGCTGTCCCTGTTCTCGTTCCGGCACAAGGCAATAACCGACGCGGAGGCGGACGAGCACAATCTGCGGCTGGTCAATGCGATCAACGATGATGGCCGCATCTACCTGACGCAGACGAGGGTCGATGGGCAGGTCGCAATCCGTTTCCAGGTCGGCCAGTTCGAAGCGACCGCCGCCGATATCGATATGGCTTTCACCGTCATCATGGAAATAGCGCGCGGTGTGGCCTGATCAGGTCCAGTCGGGATTGCGTTGGCGTTTGCCTTTGCAATCATATGCATTTCATTAGCCGGCTTACGCCTTTTCATTGGTTTCGTTTTCGACTATAGACAAGAAAAACGAAAACGGGAGGTTGTCCTATGTATCTGTCGCCACGCCATGCCGAAATTATCCAGATGGCCAAGGATCATGGTCGGGTGCTGGTCGAGGATCTGGCCACACATTTCAACGTGACGCCGCAGACCATACGCAAGGATCTCAACGACCTGTGCGACCAGAGGCTGCTTTCGCGCATCCATGGCGGCGCGTTGTTCCCGTCCGGCATCGAGAACATGGAGTACGAGGCCAGGCGCAAGATCGCCGCCGACGAGAAGGAGGCGATCGGCCGGGCGGCCGCCAGGCTGATCCCCGACAACGCCTCGCTGTTCATCAACATCGGCACCACGACAGAGTCGGTCAGCAAGGCGCTGCTCGATCACAGCGGCCTCATGGTCATCACCAATAACATCAATGTTGCCAATAGGATGCGGATATATCCGTCGATCGAGGTTGTGATTGCGGGTGGCGTTGTGCGCGGCTCCGATGGCGGCGTCGTCGGTGAAGCGGCGGTCGACTTCATCAGGCAATTCAAGGTCGACTATGCGGTGATCGGCGCCTCGGCGATCGACCATGACGGCGCCTTGCTGGACTTCGATTTCCGCGAGGTCAAAGTGGCGCAGGCGATCATCGCCAATGCAAGGCATGTCATCCTGGTTTCCGATCAGACCAAATTCGAGCGAACCGCACCGGTGCGCATCGGCCACCTGTCGCAGGTCAACACCTTCATCACCGACCGTTGCGACATCCCGTCGGTGCGCAAAATCTGCCAGGAGGCCGAGGTTCAACTGATCGAGACGTCGCTCTCCTAGGCGGTTTCAGCTTGGCACCACACGCTCGTGATATTTCGTTTGACATTCGTTATGATTTCGAAATAATTCCGACACGGTTTCGTAAAGGCCAAAAATGGTGCAATGCGAAATCGCTGGAGGAATTTGTGGAAGCATCTCCGATCCATGACATTTTCGTCATAGGCGGCGGCATCAATGGCTGCGGCATTGCCCGCGATGCTGTCGGGCGTGGCTTTTCCGTCTTCCTCGCCGAGATGAACGACCTCGCCAGCGGAACCTCCTCGGGCTCGACCAAATTGATCCATGGCGGCCTGCGCTACCTCGAATTCTACGAATTCCGCCTGGTGCGCGAGGCGCTGATGGAACGCGAGGTTCTGTGGAAGAACGCGCCGCATATCATCTGGCCGATGCGCTTCGTGCTGCCCTATGCCAAGGGCCTGCGCCCGGCCTGGCTGATCAGGCTCGGTCTTTTTCTCTACGACCATATTGGCGGGCGCAAATTGCTGCCGGCAACCAGGACGCTGGACATGGCCAAGGACCCGGCCGGCAAGCCTTTGAAGCCATTGTTCAAGAAGGCTTTCGAATATTCGGACGGCTGGGTCAACGATGCGCGGCTGGTGGCGCTGAACGCGCGTGATGCCGCCGATCGCGGCGCGACGGTCCGCACCCGAACGAAAGTGATCGGCGCGCGACGCGAAAACGGGTTGTGGACGATCCGGATCGAGGACCTGCAGACCGGCAAGACCGAAGAGATCAAGGCGCGACTGCTGGTCAATGCCGCCGGGCCCTGGGTCGATCATGTGCTTTCCGGCGTCGTCGGCCTCAACGATGTGCACAATGTCCGCCTCGTGCAGGGCAGCCACATCGTCATTGCCAAGAAGTTCGACGATCCGCGCGCCTATTTCTTCCAGAACCGGGATGGCCGCATCATCTTCGCCATTCCCTACGAGGAAGAGTTCACCCTGATCGGCACCACGGACCAGGATTACCCCGGCGATCCGCATGACGTGAAGATCAGCGACACCGAGATCGATTACCTCTGCGCCGCGGCAAGCGAATATTTCGCGCAACCAGTCAAGCGCTCGGACATCGTCTGGACCTATTCGGCCGTTCGTCCGCTCTATGATGACGGTGCTTCCAAGGCGCAGGAAGCGACACGCGACTATGTGCTCAAGGCCGATGGCGGCGAGGGCGCAGCTCCGATCGTCAATGCTTTCGGCGGCAAGATCACCACCTATCGCCGGCTGTCGGAATCGATGCTGGAAAAGATCGAGGGTTTTCTCGGCAAGCGCGGCAAGCCATGGACGGCAAACGCGCCGCTGCCGGGCGGCGATTTCCCGGCCACCGGTTTCGATGCCGAAGTGGCGAAACTAAAAACCGCCTATCCGTTTCTTGACGCGCGCCTGGCTCGCCGGCTGACAAGGCTCTACGGCACCCGCGCAAGGATGCTGCTGGGGCTGGCCAAATCGAATGCTGATCTGGGCCGCAACTTCGGCGCCGATCTTTTTGAGGCCGAGGTGCGCTATCTCGTTCAAAACGAATGGGCTGTCACCGCCGAAGATGTATTGTGGCGGCGGACCAAGCGCGGTCTGCATCTCAGCCGCGAGCAGGTGGCGGCGCTCGATGAATTCATGCACGGCATAAGCCGGCGACATGTCGCGGCCGCCGAATGAAGAGGGTTTTGAACTGATGTGGAAGGCCTGGGAGGAGGCGTCATGCTGGAACTGAGAAACGTCACCAAGACGATTGGTGCGGTCGAGCATATCCGCGACGTGTCGCTGACGCTCAAGCATGGCTCGCTCAACGTCCTGCTTGGACCCACGCTCTCCGGCAAGACCAGCCTGATGCGGCTGATGGCCGGCCTCGATGTGCCGACCTCCGGTTCGATCTGGTTCGACGGCCAGAATGTCACCGGCGTGCCGGTGCAGAAGCGCAAGATCGCCATGGTCTACCAGCAGTTCATCAACTATCCGGCGATGACCGTCTACGAGAACATCGCCTCGCCGCTCAGGGTGGCCGGCACCGATCAGGCGAAGATCGACAAGGAAGTGCGCAATGCCGCCGCACTTCTCAAGCTGACACCCTATCTCGACCGCACGCCGCTGAGCCTGTCCGGCGGCCAGCAGCAGCGCACCGCACTGGCGCGTGCCATCGTCAAGAACGCCAGCCTGGTGCTGCTCGACGAGCCGCTTGCCAATCTCGACTACAAATTGCGCGAGGAACTGCGCGCCGAACTGCCGAGGATTTTTGCCGCCACCGGCACCATCTTCGTCTATGCCACGACCGAGCCGCACGAAGCGCTGCTGCTCGGCGGCAATACGGCGACACTTTCCGAAGGACGCATCACCCAGTTCGGCCCGACAATCGACGTGTTCCGCAAGCCGGTCGATCTGGTGACGGCCAGGACTTTCGCCGACCCGCCGCTCAACACCATCGTGCTGGCCAAGAAGGGTCCGGACTTTTTACTCGAAGGCGGCGTCAAGCTGCCGGTGCCGGCCGAACTCGTCGGCATTGCCGATGCGAACTATACGGTCGGCTTCCAGCCGCACCATCTTTCGCTCGAACGGCCCAATGCCTTGGCCGTGCCGGTACGGGCGAAGGTCACCATCACCGAGATCACCGGGTCGGAGAGCTTCATCCATCTCGACTTCGCCGATGCGCGCTGGGTCATGCTGACCCACGGTATCCTCGATTTCGAGACTGACGCCGCGATCGACGTGTTTATCGACCCGCGTCACATTATGGTCTTCGACGGGCAAGGCCGCGCCGTAAGCGCACCGAAGCTGGCGGCATAGGAGAGCGATATGGCGCGCATCGACGTCAATCACATCCGCCACTCCTACCTGCCGAACCCGCGGACGGATGCCGATTTTGCGCTCAAGGAAGTGCATCACATCTTCGAGGATGGCGGCGCCTATGCGCTGCTCGGGCCCTCGGGTTGCGGCAAGACCACGCTGCTCAACATCATTTCGGGATTGCTTCATCCCTCGCATGGCCAGTTGCTGTTCAACGGCAAGGACGTGACCAAACTGTCGACGCAGGAGCGCAACATCGCGCAGGTGTTCCAGTTCCCGGTCATCTACGACACCATGACCGTCTACGACAATCTGGCCTTCCCGCTGCGCAATCGTGGCGTGCCGGAAGCCGATGTCGACCGCAAGGTGCGCGAAACGCTGGAGATGATCGACCTGGCGTCGTGGGCGAAGAAGAAGGCGAGGGGACTGACCGCCGACCAGAAGCAGAAGATCTCGCTCGGCCGCGGACTGGTGCGCTCGGATGTCAACGCCATTCTGTTCGACGAGCCGCTGACCGTCATCGATCCGCATATGAAGTGGGTGCTGCGCTCGCAATTGAAGCAGCTGCACCGCCGCTTTGGCTACACCATGGTCTACGTCACGCACGACCAGACCGAGGCGCTGACCTTCGCCGACCAGGTCGTGGTGATGTATGATGGCGGCATCGTGCAGATCGGCACGCCGGCGGAACTATTCGAACGACCGCGCCATACGTTTGTCGGTTATTTCATCGGCTCGCCCGGCATGAACGTCATGCCGGTGGCGATCGACGGCAAGACGGCGAAGCTTGGGGCGCAGCGGATCGAACTGCCGGGCGCACCCAAGGCAGCCAGTGGCGCCATAGAGCTTGGCATACGTCCCGAATATGTCCGGCTCGGCCGCGACGGCATGGCCGTACAAGTCAGCAAGATCGAGGATCTCGGCCGCCACAAGGTGGTGCGCGCGAAGCTTGAAGGCCGCGAGATCGCTGCCGTGATTGGCGAGGACGAAACCGTCCCCGCTGAACCAAAAGTGCGGTTCGACCCGGCCGGCATCAACATCTATGCCGATTCCTGGCTGGTTGAGATGGCGCGCGTCGAGATGGGGGCATAGATGGAAAAGACCTGGAACAACAAAGCCTGGTTCCTGGTGCTGCCGGTGCTGGTGCTGGTGGCGTTCTCGGCGGTCATCCCGCTGATGACGGTCGTCAACTATTCGGTGCAGGACACTTTCGGCAACAACGTCTTCTTCTGGGCCGGCACCGAGTGGTTCGAGGAGCTGCTCTCTTCCAGCCGCTTCTGGGAGGCGATGGTCCGCAACCTGATCTTCTCCTTTATTATCCTTGCCATCGAAGTGCCGCTCGGCATCTTCATCGCGCTCAACATGCCGAAAAAGGGCTGGGGTGTGCCAGTCTGCCTGGTGCTGATGGCGCTGCCGCTGCTGATCCCGTGGAACGTCGTCGGCACCATCTGGCAGGTTTTTGGGCGCAACGACATCGGCCTGCTCGGCTATTACGTCAATGCGCTCGGCATCGACTACAACTACGTGCAGGATTCGTTCGACGCCTGGGTCACCGTCATCATCATGGATGTTTGGCATTGGACCAGCCTCGTCGTGCTGCTCTGCTATGCCGGCCTGGTCTCCATTCCGGATGCCTTCTATCAGGCGGCCAAGATCGACGGTGCCTCGCGCTGGGCGGTGTTCCGCTACATCCAGCTGCCGAAGATGAACCGGGTGCTGCTGATCGCCGTGCTGCTGCGCTTCATGGACAGCTTCATGATCTACACCGAACCCTTCGTGGTGACGGGCGGCGGTCCCGGCAACTCGACGACGTTCCTGTCGATCGACCTCGTCAAGACGGCGCTCGGCCAGTTCGACCTCGGGCCGGCCGCGGCCATGTCGCTGGTCTACTTCCTCATCGTCCTTCTGCTGTCATGGGTGTTTTACACCGTGATGACCAACTACGACGCGGAGCGCTGAGATGAGCGGCGCCAACGAAAGAACGACGAGGCAGGACAGAGTGAGCGAAACGACGGCTTCGGAAGGGCTCGCCAGTGCGATGTCGCAGGACCAGATCGCGCGGCTGATGCGCCGCCGCGGCGAGGAATCGCGCTGGTGGTGGATCGTGCCGACGGTCTACATCATCGTGCTTTTGCTGCCGATCTACTGGCTCATCAATATGAGCTTCAAGACCAATGCCGAGATCGTCTCTTCACTGACGCTCTATCCGCATGCACCGACGATCGCCAATTACGTCACCATCTTCACCGATGCATCCTGGTACTCGGGCTACGTCAACTCCATCACCTATGTGGTGATGAACATGGTGATCTCGGTGGCCGCGGCGCTGCCTGCGGCCTATGCGTTCTCGCGCTACCGCTTCCTCGGTGACAAGCACCTGTTTTTCTGGCTGCTGACCAATCGCATGGCGCCGCCGGCGGTGTTTGCGCTGCCGTTCTTCCAACTCTACTCGGCCTTCGGCCTGATCGACACCCACATCGCCGTCGCGCTGGCGCATTGCCTGTTCAACGTGCCATTGGCGGTGTGGATCCTCGAAGGCTTCATGTCAGGCGTGCCGAAGGAAATCGACGAGACCGCCTATATTGACGGCTATTCGTTCCCGCGCTTCTTCGTCAGGATCTTCATGCCGCTGATCGCGAGCGGCATCGGCGTCGCCTGCTTCTTCTGCTTCATGTTCTCATGGGTGGAACTGCTGATCGCCCGCACGCTGACCACAACCGACGCCAAGCCGATCGCCGCCACCATGACCCGTACGGTTTCGGCCGCCGGCATGGACTGGGGCTTGCTCGCCGCCGCTGGTGTGCTGACGCTGATCCCCGGCGCGCTGGTCATCTGGTTTGTGCGCAACTACATCGCCAAGGGTTTCGCCCTGGGGAGGGTTTGATGAAACGAACGCAAGAGTTCGCGCGCAACACCATCGCCAAGAGTTTCGCCCCGGGGAGGGTCTGGTCATGAATTTCGACCTCACCTGGATGGCATGGACCTGGCCGACCGCGGCCTTCTTCGGAACCATTCTTTTGCTGCTGTGCGGCATGGCGGCGTGGGAATATGCCTCGCCGGGCGGCAATCCGCGCGTCGGCGTCCTTCGCTTCGAGACGACGCGTGGCGACCGTCTCTTCCTGTCGCTGCTCGGCAGCGCCTTTATCCATCTCGCTTGGTTGGGTTTTGTTGGATCCAACCTGTGGTGGGCTCTCGCTCTCTCCGTGGTCTACGCCGTTGGCGTGTTCCGCTACGTATAGAGGGGGAAACTGTTGGAGCGACCGCGTGCCGGCGGCCGCTCCAGATCGCGCTTGAAACCTTAAAACAGTGGAGGAAACTAATGCGACGGCAATTTTTAACATCAACGACTGCGCTTGTCCTATTGCTCGGGGTTGGCAACGCCTATGCCGGAATGGACGAGGCAAAGGCATTCCTGGACAAGGAAATCGGACCGCTTTCGACGCTCGACCGCGCCGGCCAGGAAGCCGAAATGCAATGGTTCATCGATGCCGCGAAGCCTTTCGCCGGCATGGACATCAAGGTCGTTTCGGAAACCATCGCCACGCACCAGTATGAATCGCAGGTGCTGGCGCCGGCCTTTACCGCCATCACCGGCATCAAGATCACGCATGACGTCATCCAGGAAGGCGACGTCGTCGAGAAGATCCAGACCCAGATGCAGACCGGCCAGAACCTTTATGACGGCTGGGTCAACGATTCCGACCTGATCGGCACCCACTGGCGTTACCAGCAGGTGCGCAACCTGACCGACTGGATGGCGGGCGACGGCAAGGATGTCACCAATCCGAACCTCGACCTGAAGGACTTCATCGGCACCTCGTTCACGACGGCGCCCGACAAGAAGCTCTACCAGTTGCCCGACCAGCAGTTCGCCAACCTCTACTGGTTCCGTTACGACTGGTTCAACGACGAGAAGAACAAGGCCGACTTCAAGGCCAAGTACGGCTACGACCTCGGCGTTCCGGTCAACTGGTCGGCCTATGAGGATATCGCCGAGTTCTTCACCGGCCGTGAGATCGACGGCAAGAAGGTCTATGGCCACATGGACTACGGCAAGAAGGATCCGTCGCTCGGCTGGCGGTTCACCGACGCCTGGCTGTCCATGGCCGGCAATGGCGACAAGGGTTTGCCGAACGGCTTGCCAGTCGACGAGTGGGGCATCAAGGTCGACGAGAACTCGCGACCGGTCGGCTCCTGCACGGCGCGCGGCGGCGACACCAATGGCCCGGCCGCCGTCTATTCGATCCAGAAGTATCTCGACTGGCTGAAGGCTTATGCTCCAGCCGAAGCACAAGGCATGACCTTCTCCGAATCCGGCCCGGTGCCGGCTCAGGGCGCGGTCGCGCAGCAGATCTTCTGGTACACTGCCTTCACCGCCTCGATGGTCGATGCCGGCGCAAAGGCAGTGCTGAACGACGATGGCACGCCGAAGTGGCGCATGGCACCGTCGCCGCACGGCGTCTACTGGAAGGACGGCATGAAGCTCGGCTATCAGGACGTGGGTTCCTGGACGCTGATGAAGTCGACCCCAACCGACCGCGCCAAGGCCGCCTGGCTTTACGCGCAGTTCGTCACCTCGAAGACCGTCGACGTGAAGAAGAGCCATGTCGGCTTGACCTTCATCCGCGAGAGCACGATCCACGACAAGAGCTTTACCGAACGTGCGCCCAAGCTCGGCGGTCTGATTGAGTTCTACCGTTCGCCGGCTCGCGTCCAGTGGTCGCCGACCGGCACCAACGTGCCTGACTATCCGAAGCTGGCACAGCTCTGGTGGCAAGCGATCGGCGATGCATCGTCGGGTGCCAAGACGGCGCAGGAGGCGATGGACTCGCTCTGCGGCGAGCAGGAAAAGGTGATGAGCCGTATCGAGAAGTCGGGCGTCCAGGGCGATATCGGCCCGAAGATGGCCGAAGAGCATGACCTCGCCTACTGGAACGCCGACGCGGTCAAGAAGGGCAATCTCGCTCCTCAGCTGAAGATCGAGAACGAGAAGGAAAAGCCGATCACCATCAACTACGACGAACTGGTGAAGAGCTGGCAGAAGTAGCATTGTCTATGCGGGCGTTCGCGCGCCCGTGAAATTGGGGGAGGCGGCTCGTTGCCGTCTCCCCTCTTTGCATCGAGGCGGAGGGCGCTGGAATGAGCGGTTTTGTGCTGGCAATCGACCAGGGGACGACATCGACCAGGGCGATCCTGTTCGACGGCGAGTTGAAGGTCGCGGGCAGCGGGCAGAAGGAATTCACCCAGCATTATCCGGCCTCCGGCTGGGTCGAGCACGATCCCGAGGATATCTGGGCGAGTGTCGTGTCTACAGTGAAGACGGCACTGAAGAAGGCCGGCCGAAATGCTTCCGAAGTGGCAGCAATCGGCATCACCAACCAGCGCGAGACCGTCGTCATCTGGGACAGGGCGACCGGCAAGCCGATCCACAACGCCATCGTCTGGCAAGACCGGCGCACCGCGCCGCTGTGCCAGAAACTCAAGAAGCAGGGACTGGAGAAGAAATTCACCCGCAAGACCGGCCTGCTGCTCGATCCCTATTTTTCCGGCACCAAGATCGCCTGGATGCTCGACAAAGTGAAGGGCGCGAGAAAGCGCGCAGAGAAAGGCGAATTGCTGGCCGGCACCATCGACAGCTTTTTGATCTGGCGGCTGACCGGGGGCAAGGTTCATGCCACCGACGCCACCAACGCCTCGCGCACGCTGCTCTACAACATCGCTGAGAATGCCTGGGACGAGGAGCTGCTGGCCATTCTCAACATCCCGGCAAAAATGCTTCCCGAGGTAAAGGACTGCGCCGATGATTATGGAATCACGGAGAAAAATCTCTTCGGCGCCGAGATAAAAATCCTCGGCGTGGCCGGCGACCAGCATGCCGCGACAATCGGCCAGGCCTGTTTCGAGCCGGGCATGATGAAGTCCACCTATGGCACCGGCTGTTTTGCGCTGCTCAACACCGGCAGTGACCTGGTGCGCTCGAAGAACCGGCTTTTGACCACCATTGCCTACCGGCTGAACGGAACGACGACCTATGCGCTGGAAGGCTCGATCTTCATTGCCGGTGCTGCCGTGCAGTGGCTGCGCGATGGCATCAAGGTGATCGGCAAGGCCGAGCAGAGCGGCAAATTGGCGGCCGAGGCTGATGCGACGCAAAACGTCTATCTGGTGCCCGCCTTCGTCGGACTGGGCGCACCGCACTGGGACGCCGAGGCACGCGGCGCCATTTTCGGCCTGACGCGCAATTCCGGTCCGGCGGAGTTCGCTCGCGCCGCGCTGGAAGCCGTGGCCTACCAGACGCGCGACCTGCTCGACGCCATGCGCAAGGACTGGAAGGGCGCTTCGGCCAAGACCGTGCTTCGGGTCGACGGCGGCATGGTGGCGTCCGACTGGACCATGCAGCGCCTCGCCGACATCCTCGATGCACCGGTCGACCGCCCGACCATTTTGGAGACGACGGCGTTGGGTGCCGCGTGGCTGGCCGGCTCGAAGGCAGGTGTGTGGCCGGATGCCAAGAAGTTCGCGAAAAGCTGGGCACTCGAACGAAGATTCCAGCCCGACATGGATGCCGGCATTCGCGCATCTAAGCTAGCTGGCTGGCGCGATGCTGTTCGCAGAACGCTGAGCGTGCAATAAACAGCCATGAGGTGGTGAGTGATGGGGCGAGGGGATGAAGCCAGACTGGTATCCTGCGTGGCGCGATGAGGCTATCGAACAGCTGACGGTCAAGAATGACCGCTTGGAGAAAGACTTCCGCATCGGCCACTGGTCTCGCTACGACTATGACATAGCGACCAGAAGACTTCTGTTTTCCAAGGACGGGGACGTCAAATTGACCGCAGAGGTCCAGATTGCCGGTTCCACGAGCGCTAAGTCACAGAGTTGGCTCTGGGCTTGGGCAAATTCAAATTGGCCCGACAATGTCATGATCGATGCAAAGCGGGTTCGATCCTTCGGCGAGACGAACAGCATCGACGAACTGACCCAGACTTACGCTACGGACGCGGATGATGACCTGGAAGTGCTTGGGTGGGAACTGAGCGCAGTAGCGGTTCGAATTTGCGATGCCCTTGGAGCATATCGGTCACCGAGCGCGGAAGGCGATGCGCGTTACTACATCGTCAAGAGCATCAGCTGGGCGGGCTGACGCTACATCGATACATTGAATGAAAAAGGTCCGCGCCATTGCTGGTGCGGACCTTTCAACGCGACACTATCAGCTATTTCCTCTCACCCTTGGATCAATAGGGCGAACGGCACTCCTTGCGGGGGCCGTAATTCGGCTGGAACGTGTTGTCCGAAGCGCGGTAGCTGCGATAGTGGTCGTAGCACCACTGCACATGCGCGTTGCCTTCATAGACACGATTCTTCTCATTGTTGATAATGGCTCCGGTGATCAGCGCCCCCGTCGCGAAGGCAGCCAGCGGGAACCAGTAATCGCCGTGACGGCGGTAGCCGGGGCGATATTCGCGATAGCCGCGATGGCCGTTCCAATACGCGCCGCGATCGCGGGAAAAATTGCGGTCACGCGAAAAACTGCGATTGTAGCGGTTCTTGCGCCACTCCTGGTACTGGACTGTCTGCACATCCGGCACCGCGACCTGGGATTGCGGCACATAGTTCGGTTGGGCGTTAACGGGCACCGTCTCCGCCGCGACGAATGTGGCCGAGAGCGTGGCTGCCAGCATACCCGCTGTGATTCTGTTCATTGCTCTTCTCCTCAAGGGTTTAGCGGACGTCCCTGTGCTGAGAAAACGAGTGGCATATGCAATTGTTCCCCGGACTGAATGCCGCGGCGGGCAAAAAATGGCTGAGTTCCTTGGCTGCTCTCTCAGCGTCGCCGTGGCGAGCAAGTGCCGCGATGGGGCGAAGCCACCATGTATACGAACCCTCTTTTTCCGGTTGACCGGTCGAAGCACTCTCCCTATGTTCCGCGCAATTTCGAGGGCGGCTTTTGAGCCCGCGGGAGCGCGTAGCTCAGCCGGTAGAGCAACTGACTTTTAATCAGTAGGTCATGGGTTCGAATCCCATCGCGCTCACCAAACTCAAGGAAATCCACCATAGCCAGGGGGGAGATCTTTCCCAAGCGCACGGTAGCAGCATTACGGCTCCGATCGAGCCGACGGCTGTTGCCATTGACCGGGGTTGCCGACTGGCACGAAGCGTCAGCGCTTCCAGAAATCGCGATGCGGCTCGTGCAACTCATCCTCGATTTCGGGGAAGGGGCCAAAGACCTCGATCTTTTTCTGGCCGGAGCCGAACACGGTGCGCGAGGAGAGGCTCATCGTCGGGTTCTCAGGGTGATCCCCGGTCAGCACAAGGATCTTGGTCTCATCGCACCCGTAGACCAGCCGCCCGATATTCGCCCAATATATCGTGCCAGCGCACATCGCGCACGGCTCAAAGGTCGAGACCAGCGTGCATTGCCATAGGAACTCCGGCTCGTAGGCCGCCGCGGCGCGCCGGGCGAGCTCGGTCTCGGCGTGACGCACCGTGTCGAGATTGCCCTGGCGCATGAGGATGCGGTCGTCGGGCCCGACCAGGACGGCGCCGAAGGGATGGTGCCCATGCGCCGCCGCCTCGCGCGCGACTTCACCGGCGGCGCGGAGGTGGGCGAGCATCTGATCGCGGGTCATGGCAAAATCCTGTCGCACCGGCATCCACCACCCGATGAGCGGCTCTTTGAGCCGAGATTGCTGCCAAGCGACGCGACTGGCAAGAGCTAACCCGACGCTTGAGACCTTTGCGTCGGGATATCAGACCCTTGGCGCTACAGCCGCCGGCCGGTCTTGGCGTCGAACAGATGAGCACAGGCGCGGTCGATCTCGATCCGCATCTGCTCGCCCTGTTTCAGCGCAAGCCGTTCCCGGAAAAGGCAGGAGATTTCTTCGCCGGCGCAGTCGACCCGTGCGAAGATTTCCGAACCCGTGGCTTCCAGGAGCACGATGGTGCCGGCAATACCCTGGGAAGTCGTTGCTCGGATATGTTCGGGACGGATGCCGTAGATGAGTTCACCCTCGGGAATTTTTGCCAGGTTGATGTCTTCAGGCAGCGGCAGGGTCAGCCCGCCGGTGCTGCGGAAAATGCCTTCCTCGATACGGCCGGCAATGAAGTTCATGGCGGGCGAGCCGATGAAGCCGGCAACGAAGAGATTGGCCGGACGGTCATAGAGATCGAGCGGCGCGCCGATCTGCTCGACAAGCCCGTCGTGCAGCACGACGATCTTGTCGGCCATGGTCATGGCCTCGATCTGGTCATGCGTGACATAGATGGTGGTGGTGCCCAGCCGCTGGTGCAGTGCCTTGATCTCGCCGCGCATCTGGACGCGCAATTTGGCGTCGAGATTGGAGAGCGGCTCGTCGAACAGGAAGACTTGCGGGTCGCGCACGATCGCGCGGCCCATGGCTACGCGTTGGCGCTGGCCGCCGGAAAGCTGACGCGGGTAGCGGTCGAGCAGCTTGTCCAAGCCAAGAATGCTGGCGGCCCTGCCGACGCGGCTGGCGGTGTCGGCCGGATCGGCTTTCTTGATCTTCAGGGCAAAGCCCATATTGTCGGCCACCGTCATATGCGGATAGAGCGCGTAGTTCTGGAACACCATGGCGATGTTGCGGTCGCGCGCCCGCAGATTGTTGACGGTGCGGTCGCCAATGGCGATCCTGCCGCCCGAGATCGTTTCAAGTCCGGCGATCATGCGCAGCAGCGTCGACTTTCCGCAGCCTGACGGGCCGACCAGGATGACGAATTCGCCATCGGCGATGTCGACGCTGACGTCGTGAATGATCTTGGCCGTTCCGAAAGCTTTCTGGACGTTGTTGATTGTTACCGAAGCCATTGGGTTTCCTCGAAAAAAGTTTGATGTCGGGCGGCATTCAGCCGCCCTTGACGGCGCCGGCGGTCAGTCCCGCGACGATCTGCCTTTGTGCGAACATGGTCAGAACCAGCACCGGCAACGTCACCACAAGTGCCGCGGCGGCGAGCGGACCCCAGCTCACCTGCTCGTAGGAAAGCATGTTGTAGACGGCGACCGGCAGCGTGCGCGTTTCGCGGCTGGCGAGCACCACGCCGAAGACGAAATTGTTCCATGAGAAGATGACGGACAGGATGAAGGCAACCACGATGCCCGGCCTGGCGATGGGCAAAGCGACCAGCCGGAACACCTGCCAGGAGCTGGCGCCGTCGATGTTGGCCGCTTCCTCCAGCTCCATCGGCGTGGTCTCGAAATAGCCGATCATCACCCAGACCACGATCGGCACGGTCACCACCAGATGGATGATGATCTGCGGCCATAGCGTGCCGAGAATGCCGACCCATTGGAACAACAGAAACAGCGGGATGAGATAGGAGAGCCCCGGCGTCATGCGGGCGATCATGATGACGACCGCCGATCGCTCGGCCTTGAGCCGTGCGATGCCATATCCGGCCGGCACGCCGATCAGCAGTGCCAGCAGCGTCGCCGTGCCGGTCACCAGAACGGAATTCCAGAGATAAAGCAGGAAGTTGTTCTCCTCGAACACTTTTGCATAGTTCGACCAGGCGAGATGTTCGGGGATCAGGATCGGCGGGTAGGCGCCGTTGTCGATCTCGAATTTCAGCGACAGCGAGATCATCCAGAGGAAGAACAGGATCGCCGGCGAGACGAAGACCAGGGCCGCGAAAAACAGCCCGATCTGGTTGAGCAGCCGTGAACTCATCTATTTGCCCTCCACGCCGATCCATTGGGAGCGCTGGCGCAACATCAAGAGGATGAAGGACAGGGCGACGATGACGATGAAGAAGACCACGGCCATGGCCGAGCCATAGCCGATGTCGTAATAGGAGAAGGCGGTGTTGTAGAGATAGATGTTGATGGTCTCCGAAGCCGTGCCCGGTCCACCCTGGGTCATGGCGTAGATGATGTCGAAACTCTTCAGCGCATCGATGGTGCGGATGATCACCGCGATCATCAGGAACGGCGCGATCATCGGCAGAGTGAGGTAGCGGAACTGCTGCCAGGCATTGGCGCCATCGATCTCGGCGCTCTCGAACGGCTCGCGCGGCACGGACGCCAGGCCGCCCAGCACGATCAGCATCACCAGCGGCGTCCACTGCCAGGTCTCGACCGCGACCAGCGACGGGATGACCGCGTTGACGTTGAAGATCCATTCCTGCGCCGGGATGCCGACCAGCGACAGAAGGTAGTTGAGGACGCCGAGCTGGGGATGAAACATCATCGTCCAGACCAGCGCCACGGCGACGGGCGTTGCCATCATCGGCATCACGAAAACGCCACGCAACAGGCCGCGCAGCGGAAACCTGGCGTCGAAGATCAGGGCGGCGATGGTGCCAAGCAGCATCGGCGCGGCAACCGAAAGGAAGGTGTAGCTCAAGGTATGGAGCAGCGATTCCCAGAAGCGTTGGTCGACCGCCAGCCGTAGATAATTCTCCATCCCGGCAAAGCTTCGCGACTGGCCGAGCGTCCAGCGGTTGACGCTCATCCACAGCGTGAAAGCCCAGGGAAAGACGATCACTGCGCCGACGACGACGAGCGCCGGAACGACGAAAGGCCAGTAGTTGGGAGCCAGCCGGATCGTCTGGCCCCCTTCGATGGCTTGCGTCGTCACCCCGGTGCGTTCTGGGGTGGTGGCGGACATCAGCCTTGCTCGCTCCTGTCAAGGACCGGCTGGAATTGTTCGGTGGCCTTCTTCAGCTCCTCCGCCGGATCGGCGCCGGCGATCAAATTGGTCAGCGCCACGCCATAGATGTCGCGGAACTCGGTGACCGGGATGATGACCGGCAGCGACAGGCGGCTGACATTGCCGGAGCCGACCACCGCGTCGAGCCAGCTCGCCGGCATGGTGACGCCTTCGCGCACTTTCGCATCTTCAAGCACCGATTTGCGGAACGGGACGCCGGCGCCTGCCTGCCGCCGGCGCGCGCCCATGACCGGCGACACTGCCCACTGGCAGAACAGATAGGCGGCCTCCTTCTTCTCGCTGACGGCCGTCACGCCGATGCCGTCGCCGAAGGTGCCCGAGGCGTGAGCCTTGGGGCCCTTGGGCATGACGCCATAGCCGACCTTGCCGACCACCCGCGATTTTTCCGGATTTTCCATTGGCGGGGCAAAGCCCACACCGTCGAACCACATGCCGATCTTGCCTTGCAGGAAGGCGGACTGCGCTTCGGCCCAATTGAAGCCGGTGACGCCTGGAGGCGCCGACTTGGTCATCAGCCTCTGGTAGAGGCCGGCGGCCTCGATCGCCTCGGGCGACGTCGTGCGCAGCTTCCCCTGACCATCGAGTGGCGTCATGTCGTAGCCGAGCATCAGTGACGTCCACACCGGCGTGTTGGCGTTCTTGATGCCGCGGGCGACGAAACCATAGGTGTTGGTCGACGGGTCGGTCAGCGCCTCGGCGGCGGCCACCAGTTGCTCGAAGGTTTCAGGATATTTGAGGCCCTTGGCCTCGAACAGCTCCTTGTTCCAGTAGACGATCCAGTAGTCGACCGAGAAGGGCAGCGAGCGCAGCACGCCCTGGCCGTCCTTGGCGAACAGCATGCCGGCATCGGCGAAATCGCTTTCGACCAGCCCGGGGTCGGTCAGGGCGGGGTCGGTGAGATAGCCTGATATGTCGGCCAGCCAGCCGCCCTTTTCGAACTGCCGCTTCTGCACATGGTAGCTCAGATGCACGACGTCGAAGCTCGGCTTGCCGGAGCTCAGCTCGATCACCGTCTTCTGGCGCTGCTGCTGCTCAGGCGTCGCCTCGGCATTGACCTTGATGCCGGTCAATTCCTCGAACTCGGCGAGATATTTTATGAGGGTGTCGCTGCGCGGGCTTTTGACCAGATTGACGTCGAGCGTCGTGCCGGCAAAGCGCTTCCAGTCGACGCCGGCGGCAAAGCCCGGGCGGACGCCAGCAATGCCGGCGGCGGCAAGTGCCGCGGTTCCTTGAAGGAGTTGCCTCCTGGTTGGGTTGAACAGATTGGACGACATTTCTTCCTCCCGGTTGCTGTCGTTGTCGATTGCGCCGCGACCGCGGCGCGGCTCATGCTTCCTCAGATTTGCAGCGCCAGCCGGCGCGCCTTGTCGATGTGCAGGCTGATCGCCTCGACCGCCTTCTGCGGATCGCGGCTCTCCAGGGCTTCGATGACCGCGAGGTGCTCGCGCATGACCGGCACGACGCGCCCGTCGATGCGAAAGCGCTCCTGATGGATCAGCCGGATCTTCACCGAATTGACCAGGTAGGCCTTGGCGATGATCTCGTTGCCCAGCGCGTCGATGAAAGTGTCGTGCATCGCCCAGTCGATGCTTTGGGCCTTGGCTTCCATTTCCGGCGTCGGCGCCTGCGAAAGGGCTTGCGCCAGCATCTCCTCATGTTCGCGCCGCAGGCGGGCAAGTTCCTCATCGGAGGCGCTGGCGGTGAACAGCGCCACCGCTTCGCGCTCCATGAACAGACGGAACTGAAAAGCCTCGCGGATCAGGCTGATGTCGATATGGGCGATCTGCATGCCGCGCTGCGGGATCGTCATCAAAAGCCCTTCGGCCTCGAGACGCGGCACGATTTCGCGAATGGCGCCGAGTGGCAGGCCGGTGAAGGCAACCAGTTCGCGCTGCGACACGAACTGACCCGGCAGCAGATCGCGGGCCAGCAAATGCCGCGTGAAGCTGGCATAGGCTTTTTCCCTAAGGGTGGTCGGTTCGCTGCCGTCTTCCATTTCAGCGCGTTTCCTTTGCCGGTCAGGCTGATTCCTTGGCAAACAGACTGTCATAGGCAGCGGCAAGCTGTTGGCGCCCCTGCGAAGCGATCGGCTCCAGCGGTGGGCGGACCGCCAGCCAGCGATCGTCGCCGGTCTTGCGCGCCACCATGACCTTCACCGCCGGCGTGACCGGGTATTTGAGCAATTCGAGCACAAAACGTTCTACGCGGGTATCATCGCGCCCGTCCTCGGCCATGGCGCGGATCTCGCCGGTGACGAAATTGGCCATGCCGGAAATGGCGCCTTGAGCACCAATTCGCACCGCTCGCGCCAAATGCCGCTCGTCGCCGATCAGTATCACCAGATCGCCATGGGCGCCGAGCAGGGCCTCGCTGTAGCTCCAGTCCCCACCGGAATCCTTGACCCCGGCAACGACATCCGGAAAAGCGGTGCGCAACCGGCCGATCAGGCCAAGCGAGAGCTGCACCATCGTGACCGACGGGATGTTGTAGACAAGTACGTCACGGGCGAGGGGACCAAGCGTGGTAAAAACAGTGGAAAACCAGCCGAAAAGACCATCCTCGCCGACATTCTTGAAGTAGCTCGGCGGCGCAAGCAAAATGTTGCGGGCGCCGCGCTGCAAGGCATGCAGTGCCTGTTCGGCGGCGTCTTCGGCCGCATCGACCAGCACGCCGGCAACAAGCTGATGCGGCAGGATGCCGGCAGCCAGCATGGCTTCGGTCACCGACCGCCGCTCCGAGGCGCCCACCGATGCGCCTTCGCCGGTGGTGCCGAAAAGCGTGACGCTGCCGCAGCCCTCGGCCAGGCAACGCCTGGCCTGGGCGATCATCGGCGCGATGGCGATCTGCCCGGAGGCATCAAACGGCGTGGCGAGAGCGGCTGAAAGGCCAAAGCGTGAGGTCACCGGGAAGTCTCCGAAAGGAAGTTCGCCGGCAGTGATATCTCGCTAACATGTCAGTTGTAAATCGTGGTGATGCATTTTTTAAAATCTATCGCAGAACACAGCGAGTTCTCTTTCCGCGACATCGACATCCGTCGCTTCCAGAATGCGAGCAACGTCGCTCCGGAGCAAGACGTCACCCATTCTCAGTTCATATATCTCAGATCAGGTGTTCTCAGGTCAGGCTGAAGAATCCCCGAACACCAGCGAGACATGTCCGCCGGCGTGGCGTTCGAGCCGGCCGGCGAGGTCGAGCTCCAGCAGCACCATGAACACCTGGGCCGGATGCAGGCCGGTGTGGCGGATGATCTCGTCGATCGGCACGGGCGCCGGGCCGAGCGCCTCGATGACGCGCGCGCGGTCGCTTTCGCCGGGCGGCGGTGTGACCGAGAAGTCGGGCGGCTCTTCGAACGGCGGCACGTCGGGCGCCCGCATGCCGGTCAGCGGGGCGATCGCCCTGGAAATGTCCGATGCCTCGGTGACCAGCGTGGCGCCGTCCTTGAGCAGGCCATTGGTGCCGGCGGCACGTGGATCGAGCGGGGAGCCGGGTACGGCGAAAACCAGCCGGCCCATTTCGCCGGCGAGCCTGGCGCTGATCAATGATCCCGAACGTTGCGCCGCCTCGACAACCACCAGTCCAAGGGCCGCGCCCGCGACAAGGCGGTTGCGGCGCGGGAAATCCTGGGCGCGCGGCTGCCAGCCGAACGGCATTTCCGATATGACGGCGCCGCGCTCGATAATCTCGTCGCACAGGCCGGCATTTTCGGGCGGGTAGGGCAGGTCGAGGCCTCCGGCCAGCACGCCGATCGTGCCGGTCGCAAGACTGCCCTGATGCGCCGCCGTGTCGATGCCACGCGCCAGGCCGGAGACGATTGCGTAACCGTCGCGGCCGAGTTCCGCCGCCAGCATGCGCGCCATCTTGATGCCGGCCAGCGATGCGTTGCGAGCGCCCACGATGGCGACCCCCGGCAGCCGGAACACGGCGGCATTGCCCTTGACCGCCAGCAGCGGCGGCGGATGGTCCATGTTGCGCAAAAGCGGCGGATAGTCTGTTTCACCGATACCGACAAAGCGCGCGCCCGCTTTACGGGCCGTCTCCAATTCGGCCTCGGCTTCGGCAATGGTAGGGATGCGGGCGATCCGGCGGGCGCCGCCTGAAATCATAAGCTCCGGCAGTATTTCGAGCGCCACTTCGGCCGAACCGAAGCGGTTGATCAGGTCGCGAAAAGAGGCGGGGCCTACATTCTGGGTGCGGATCAGCCGCAGCCAGCTCAGCCGCTGCCGGTCGCTGAGGCGCGGCCCGGCAGCCGGCTCGCTCACCGCGGTGGCGCGATCGCTCACTCCTTGGCTCCGATCTTGCCCTCGGTGCCTGCAAGCAGGCGTGAAATGTTTTCGCGGTGCTTGATGAAAACGATGATGCTCATCACAACGAACAGCCCGGCAATCGGCGGGGTGCTCAAGAGATAGAGGGCGATCGGCACGATGACCGCCGCCGTCAACGCCGCCAGCGAGGAATAACGGAACAGGAATGCCATCATCAGCCAGACGACGGCGAAGATCAGCGCCACCTGCCAGGCAAGGCCGATCAGCACGCCGAGATAGGTGGCGACGCCCTTGCCGCCCTTGAAGCCCAGCCATACCGGGAAGAGATGGCCGAGAAAGGCGCCAAGGCCTGCCCAGATCGCCAGTTCAGGCGAAAAATGGCCCGATATCAGCACGGCGGCCGTGCCCTTCAGCGCATCGAGCAGCAGCGTTGCGGCGGCAAGGCCCTTGTTGCCGGTGCGCAGAACATTGGTGGCGCCGATGTTGCCCGAGCCGATCTTGCGCACATCGCCGAGGCCGGCCGCGCGGGTAAGCAGCAGTCCGAAAGGAATCGAACCAAGCAAATAGCCGAAAACCAACGCCAAGATCAGGCTGTAAGTCATTGTTTCCCCCGCATTTCCTCCAGTTTGTCTGGATCAGGCGCGGTGCGCGGTGGCCAGCTCAGATCGAGAACACTGTGCGGCCCGCCACCAACGTTTGCAAGACCCTGCCTTGCATGCGCGCGCCTTCGAAACAGGTGTTCTTCGAGCGCGAACGAATGCCGCTCTCGCTGACGATCCAGGGTTCGTCGAGATCGACAAGCGCAAGATCGGCGACTGCGCCCGGCTTCAGCGTGCCGCCGGGCAGCCCGAACAGTTTTGCGGGAGCGGTGGAGAGCGTTTCGATCAGCCGGAGCAACGGCACGTCGCCATTGTGGTAGAGCCGCAATGCCGCACCGAGAAGCGTCTCCAACCCGATGGCGCCGGCCGCCGCATCGGCGAAAGGCAAGCGCTTGGTGTCGACGTCCTGCGGGTCGTGCGAGGAGACGATGATGTCGATCGTGCCATTCCTGACCGCCTCGATCACCGCCAGCCGGTCTTCCTCGGCGCGCAAAGGCGGTGTCAGGCGAAAGAAGGTGCGGTATTCGCCGACATCGTTTTCATTCAACGACAGATTGTGGATCGCGATGCCTGACGTCACGGCCGCACCATCGGCTTTCGCGCGTGTCACGGCGTTTGCCGCCATCGCCGTCGAGATCTTCGCCGCGTGATAGGAGCCGTGCGTCAGCCGCGCAAGGGCAAGATCACGCTCCAGCGGGATGGATTCGGCTTCGCGCGGAATGCCGGAGAGGCCGAGCCAACTGGCGTAGAGGCCTTCGTTCATCACGCCGGACGAACCGAGGTCGGCGTCCTGGGTTTCATGCACGATGGTGGCGCCGAAGTCGCGTGCATAGGTCAGCGCACGGCGCATCACCAGCGCGCTCGATATGGTGTGACGGCCATCGGTGAAGGCGACGGCGCCGGCTTCGCGCAGCAGGCCGAATTCCGTCATTTCGCGCCCGTCGAGGCCCTTGGTGATTGCCGCCGCCGGAAAGACGTTGACGCTTGCCGTGTCCTTGGCGGTGCGCAGCACGAACTCGACCAGCGCCACATTGTCGATCACGGGATCGGTGTCGGGCATCATGACGATCGATGTGACGCCGCCGGCTGCCGCCGCGACACTTGCCGACGCAATGGTTTCGCGATGCTCGCCGCCCGGCTCGCCGATGAACACGCGGCCATCGATCAGGCCCGGAATGATCGCCTTGCCGGCGCAGTCGATGACGATAGCGCCCTCGGGCGCCCCCTGGTTGAGTGCCGCCTTGCCGGCGGCAACGATCTTGCGGCCCTCGACGATGACGGTGCCTACTTCGTCGAGACCGCGCGACGGGTCGACGATGCGGGCGCGCTCGAAGACCGTTGTGATCATGCGCCGCGGCCCTCTTGATTGCGGCCCTCTTGATTGCGACGGGGGTCGAGCAGGGCTTCCATCACGGCCATGCGCAAAGCAACGCCCATCTCGACCTGTTCCTGGATGACGCTCTGCGGACCGTCGGCGATTTCCGAGGCGATCTCGACGCCGCGGTTCATCGGACCGGGGTGCATCACCAGCGCGTCGTCCTTGGCGGCCTTCAATTTCTCGGCGTCGAGGCCGAAATAGCGGAAGTATTCGCGCACCGAAGGCACGAAGGCACCTTCCATGCGCTCGCGCTGCAAGCGCAGCATCATCACCACGTCGGCGCCCTTGAGACCCTCGGCCATCGAGCGGGTGACGATGACGCCCATCTTCTCGATGCCGGTGGGCAGCAGCGTCGACGGTGCGACGACGCGCACCTGGGCGCCAAGCGCATTGAGCAGCATGATGTTCGAGCGCGCCACACGCGAGTGCAGGATATCGCCGCAGATCGCCACGATCAGCTTCGACAGCGGGCCTTTGGCGCGGCGGATGGTCAGCGCGTCGAGCAGCGCCTGTGTCGGGTGTTCATGCGCGCCGTCGCCGGCATTGACGACGGAACAGCCGACCTTCTGCGCCAGAAGGGCGGCGGCGCCGGCCGACTGGTGGCGGATGATCAGGATGTCGGGCCGCATGGCGTTCAGCGTCATCGCGGTGTCGATGAGCGTTTCGCCCTTCTTCACCGAGGAACTCGCCACCGACATGTTCATGACATCGGCGCCGAGCCGCTTTCCAGCCAACTCGAACGACGACTGCGTACGTGTCGACGCCTCATAGAACAGGTTGATCTGTGTGCGGCCGCGCAGCGTCGAGGTTTTCTTCTCGGACTGCCGCGAGATCGCGACCGCGCGGTCCGCCCGGTCGAGCAATAGCTCGATGTCGGCGGGGGAAAGATCGCGGATGCCCAAAAGATGGCGGTGAGGGTAGAGTGGCAGGGACGAAGCGTCGGTCATCTCAAGGCGCTGCTATAGGGTGGAGATTTTGCGGCTGCAAGCGCCAGCTTTGGATTGGAGCCGTTCTCCCCGGTATTTTCATCGCGCGGGCGGCAACGCTTGGCTATACCTAGCCGACGGCCTCGGATTCGTGGCTTTCTGACGACAAGGGCCTTTCTGCCGATAGAAGGATTGGGCGTGACCGACGACGTGACGAACCAGCCGCCGCCGCTGACGGGCGGCAACGCCTGGCGGGGCGATCCGTTGCTGATCCAGCTCGCGGAGCGTTTTTCCGATCCGGTGCGCAAGGATCTCGACGGGCTCGGCCGTTTCGTGCTGACGCAAGAGGCGCAGGAACTGGCGCGGCTCGCCAATGTCGAGACGCCGAAGCTCAGGACGCATGATCGCCAGGGGCGGCGCATCGATGTGGTCGAGTTCCATCCCGCCTATCACGCCTTGATGCGCCGCTCAGTGGCCAACGGGCTGCATTCCTCGGTCTGGGAAAACGGCGACGCCGAGATCGGCCGCCGACATCAGGTCCGCGCCGCCCGGTTTTACCTGACGGCGGAGCTCGAGACCGGGCATCTCTGCCCCATCACCATGACCAACGCTTCGCTGGCGGCCTTGATGGCCAGCCCAAAACTGTTTCGCGAATGGGCGCCGCGCGTGACGACGCGCAAATACGACCACAGCCAAAGGCCGCCGGTCGAGAAGACCGGGCTGACGCTCGGCATGGGCATGACCGAGAAACAGGGCGGCACCGATGTGCGCGCCAATGTGACGAGGGCCGAGCGCGCCGGCAGCGGGTTTTATCGCCTGACCGGGCACAAATGGTTCATGTCGGCGCCGATGTCTGACGCGTTCTTGGTGCTGGCGCAGGCGCCGGAGGGATTGTCGTGCTTTCTGGTGCCGCGCGTTCTCGGCGACGGGTCGGGCAACGGCTTCCGTTTTCAGCGGCTGAAGGACAAGCTCGGCAACCGCTCCAACGCGTCTTCCGAAGTGGAATTCGTCAACGCCATCGGCGAGATGGTCGGCGAACCGGGTGCCGGCGTGAAGACGATCATGGACATGGTCACCCTGACCCGGCTCGATTGTGCCATCGCATCGTCGGCGATCATGCGCGCGGGTCTGGCCGAGGCCGTTCATCACGCCCGTCACCGCCAGGTGTTCGGCTCGACCTTGATCGAGCAGCCGCTCATGCAGCGCGTGCTTGCGGACATGGCGCTCGATGTGGCGGCAGCCACCGCGCTGTCGTTCCGGCTGGCGCGGTCCTTCGACGAGGCGGCGAGCGATCGCGGCGAGGCGGCGTTCGCCCGCGCCATGACGCCGGTCGTCAAATACTGGGTCTGCAAGATCGCGCCACCGCTGCTTTACGAAGCGATGGAATGTCTCGGCGGCAATGGCTATGTCGAGGAGGCGCCGCTCGCCCGCTACTATCGCGAAGCCCCGGTCAACGCGATCTGGGAAGGCTCGGGCAATGTCATGGCGCTCGACGTGCTGCGCGTGCTTGGTCGCGCGCCTGGCCTGTTCGAGGATGTGTTGGCCGGCATCGATCGCGATCTCGGCGCTGGCGGACGCGGCACGATCGGCGTGCTGAAGGCGGCGATGCAGGTTGCGTCAACCGATGAGGGCTCGGCCCGTCTGCTCACCGAACAACTGGCGCTTTCGGCGGCAGCGGCTGAGTTGCGCCGGCTGGGGGCAGGGCGGATCGCAGATGCTTTCGTCGAGACGCGTTTGGCCGGCCAATGGCGCAACACCTATGGCATGCTCGATTCGCGCCACGATGCGCGCATGATCATCGACACACTCTATCCGCCGGTGAATTGAGCCGCGAGCATCGCAAAAACCGGCGTTTGATGCGTCGGCGAGCATCCCGATGCGTATGGCTAATCGCCGTTAACCTTAACAAATGGTTTCCGTTGCGATGGCGAGCGGCAAGGCCCACTGTCCCGGCGAAAGCAGGGAATGGTTCAGATTGGCCGCCCCTTGCTTTGCGAAGCGGGAACGGCGATGCGACACGTACTGACCTCTTTTCTGGCCTTGCACTGGGCGATCGTTTTCGCCCTGCTCGCGCTCATCTGCATCGACGGAAGCCGTGGTGTGGCGACGGCTCTCGGCGTGTTGGGAGCTACAATCGAGGACAGCCGCTTCATCGACCTCGACAAATTCGTCGTCGTGGCGCCGCTCGCGACAGCATTGCTTGTCGTCTCTGTGCTGTTTTTCTGGGCTTTTGTCGAAGCCCTGATCAACGACGCGACCAGCCAGGGCGTCGACAGCGTTGCCCGCATCGCCTTCATCTGCGCATCCGGCGTGTTGTCTCTGATCGTCATCGGTGGCGCCGCGCAAGGCATCAATGGGATGTTCATGGCTGTCGCCGTGCAGTTGGCAGCACTTCTGGCGTCCTATGTCGCCATGCTTGCCGAGCGGCGCTCCGTGGTTGCGGCAGCTTCGGGCGAGGGCGAAATCCGCGCCGTCGCGCACGGCATGGCAAAGGCCGCGGCCCACAATTCGCTGCTTTCACTCATATCGGGCCGAACAGGCTCCAATCCCGGGGGAGAGCGCTGATGCGTTACATCTTCGCATTCTGGGCGGCCCCCATGGCGATATTCTGGGGCTGGTTCTATCTGTCGGCCAATGACATCAATTTCGGCTACACGATGCTCAGCCGACAGATGCACGACTTCTTCTTCCAGTTCTATGGCCAGATGCTCGGCACCGACCCGGCGATCATCCCCGGTATGGTGGCGAAGACGTGCATCTTCGACGGGTTGCTGCTGATGGCGCTTTGGGCATTCCGCCGCCGCCGGGAAATCGCCAGTTGGGTCAAACAGCGCTGGGCGGGTCCGTTCGACCGGATGCGTGGAGCGACTGAAGCCGGTCCAAAACTCCCTGCAGAATAAACGCGGCTGCCGCCGAATCGATCTTGCCGGCGCGTTTGCGGCGCGAGAAGTCCATCTCGATCAGCGTCCTTTCGGCCGCTACCGTCGATAGCCTTTCGTCCCAGAACACGAAGGGCAGGTCGCTCATCTGCGCCATGTTGCGGACGAAGGCGCGCGATTTCTGCGCGCGCGGCCCTTCCGAACCGTCCATGTTGATCGGCAGCCCAATCACCACCGCGCCGGCATTCTCCTTTTGCAGCAAGGCGAGCAGCACCGCCGCATCGAGCGAGAATTTCCTTCGCATGATGACCGGGCGCGGATGGGCGAAAGAAAACCTCTGGTCCGAGACCGCGACGCCGATCGTCTTGTCGCCGAGGTCAAGCCCGGCCAGCGTCTTGCCTTCGGTTAGCCGCGCCGGCAATTCCTCGATCGTGATAATGCCCACCAGCCGTCCTTCATCTTTCACCGCGTTGTGTTCTCTCAAACGCACAACGGGCACAGGAACCCTTTGATCTCCGGTCTATCGGCGTTCTATCCTCTGGCAAGCCAAAAATCGAGGAATGCATTCATGAAACTGACCTGGTATGGCCACTCGGCCTTTCGCATTGATACGGCTGACGCCAAGATACTCATCGATCCCTACCTGATCGGCAATCCGTCCTGGACGGGCGGCTGGGAAGGACCGGCCGAGGGCATCACGCATGTGCTGCTGACGCATGGACACAGCGACCACATCAGCGGCGCGCTGGAAGTGCTTGGCAAAAGTGGCGCCCAATTGGTCGCGAATTTCGAGATCTGCATGTATCTGGTCGGCAAAGGCGTCAGCGACAAGAAGATCAATCCCGGCAACATCGGCGGTACCGTTGATTGCGGCAGCTTCACCACCACGTTCGTCCAGGCGCTGCATTCCTCCTCGTTTGGCCAAGAGGGTGGCAAGAATGTCTATCTCGGCAATCCCGGTGGTCTCGTCCTGCACTTCCCGGAAGACAAAACGCTCTACCACATGGGCGACACCGACATCTTTTCCGATATGGCGCTGATCAACGAGTTGCATGAACCCAAGATCGGCATCGTTCCGATCGGCGACCGTTTCACCATGGGCGGTGCGGTGGCGGCACTTGCTTGCCGACGCTTCTTCAAGTTCGAGACCGTGATTCCCTGTCACTTCGGCACGTTTCCGATGATCGATCCGACGCCCGACAAGTTCGAGGCCGGCCTGGAAGGGTCCAGTGTAAAGGTGGCATTGCCGAAAATCGGTGAGACGATTGCGATCTAGAAACAGCTAAAGCGGAATAAATCCATGATGTTGGGGCGATCTCTTTGCGTGTCCATGTTTGTCGCTGCGTCGCCCGCGCTCGCCGCGGATGATTTCATCGAGGGCGTCTATCTTCAGTCCGAGGAGCTTTGCAAACAGGCCAAGAAGGACACGCTGCAAACGCTTATCGACGCCGGCAACATCGTGCTTTCGGCGCGCGGCCTGCAAGGCGTCGAATACAATTGCGAGTTTCTGCAGATCAGCAAGGCGGCGGCTTCGCCAAGCTGGGCGGTGACGGCCATCTGCCAGGAACCGGGCTATGTCTTTCCCGATGTCCTCTCGGTGACGCAAATGAACCCGAAGCAAGTCGATCTCGTGTCGGTTCGGCCCACCGATAACGAAAGCGAGGCAAGCGGCAACAGCGGCAGCTACTATCTGTGCGAGGGCGTTGCCCTGCCGTAGACAGCACCTTGCCCTTGGACCGATGGCCGAGAGCCGGGCCGCCACCACGGTCCGGTCTTCCGCACGATGCATGTTGCGCACCGCGCGCGCCGCCGCTATAGCCCGAACTGGTTTTCCCCGAGGCAAAAACATGTCCGTTGATCTGCAAACAGTGAAGCGAGTCGCGCATCTTGCCCGCATCGCGGTGAGTGAAGAAGATGCCGAACGCATGACCGGCGAGCTGAACGCCATACTGGGCTTCGTCGAGCAGCTGAACGAGGTCGATGTTTCCGGCGTCGAGCCGATGACCTCGGTGACACCGATGGAGATGAAGAAGCGCCAGGATGTTGTTACCGACGGCAGCAAGGCGACCGATATCGTCGCCAACGCGCCGGCGACCGACGAGAATTTCTTCCTCGTTCCGAAGGTCATGGAGTAACGGGCCGATGGCAATCGAGATCGCCATCGAGACGCCGCTGCAGGACGACGTGCGCGGCCTGGTCGAGGAACTCAATGAAACCTTGCTCGAATTGACGCCGCCGGAGCACTGCTACCATCTGACGGTCGAGCAGATGGCCGACGACGATACGACCGTTTTCATCGCCCGCGAGGATGGTCTCGCTGTCGGCTGCGGTGCGTTGAAGCGCCATAACAGCGCCATCGGCGAGGTCAAGCGTATGTACACGCGGCCTTCGCATCGCGGCCGCAAGATCGGCGCCAGGATCGTCGAGCGGGTCGAAGCGCTGGCGCGCAATGAGGGGCTGAAGCGCCTGGTGCTGGAGACGGGTGATCGCCATCCCGCCGCTTGGACTGTCTACGAACGTGCCGGGTTTTCGCGCTGCGGCCCGGTGCTGGATTATCCCGATTCCGAGTGGTCGGTGTTTTACGAAAAGAGCCTTTGATGAGCGACCTGACCCAGCTGACGATTTCGCAGGCCCGCGCCAAGCTGCGCGGCAAGGAGATCACCGCGACCGAGATCGCCGAGGCCTATCTCTCGGCCATCGATCGCGCCAATCCGGCGCTCAATGCCTATGTCGCGGTGACCGGCGACAAGGCGCGCGACATGGCCAAGGCGTCCGACGCAAGGCTGGTTAAGGGCGAGGGCGGTGCGCTGGAAGGCATCCCACTCGGCATCAAGGACCTGTTTGGGACCGAAGGTATCCATACCCAAGCCTGCAGCCATGTGCTCGACGGCTTCAAGCCGCGCTACGAATCGACAGTTACCGCCAATCTGTGGGCCGACGGGGCGGTGATGCTCGGCAAGCTCAACATGGACGAGTTCGCCATGGGCTCTTCCAACGAGACGTCCTACTATGGTCCGGTCATCAACCCATGGCGGCGCTCGCGCCTGGACACAGTGGTGATGCCGACGACGCATCAGGGTGACGGCGGCTTCGTTTCGGCCGGCGGCACCAGGACCGCGCGCAGCCTGGACAATGCGCAGCTGGTGCCGGGCGGTTCTTCCGGCGGTTCGGCGACCGCGGTCTCGGCTTTCCTGTGTGCCGGCGCCACGGCGACGGATACCGGCGGCTCGATCCGCCAGCCGGCCGCCTTCACCGGCACCGTTGGCATCAAGCCGACCTACGGCCGCTGCTCGCGCTGGGGCATCGTCGCCTTCGCCTCGTCGCTCGACCAGGCCGGGCCGATCGCCCGTGACGTGCGCGATGCCGCGATCCTGTTGAAGTCGATGGCGTCCGTCGATCCGAAGGACACGACGTCGGTCGATCGGCCCGTGCCGGATTATGAGGCGGCGATCGGCAAGCCGATCAAGGGTATGAAGGTCGGCATTCCCCGGGAATACCGCGTCGACGGGATGCCCGAAGAGATCGAGGCGCTGTGGCAGAAAGGCATTGCCTGGCTCAGGGATGCCGGCGCCGAGATCGTCGACATTTCCCTGCCGCACACCAAATACGCGCTGCCGGCCTATTATATCGTGGCGCCGGCCGAGGCTTCGTCCAACCTCGCGCGTTATGACGGCGTCCGCTACGGGTTGCGCGTGCCGGGCAAGGATATCGTCGACATGTACGAGAAGACCCGCGCCGCCGGTTTCGGCCGCGAGGTCAAACGCCGCATCATGATCGGCACATATGTGCTGTCGGCCGGCTATTACGACGCCTACTACCTGCAGGCGCAGAAGGTGCGCAATCTGATCAAGCGCGACTTCGAGACTGTTTTCGCCGCCGGCGTCGATGTCATCCTGACCCCGGCAACGCCGTCCGCCGCCTTCGGCATCGCCGACGAGGACATGGCCGCCGATCCGGTCAAGATGTATTTGAACGACATCTTCACCGTCACGGTGAACATGGCTGGCCTGCCGGGCATCGCCGTGCCCGCCGGCCTCGACGCCAAGGGCCTGCCGCTCGGGCTGCAGCTCATCGGCCGGCCGTTCGACGAGGAAACCCTGTTCCAGACCGCTGCCGTCATCGAACAGGCGGCCGGCACATTTCAGCCGGAAAAGTGGTGGTAAGGATGCCGCTCGTCTAGCGCATGACCCCGAAAATCGCCATCGATTTTCGGAAAGGATCATGCGCAAAATCAAAATGTTACAGCGTCCTTTTCGCGTCCAAGCACGCGCGGCGCTGTAATGGGGTGAGCGATGTTCTTCTATCTTTCCAAGATCTTCTGGTTCTTCATCCAGCCGCTCAATCTGGCGATCTTCCTGTTGCTGGCGGGATTGCTCGCGGCGATGATCGGCCGCCGGCGGCTGGCGGTCACCGGCAGCGTGCTGGCATTTCTGATCCTTGCGCTGTCAGCCTGGACGTCGCTTGGCGCCATGATGCTCAAGCCGCTGGAAGAGCGCTTCGCGCGCCCGCCGCTGCCGGAAAAGGTCGACGGCATCGTCGTGCTCGGCGGTGGCTTCGAGGGCGCCATCAACCTGGTGCGCGGCGGCTATGAGCTGAACAGCAGCGGCGATCGGATGGTCGAGACCGCAATTCTGGCCCGGCGCTTTCCCACCGCCAAGGTGATCGTCTCCGGCGGCACCGGCGAGCTGTTTCTCGACGGCGAGGGCGACGCCGCCACGGCGCCTCGTCTGCTCACCGCGCTTGGTGTGACAGCCGATCGCCTGATCCTGGAGAACAAATCCCGCAACACGTATGAGAATGCCGTCTTCAGCAAGGAATTGGTGACTCCGAAGCCCGGCGAGACCTGGCTGCTGGTGACCTCTGCCTTCCATATGCCACGGGCCAAGGCACTGTTCGACAAGGCCGGGTTTGCGACCATTCCCTGGCCGGTCGACTATCGCACCTCGGGGCGGGAAGGCATCGGCCTGTTCCGCGACAATCCAGCCGATTCGCTGCAGGCTACGACGGTGGCGATCCGCGAATGGATCGGGTTGATCGCCTACTGGCTGTCAGGCCGGATCGATCAGCCTTTTCCTGGCGGCTGACCGATCACCGCCTGCCTGGCCGCCGAGAAGAACTGGCGCCGCACCAGCACGGCCAGCAGCAACAGCGTCGACAACACGAACACCATGGGGTCCACGAACCAGCCGAGATAGCCGATCGAGAAGAACACGCCGCGCAGGCCGGAGTTGAAGTGCTTTCCCGCGAGCATGTTCATCTGCGCCGCACGCCACACCGCCGTTTCGGTAACAGGGTTGCGCGAGGCTTCGCCATGCGGGATCGGCACGGCGCCGATCAGGATCGTGCAATAGTTGAACAGCCGGTACGCCCAGCCGAATTTGAAAAACGAAAACGCCAGGATCAGCACCAGTCCGAAGACCTTTATCTGGAAGGCCGCACGCGACGGGGCGCCGCCCAGGGGCAGGTCGCTGAGCACTTCAAGAACCCGGTCCGACGCGCCGAGCAAGGCAAAGCAGCCGCCGATCGCGATCAGTGAGCTGGACGCGAAAAAGGCGGTGCCTTGCTGCAGACCGCTCATGATGGCGGTGTCGACGATGCGGATCTCGCGCTCGGCCATGGTCCGCATCCAGGTTTGCCGCTGCGCATTCATCGCCGTGGTCAGCGATATACGGCTGACCAGCTTGCCGTCGGAGGCGAGCGTGTGCAGCAGCCACGCGATCAGGAAAAAAGCCAGCGCCGCGAGATCGGCCGTCGAAAGATCGAGGGAATCGCCCATCTCGTGAATCTATCACATTCGGCGCAATCGCTTCGATGATCCATCGGCACCGATGTCGCTGCCGGAGCAAACAAGGTCGGCGGGTGCAGCGCCGCGATTTCCAAAAGAGCGGAAACATCCTTGGGAATTCCTATATGTAGTCCTTGACCTGACTCCAGGAGACAGCACAGCGTGTTCCTTTCGGTTTTCGACCTGTTCAAGATCGGCATAGGACCTTCGAGTTCGCACACGATGGGCCCGATGACCGCGGCTGCGCGGTTTCTCGACGAGGTCGCGGGAAATGACTGGCCGCGCCCGGCGGGTGTGAAGGTCGACCGGCTTGGTGCCAGCCTGCACGGGTCACTCGCCTATACCGGCATTGGCCATGGCTCGGATCGCGCCGTCGTGCTCGGCCTTGCCGGTCTGACGCCACAGACGGTCGATCCCGACCAGGCCGATGGCATTGCCAGCCGCATCACCGCTGAAAAGCGCATTTCTCCGCCCGGTCATCCCACCTATCGCTTCGATCCGGCAACCGATCTGGTGCTTGACCGCAAAACTCCGCTCACCGGCCATGCCAATGGCATGGCGTTCTACGCTTATGATTCAGGCGGCCGCCTGCTGCTCAAGCGCATCTACTATTCGATCGGCGGCGGCTTCGTGGTTTCGGAAGAAGAACTGCAGCGGATGAAGGCCAAGGGCTCGGTGACGACAGAAGGCAAGAAAGTGCCCTATCCCTTTAAGAACGCGGTCGAGATGCTGGCCATGGCCGGCAAAAGCGGTCTTTCCATCGCCGACATTAAGCGCGTCAACGAGGAGACGCAGATGTCGCGCGAGGAGCTCGACGCCGGCCTCGACGGCATCTGGAGCGCCATGAAGGGCTGCATCGACCGTGGCCTGTCGCAGGACGGCATCATGCCGGGCGGGCTGAAGGTGCGCCGCCGCGCCCGCATGCTGCATGACAAGCTGCAGGAACAGTGGCAGCAGAACAAGCCCAATCCGCTACTCGCCAATGACTGGCTGTCGATCTATGCCATGGCGGTGAACGAGGAGAATGCCGCCGGTGGCCGGGTCGTCACCGCGCCGACCAACGGCGCTGCCGGCACGCTGCCTGCGGTGCTGCGCTACTGGCTGCATTTCCATCCGGAGGCCGACCAGCCGAGCATCCGCGACTTTCTTCTGACGGCCGCCGCGGTTGGCGGCATCATCAAGACAAACGCCTCGATCTCGGGCGCCGAAGTCGGCTGCCAGGGCGAGGTCGGGTCAGCGTCGGCGATGGCGGCGGCCGGCCTGTGCGCCGTCATGGGCGGCACGCCCGAGCAGGTCGAAAACGCCGCCGAGATCGCGCTCGAACACCATCTCGGCATGACCTGCGATCCGGTCGGCGGGCTGGTGCAAGTGCCGTGCATCGAGCGCAACGCGCTGGGCGCCGTCAAGGCGGTGACGGCCGCGTCGCTGGCCATCAAGGGCGATGGCATCCATTTCGTGCCGCTCGATGCGGCGATCGAGACCATGCGCCAGACCGGTCTCGACATGAACGAGAAGTACAAGGAAACCAGCCTTGGTGGGCTTGCCGTCAATGTCGTGGAGTGCTGAGAGCCCGTTTGGAAACCACTCCGGCAGCCATCTCGCGGCGTTTTCTGCGCTTCCCGTGCTCACGGATCCGAATGTCCGCTGCGCCCCGGTTCTCGAACCACCACCATATGACTCGCCAGAGCGAATTTCGAAACGGCCTCTACGCGTCATTTTGCGGATTGGTACTGTGGAGAAGTCGGTCATGCCGTTGACGCGTCCGCGCGGCGGACTAACCTTAAGCGATGTCTCTCAATCTGATAAAACTGTGTGTCGGCTGCGACAGCGTCGAGGATCTCGAAGAGTGGATCGCCTTCCGTCTCGACGAGCGGCGGCGCGCCGGTGAGCCGGTCGAGCACTATCACACCACCCGAATGATGCCGACGCGCGGTGCCGAAGTTACCGATGGCGGTTCGCTCTACTGGGTGATCAAGGGCAATGTGCAGTGCCGCCAGCTGATCACCGAGATCCGGCCGTTCACGGACGGTGACGGCATCGGCCGTTGCCACCTGATTCTCGACCCCGAGGTTGTTCGAACCGACTGGCAGCCGCGCCGGGCCTTCCAGGGCTGGCGCTATCTGAAGCCGGCGGACGCGCCGGCCGATCTCGGTCAGGGCAAGGCCGGGCTGATCGAGATGCCGCCGAAACTCAGGCGCGAGCTTGCCGATCTCGGTCTGCTCTGAGCCCCGAGAATCCAAGCCTCTGGCGCTCAATGTTGCCTTGGGCAGGGCTTGCAAGCGGTGGAACAACGCCACATCTTGTTTTCATGAACGACAAGAAGCAGCCCGTGCCCGCAAGGCCCAATCCCGCGCCGGTCAAACCTCAATCCAATGCCGGCGAGATCGAAGCCTTTCTTCGCCAGGCAAGGACGCTGGCTGCGTCGGCGACGGGTTCGGGCAGGCTGATCCTTTCGCTCGACGCGACGATGAGCCGCCAGCCGACCTGGGATCTGGCTTGTGAGCTGCAGGGCCAGATGTTCGATGCCGTCGGCAAGGCCGGAAGCCTCAGTGTCCAACTGGTCTATTTTCGCGGCCTGGGCGAGTGCCGTTCGTCCGCTTTCGTGACCGATACCAATGCCTTGAAGCAACTGATGACGCGAATCCAATGCCGCAGCGGCCACACCCAGATCGGCAAGGTGCTGGCGCATGCGCTGAAACAGACGGCTACGGTCAAGGTCAATGCGCTGGTCTATATCGGCGATGCCATGGAAGAAAACATCGACGATCTGGCCGAAAAGGCCGGCAGCCTCGGCCTGCATGGCGTTCCTGTCTTCGTTTTCCAGGAAGGTCATGATTCCGGCGCGGAAAAAGCGTTTAAGGAAATCGCGCGGTTGTCCAAAGGGGCTTGGTTCCGATTTGATCGCCGGGCTGCCGCGACCTTGGCAGGACTGCTTTCGGCGGTTGCGGTGTTTGCAACCGGCGGGCTGAAGGCGCTCGAGGCCAGAGGCAGGCCGGAAGACCGGCTGATGATCGAGCATCTGCGGGGCGGCGGGAACTGATGGGCGCGGTTATCTTATTCGTTGCATTGCTTCTGGTGCTTCTCGGCGCGGTGACCATCTTTCTGCGCGCCGATCCGGGAAAACTGGCAAGTGGAATGCGCACGCTCGGGCCGGTTCTCTTGGCGCTGGTCGGCGTCGCCTTGCTTGTGGTCGGGCGCGAAGGCATCGCCGGCATCATACTGGCCGCGGCAATTGCCTGGTATGGTTCGGTGCGAATGAAACACCAGACGGCCAGACCGGTGCAGGGCAAGCGTTCGACGGTGCGTACCGCGGCATTGGAAATGGAGCTCGATCACGCTACCGGCGGCCTCGAAGGACTGGTCCTGGCTGGCCGCCACGAAGGCAAGATGCTGGGTGCGATGGGGCTGGGAGAGTTGCAGCATCTCTACCGGGAACTCTCAGGCGATCCGGAGAGCCGGCAGTTGCTAGAGACGTATCTTGACGGCAGATTTCCCGTCTGGCGCAAAAACACTGAGGCGAACGGTGGCGAAGGGTTGGGTGTTGCGCCAGGTTCGGGCGCCATGACTAAGGAGGAGGCCTACAAGGTCCTTGGTCTTGAAGCGGGGGCCGCCGCGGCGGATGTCCGCAAGGCGCACCGCCGCCTGATGCAGCGCCTGCACCCCGATATCGGCGGCACGTCTTTCCTGGCGGCGCGGATTAATGAAGCCAAGGACGTCTTGCTCTCCAATCACAACTAGTTCTCCTTCGACGCAGAATTTTTCCGGGAGATGACTTCCACGCCGTCCTACTGCTGGACGGCGTAGCACTCGATGTTCTTCTTCTTCAAAGCGGTACAGGCCTTCCAGGCGGCGGTCTTCGAACCAAAGCCACCGAAGCGGGCGCGGTAGTAGGTGACGCCGTCCTTGTCGAAGGCGACTGTGAAGCCGGATGCGTCGGCCAGCACCTTGGGCGCCTGCTTGGTTGCCTTGTCGAGGAAGGCCTGGGCTTCGGACTGCTTTGGCGAAGAGGCGACCTGAATGGCCCAACCCGACGGTACCGACGCCGTGTTGACCGGGTCGACAACCGCCGCCGGTGTCGGCTCGGCAGTCGGCTCGGCATAGGCAGCGACGACTTGGGCCGTGGCAATCCGAGGGGCCGATACGATGACGGTCTTGACCTTCCTGGCCTTGATGACCGGGGCTGCCTCTTCGGCCTGCGCGGTGTCGTCTTCCGCGACCGTAGCGTCCTCGGCAACGGTGGCATCGTCCTGCGCCACCATCGGCTTGTCGTCCGGCGTCGGCGCGTCGTGCTTGGGCAGGAGCACCTTGGCAAGCGCGGTGATCGGGTCGTTACCGCCGGCCTTGGCGACCAGATCGCCGCCGCCGCGGGTCGATGCCCTCGGCAAATAGGTGTTGATCAAGGTGGCCATCTGGTTGTCGCGGCTGCCGCCGGAGGTGCCGCCCATGACCACGCCGACAATGCGGCGATTGCCGTCGGAAACCGACGAGACGAGGTTGAAGCCGGAGGCGCGGGTGTAGCCCGTCTTGATGCCGTCGACGCCCTTGATGCGTCCGAGCAGACGGTTGTGGCCGTTGATGCGCTGGCGCCCGTAGAGAAAGGAACGCTGCGAGAAATAGCCGTAATACTGCGGGAAATGCTCCCTCAGCGCGATGCCGAGCGTCGCCATGTCGCGTGCGGTGGTGAACTGGCCGGGATTGGGCAGGCCGTTGGCGTTGCGAAACACGGTGCCGTTCATGCCCAGCGCACGCGCCTTGGCGGTCATCATGCGGGCGAAGGTGGCTTCGTTGCCGCCGAGCATTTCGCCGAGCGCGGTTGCGGAGTCGTTTGCCGATTTGGTGACCATCGACAGGATCGCGGTTTCGACCGTAACCGAACCGCCCGCCTTGACGCCGAGCTTCGTCGGCGGCTCGGCCGCGGCGTTGGCCGAGAACACAACCTGCGAATTCCTGCTGATCTTGCCCTTCGCCAGTGCTTCGAAGGTCAGATAGAGCGTCATCATCTTGGTCAGCGATGCCGGATAGCGCCTGCCGTCGGCGTCCGCCGAATACAGCACCTTGCCGGTCTTGGCGTCGATGACGATGGCCGCCGACCTCGCCGCCAGCGACGAGGCAACGTCGCCGCAAACGAACGCCATCGCCATGGCGATGATCATGATCGTTTTGAGAGGGGAGGTGGATTTGGAAACGATGCCCAACAACGCCTTACGCACTGGTACTTCCCTTGGATTTCTTCGTTGCGCTGGAGGCGGCAAAGGGTCCTGCCTCGCTTCCGGCCAAGCTACCGGGGCAGCGTTACCAATCCGTTTATGGTAACCGCCGCGTTCACCATTTTCTTTGGACTTGAAGCTCTCTTTATTCGATTTTTAGCCATTGGGGGTGCAGGCGGGCCCCGCACGCAGGGGAATCGGGTGAGTTAATTATCGTGAGATGACGCTTACGAGGAATTCGTCGTCCCACGCCGCCACTTTTCGTTTCAATC
>NZ_JAMYKV010000042.1:0-66343 GCF_040317535.1 Mesorhizobium sp. M1409
GCGGCGGGTTGATCCGCAGGCAACCCGGCCTCGCGCGCAGCATCGAACTGCTCGTCAAACCCGATAGCCTGCCCCGGCTACAACCCATCCAACCCGTCGAATCCTCTGTGCACAGGTACTAGTAACCGGCTTTGATCTTCTCGAACTCGGCGATCATCTTGAGCTTGAGGTCCGACGGCACCGGCGATTGGAACAGCGTCTTGTCGACGAATTTCTGCACATCGTCATAGCCCTTTTCCTTCAGCGCCGCCTGGTCGACGCCGGCCATGCCCTTGGCGTTGGCCTGGCCATAGCCCCAGTCCTTGACCAGCACCTTGGCCGTCTCCGGATCGTTGACCGCGTTCAGATAATCATAGGCTTTGTCGACGTTTCCGGGCACGTCCTTGAACAGCACATAGCCGCAGACCCAGGTCGAGATGCCTTCGTCGGTGTCCTTCTTCGCCATGATCGGCACGCCGGCTGCCACCGACTGCACGGTTGCGTCATTCCAGGCCCAGGCGCGGGCCACCTCCCCGCCGCTCAACAGCGGAACGTCTTCGGTGGTGTCGGTCCAGTAGGAGCGGACGTTCTTGTGCACCTGGCGCAGGAAATCCGACGCCTGCTTGAACTGCTCGTCGGTCATCTTGGTCCAGTCCCCGAGGCCGATGGCGAGGCTGGCCAGCGCATAGGCGTCGTCGACATTGTCGCCGATCGACACCTTGCCCTTGAATTTGGGATCGGCAAAAGCCTTCAGCGATTGCGCGTCCTTGGCGTCGATCTTGGAGGTATTGTAGGTGAGTTGGGTATTGCCCCAGTCCCAGGGCATGAACCACGCCTTGCCATCCGGCGTGGTGGCAAGATCCTTCATCGCCATGATGCCGGGATTGAGATCTTTCCAGCCCGTGATCTTCGACGTGTCGAGCGGCTGGAGCAGGCCCGCTTCGCGCCATTTAACCACGCTCTGCGAGCAGGGATGGCCGAGATCGGCCTTGAAGCCGGAGCGCACCTTTTCGAACGCCTCGTCCTCGTCGCCGAAGAAGGCGAAGGTCGGCGAGTCGCCGTTCTTCTCGACATATTTCGGATGGAAGCTGGGGTCCTCGTAGCCGGACCAGTCGAACACGATCAGGTCCTTGTCGGCTGCGACCGCAAGTGCCGCGGCCGATGCCGCCAGCGTTCCAGCCAGCGCCAAGGTCAATGTCAGCCGTCGAGCCAATGTCTTCATTGCTGTTCCATCCTCTGCGTCCTGATTTTCTTATGGTTTCGTCGCGTCCTTCAGCGGGTAGTGTTTCGGGAATGCCGCCGACAGGAATTCATTGGCCGCCTGCAAGGCGGTCTCGCGGGTGGTGTCCTCGGTCCCCATCATCAGCCGTAGCCACAGCCCTTCGAGCATGGCGCTGAGCGCCAGGGCCATGACCTGCGGCTCATAGGCATAGTCGCCGCTCTGCTTGAGTGTCACGCACAGGTCGATGAAGATGGTCTGATAGACGGCGTCGCGGGCGCTGCTCAGCGCCTGATAGGTCGGCCGCGACTTGGCCTCGCCCCAGAACGCGCACCATGCGGCCAGCTTGCGCTTGTTACAGATCGAACGGTCGAAATCGGCGGAGACCAGAGCGTGAAGCTGATGGGCGGGGTCATCGCCTGCCTTCTGCAAGGCATTGCGCCAATGCGCCGAGTACTCGTCATACATATGCTGCAAGGTCGCGATCAGCAGCTTTTCCTTGCTCTCGAAATGGAAATTGACGATGCCGCGCGACAGGCCGGCGCCGTCGGCGACATCGGCCATCGTCGTTTCCGAATAGCCGCGCTTGGCCAGGGAATCGATTGTCGCTTCGATGAGCTGAAGCTGCCTGACCTCCTTCGAGGCCTTGCGTCCGCGCTTTTCAGCCTCGCTTTTCCGCACCGAATCAAGGAGGGCTTCCCTGGCGACTGCTGTCTTCATGGGTCCGATGGTCTCCAGCATCGCCGGCTATCCAACCGGCTTTCGACCGCGAAGATGAGTGGGACGGTGCTCACCACTGTCAAGCATCTTCTGCATCGCTTCCCAGGTTCGTATGTTGTTGTCGACATAGGCTGCGGCCGCTATCTGCCGTTTCGATCATCGGATGTCGTCCTCGTCAGCCGATTTCAGAACTTTAGAACGCCGGCAAAGCGTAACGCATGGCAGCGAAAACGCAATATCATTTGTTGAACATTCATTCAGTACGGCTGGACAGAATGGCTACCCTCGTGCCAAATTCCGCGCATTCGGGAACAGATCACGCAAAAATGAGCGCGGGTCGCACACGAGAACTGGGCCAAAATGAAAGCTTGGGATGCGATCATCATCGGCGGCGGACATAACGGCCTCGTCAACGCCTGCTACCTGCAGCGCGCGGGCCTCGACGTGCTGGTGGTCGAGAAGAACGACTGGGTCGGCGGCGCCGCCACCAGCAGGGAACTGACGCCGGGCTTCCTCTACTCCAACTGCTCCTATGTCTGTTCGCTGTTCCGGCCGGAGATCATGCGCGACCTCGAACTGCCGCGCTTCGGCCTGCAGGTCATCTCCTACGAAGGCGGCGCGGTGTTCACTCGCGACGGCGACTACCTCGCCAACTACCGAGACCACGACGCGCACCGGCGCGAGTTCGCCCGCTTTTCCAAGCGCGATGCCGAAGCCTACGACCGCTACGCCCGCGACGTGACGCGACAGTGCCGCTTTATCCAGCCGCTGTTGATGCGCACTGCCCCCGATCCGACCAGCCTGCGGCCCCGCGACATCGGAGAACTGCTCTATCTCGGCAAGAAATTCGCCGATCTGTCGACTGAGGAAATAGCGCTGACGCTGCGCTTCTGGACCATGTCGATCTCCGAGTTTCTCGACGAGTATTTCGAGACCGATGTCATCAAGGCGAACTTCGCTTTGTCTGGCATCATCGGAACCGCACTCGGGCCGATGTCACCGGGCACGGCTTACGTGCTGCTGCACCACTATATGGGCGAGGTCGACGGTTCCATCGGCGCCTGGGGCTATGCGCGCGGCGGCATGGGCGCGGTGACCAAGGCACTGGCCGCGTCGTTCAAGGCGTCCGGTGGAACCATCCGCACCGGCGCCGAGGTCGACCATGTGCTCGTCCAGCGCGGCAAGGCCAGGGGCGTCGTGCTGGCCGGCGGCGAGGAGATTTACGGCAAGCTCGTCGTCTCCAACGCCGACGTCAAGCGCACCTTCCTGAAACTTGTCGAGGAAAAGGAACTGCCCGACATTTTCCTGCGCCGGGTCAGGAACTTCAAGATCCGCGGCTCCTCCGGCAAGGTCAACATCGCGCTCGATTCGCTGCCGGAATTCCCGGCGCTGCCGAAGGACTCGCCGGTCTATCGCGGTGACATGCATTTCACCGATTCGATTGAGCGCATGGAGCGCGCCTATGACGACTGGAAGGACGGCCGCTGGTCGGCCGATCCGTTCCTCGACATGGTCATCCCGACGACACTCGACCCGACCATGGCGCCGCCCGGCAAGCATTTCATGAGCTGCTTCGTGCAATACGCGCCGCCAAAGGTGAACGGCCGCGAATGGACAGATGCCGACCGCGACGGTTTCGCCGAAAGCGTGATTTCGCAGATCGCTGAATACTCGCCTGGCTTTCGCGACCGCATCGTCCACATGGAGGTGCGTACGCCGCGCGAGATCGAAGCGGAAGTCGGCCTCACCGAGGGCAACATCTTCCAGGGCGAACTGACCTTCGACCAGCTGCTGTTCAACCGGCCGGTGCCGGGCTACGCGCAATACCGTTCGCCGCTCAGTGGGCTCTATATGTGCGGCTCCTCGACCCATCCCGGCGGCGGCGTCATGGGCGCGCCCGGCCGCAATGCAGCGGCGGAAATCCTGCGCGATCTTGCCAAGTCGACCTCCCACATGAGCCCGGCCCATGACGTCATTTGATGCAATCGTCATTGGCGGTGGCCACAACGGCCTCATCGCCGCTGCCACGCTGGCGAAAGCCGGCCGCAAGGTGCTCGTGCTGGAAGCTGGAAGCGAGGTCGGCGGCGCCGCACGCACCGAGGAATTCGCACCGGGCTTTCGGGTCTCTTCGATCGCCCATCTGCTGAACCGGCTGCATCCCGATGTGGTGAAGACGCTGGAGTTGGAAATGCACGGGCTGCGGGTCGCCCGCACCGACTTCATGCCGTCGGTGGCGCTGTCGAAGGACGGCCCGTCGCTTGTCCTGCATGGCGCGTATGGCGAGGTGCTGACCGGCGCCAGTCCCTCCGAGCAATCGGCCTGGAAGGACCTGCGCGCCCAGCTGCTGCGCTATGCCGGCATATTGAAACCGTTCCTCTCCCGCCGGCCGCCCGATCTCGCCGGCATGTCGCTGATCGAGACCGCTTCACTCGGCCAGGTCGCGCTGGCGCTGAAAAAGCTCGGCAAGGAAGACATGCGCGACTTCCTGCGCGTGCTGCTGATGAACGTCGCCGACCTGCTCGACGAGCAGCTTGCCGATATCAGGCTGAAAGGCCTGCTCGCCTTCGATGCGACGCTTGGCAGTCACCTCGGCCCGCGCTCGCCGACCTCATTGCTCGGCCTTTACTATCGCCTCGCCGGCGAGGCGGGCGGTACAGCCGGCGCGCAGGTCCTGCCGCAAGGTGGCATGGACGCGGTTATCGTCGCCATCCGTGCCTCGGCGGAGAAGGCTGGCGTCGAAATCCGCACATCGGCGCCCGTAGCAAAAATCATCGTCGAGAGAGGTCGCGCCGTCGGTGTCGCGCTCGAAAATGGCGAGGTGCTGCGCGCGAGAACGATCGTCTCCGCCATCAATCCGGCCACCACCTTCCTCGACCTTGTCGGACCGCGCGAGATCGACACCGGCTTCGTCCGCAAGGTGAAGAGCATCCGCATGAAGGGCGATGCGGCCAAGCTCAATCTGGCACTCGACCGGCCGCCGCAATTCGGCGGCGTCGATGCCGCCGGCCACAAGGGCCGGCTGGTTATCGCCCCCTCGCCCGATCACGTCGAGCGCGCCTTCAATCCCTGCAAATATGGCGAGTTCTCGCCCGAGCCGGTGATGGAGATCACGCTACCCAGCGTCGCTGACCCATCGCTCGCGCCCAACGGCGCCTGCGTGCTGTCCGCGGTGGCGCAATATGCGCCCTATGCGCTGAAGGAGGGCTGGGCTGCCGGCAAGCCGAAATTCCTCAAGGCGATCATGACGCAGCTCGAGTCTCACGCGCCTGGTATCGGCAAGATCGTGGTCCATGCCGAGCTTCTGACGCCGGCCGACATCGAGACGCGCTACCGCATGCCGGGCGGCCACTGGCATCACGGCGAATTGCAGGCCGATCAGATGCTGGTCTCGCGCCCCGTGTCCGGCTGGTCCGGCTACGATACGCCGGTCGAAGGGCTGTTCCTGGCTGGCGCCGGCTCGCATCCCGGCGGCGGCGTTTCCGGCGCTCCTGGCCTCAACGCCGCGCGGCGAATCATTGCGATGAAGGGATAGGCCATGGTTCAGGCAAACAGAAAGAAGCCCATGGCAAAGACAGCCGGTGCAGCCGCTTCCGATCGAGCAGCCGCACAGGCTCATTTCCGCACGCTGCGTCTGGGCACGCCGTTCCAGCCGCGCATCGATGCGCTGGCCAGAACCCAGGACTGGTACAATTGGGCCGGCTACCGCGCCCCGCATTCGCTGTGGGACGAGGAGCTCGAATATTTCGCCATCCGCAGCCAGGCGGCGCTGTTCGACATTTCGCCGATGACCAAATATCGGATCGAGGGTCCGGACGCCGAAGCCTTGCTCGATCGTGTCACGCTGCGCGACGTCACCAAGCTCAAGCCCGGCCGCGTCCACTACACCGCCTGGTGCGACGATGAGGGCTTTGTCCTCGACGACGGCACGCTGTTTAGGCTGTCGCCGACCCACTTCCGCCTCTGTTCGCAGGAGCGGCACCTGCCGTGGCTGCTCGACAGCGCCATTGGATTCAACGTCACGGTCGAGGAAGAAACCGAGGCCGTCGCTGGCCTCGCTTTGCAAGGCCCGACCTCCTTTGCCGTGTTGCGCGATGCCGGCTTCGCCGGCGTCGAGCGGCTGAAAATATTCGACCTCGCCGACTTCCCGCATGATGGCGGTGCCGTCAGCATTTCGCGCACCGGCTTCACCGGCGATCTCGGTTACGAACTGTTCGTGCCGAACGGCAAAGCGCTGAGCCTGTGGGACCGGTTGATGATTGCGGGCGAACCGCGCGGCATTCGCGCTATCGGTTACACCGCGCTCAACCGCGCGCGTCTCGAGGCCGGGCTGATCGTTGCCAATACGGATTTCACCACAGCCGAGCACGCCATCCGCACAGACCGCTTGCGCATGCCCGACGAGATCGGGCTTGGCTTCATGATCGATCTGGAAAAGGGCCATTTCAACGGCCGCCGCGCCATCCTCGAGGCGAGAGCGAAACGCAAATTGCGTTATGTACTGGTCGGGCTGGAGATCGAAGGCAACATCCCGGCCGAACAGGCCATCGTCTACCACAAGAAGACTCAGGAGGTCGGCCTTGTCAGCGCCGCCATGTGGTCGCCGATGGCCAAGCGCAACATCGCCATCGCCTCGCTGGCGCGGCCATATGGTGATACCATGGTCGAGGATCTCTGGGTTGAGATTTACGCGATGCGCGAGCTGCGGTATCAGAAGCTGATGAAGCGAGCCAAGGTGGTGGCGCGGCCGTTCGTCAAGCTCGACCGCCGCACTGCCAACCCGCCGGCGGACTTCTGATCATGACCGACGAAGCCGACAAGCTGGATGGAGACGGGGAAGCAGCCGAACAGTGGGAGCTGGTCAACACGCCGCTCGGCGAAAAATGGTCAGGCCGCACGCGCTATGCCGCGGCCATGTTTTTCTACAAGCGCGACGAGATGAACGCCGAGACACTCGAAGTCTACCGCATCTGCGCACGGCTCGATTCGGAAGATCCGCTGCCGATCATCCGCGTTCGCGGCGTCGGCAGGGACTGGCTTAAGCGCATGGGCTTCCAATAGGTCGTCCTAACCTATCGTTTTTTCCAGCATGTTGAGCCAGTTGCGATAGGCGATCTTCTCGATCAGCGCGCGGCCGAAGCCACGCGCGGCCAATGCATCGAGCAGCTTCGGCAGGCCGGCAACGTCGCCGATCACGGCCGGGATCATGGCGCCGTCGAAATCGGAGCCGAGGCCGACGCCATCTTCCCCCAGCGCCTGCAGCAGGGAATCGACGTGGCGCACCATGATGTCGAGGCTGGTGTCGGCATTCATGCGCCCGTCCTCGCGCAAGAAGCCGGTGGCGAAATTCAGCCCGACCATGCCGCCGGACTCACGGATCGCGCCGAGCTGCCAGTCGGTGAGATTGCGCGAATGACCGCAGATCGCATGCACGTTGGAATGGGTGGCGACCAGCGGCGCATCGCTGAGCGCGGCGACATCGCGAAAGCCCTTCTCGTTGAGATGCGACAGGTCGACCATGATCTTCAGCTGGTTGCAGGCCTTGACCAGCGCCTTGCCGGCATCGGTCAGGCCGGGCCCGGTGTCGGGCGAGGACGGAAAGCGGAACGGCACGCCGTGACCGAAGGCATTGGGCCGGCTCCAGACGATGCCGAGCGAGCGCAAGCCGGCGGCGTGCAGCACGTCGAGCATGGTGAGTTCGGGATCGATCGCCTCGACCCCTTCGATGTGGAACACCGCCGCGATCGAGCCTTGCGCCATGGCGTTGCGCACGTCGCCGGCGCTGCGGCAGACGGTGAGCGCTCCGGCCCGTTCCAGCCGGAATAGGATCGAGGCCATCGCAATCGTCGAGGTCAGCGCGTCATTGCGCGGAACCTCGGGCGGCAGCGGCTCGGCATGGCTCGGCGCCAAGGGCACGGCGCTGCGCCTGGATTTCTCGACAGGCGGCGGAAAGACGGCGAACATCCCGCCGGCAAAGCCACCGGCCTTGGCACGCGGCAGGTCGATATGGCCGCCTGATTTCCCCTCTATGAACAGCTTTTCGACGTCGGTGTCTTTCGACTGATAGAGTCTGAGCAACGTATCGTTGTGGCCGTCGAAGACGGGAACGAGGTCGGTTTCGGTCATGGGGGATCATTCGATTCGTTTGTCGGCAAGGTGGCTGCGATAGATCATATCTACTTAGGCAGGATGCGCCACCCGGGCAAATGCCAAAGCCACCCCGGTGAGACCGCAGCCGCCTGCCGCGCCGTTTGCGAACGCCAAAATCCCTACTGCTTCAGCACGTCGGCCCATTCCTTGTGGCGGCGGAATTGGGCGTTGGCGAACGGGCAGAGCGGAATGATCTTTTTCCCCGCCGCGCGCGCATCCTCGACGGCGCGGGTGACGAGCCGAAGCCCGGCACCCTGGCCGCGAAACGCGTCTGGTACCTCTGTGTGATCGATGATGATCTGGTGCTCGCCGATCTTGGTGAAGGTCATCTCTGCTTCGGCGCCACCGGGCCCGCGAAGGACGTAGCGACCCTTGGAACCGCGATCCTCCAGTTCGATCTCAGGCAGTTGATCCGGCATCGCTATACTCCTTGGGCAGCACCGGCAAAGAGCCGCCGTGCCGCCTCGATCTCGTTTGGCCGCACCTCGTGCCCGCCTTCATGCCACTCCACTGTGACATCGGCGCCATCGGCACGCAAATAGGCTTCGAGCCGCGTCGTCAGGTTCGGCGGGCTGATCGGATCGCGCTTGCCGGCGGTCACGAGAATGTGACGGCCGGCAAGGCTGCCCTTGACCTCCGGTTCGAACGGGATCAGCGGATGCATCAGCACCGAAGCGTCGAACTGCGCCGGCGCCGCAAACACCACCGAGGCCAGGATATTGGCGCCGTTGGAGTAGCCGAGGCCGAGCGCGGCCGATGGCTTCGCCGCCTCGACATGCGCCTTGACGAAGCCCGCCATCTTGTCCGTCGCCCGCGCCAGATCGTCCATGTCGTAGACGCCTTCGCCAGTGCGACGAAAGAAGCGCGCGGCACCTTGTTCCGACACATCGCCGCGCGGCGAGATGATGGTTGCCCGCGGCGCGAGATCGCGCCCCAGCGACAGAAGCTGGTTCTCATCGGCCCCCGTGCCATGGAAGACGAACAGCAGCGGACCGCCCGGCGAACCGGGCAGCAGCTTGTGGATGTACGCGTCCTTGCTCATGGTCTAGCCTTCCAGCTTCTGCAGATGCTGTTCGAGATAGGGTCGCAGGTGCTGGTGCTGCGTCGGCAGCTTCAGCGCCTCGCCGAGATGAGCGGTATCCTCATCGCGATCGAAACCCGGCTCGTTGGTGGCGACTTCGAACAGCACGCCACCCGGCGTGCGGAAATAGATTGCCCAGAAATAATCGCGGTCGATCACCGGCGTCACTCCATAGCCAGTGTCCATCAACGCCTTGCGCACTTCGAGCTGCTTGGCGCGGTTCTCGACGGCGAAGGCGACATGGTGGACGGAGCCAGCGCCGAGATCGGCGAAGGCCGTGGTCGGCAGCGATTCGATATCGACGACGTCGGCGCCGTTGCCGTTCTTCACAGCGAGCCGCCTGACATTGCCTGATTTCTCGATCTCCTCGTAGCCCATGAATTTCAAAAGCTCCTCGGTAGCGCCGCCATCCTTCAGCCGGAGCGACACGGAATGGAAGCCGCGGATCGCCTCATCAACGGGGATGCCGCCTTTCGCCCATGGCGCTCTGCCGTCTGCCTTGTCCTCGACCAGCGCGAAACCGTCGCCATCGGGACCAGCAAAGGCCAGACGCTTCTCGCCGAATGCCTCTTCGCGCGACACGCCGGTGACGCCTTCATCGGCAAAACGCTTTTCCCAGTAGGCAAGCGTACCTTCGGGCACCGAATAGACCGTGGTGCCGACTTCGCCGACGCCATGACGGCCTTTGCCGATGTTGGGGAACGGGAAATAGGTCATCACCGAACCGGGCGTCCCGGACTCGTCGCCATAGTAGAGGTGGTAGACATCGGGCGCGTCGAAATTGACGGTCTTCTTGACCCGGCGCTGGCCAAGCTTTTGGGTGAAGAACTCATTGTTCTGCCGGGCATCCCTGGCCATCGATGTGACGTGATGCAGGCCCTTGATCTGGTCGAGCATTGTCTTGCTCCTTCTCTTGGTGCTTGTGCGGCCTCGCCGCTGTCCACGCCAATATGAGGATGCGAGCGCTTTGGGCAAAGACGGCAAACACAGAATGGACTGTGCTGTAAAAGTGAACAAAGGAAAGAGGTTTGTTCACCAAATGACTCGCGAGACAAACTTGCGCCGTCGCCGGAATTCGGTTCCATGAGCGGCGTTCGACCATCCAGCGACAAGGGTATCGCGAATGACTGGAAAAGCCAGGCGGCCTAACATTCTGCTGATCACATGCGACCAGTGGCGCGGCGATTGTCTGTCGGCCGCGGGCCATCCGCTTGTGAAGACGCCGAATGCCGATGCGCTCGCCGCGGAGGGAGTGCTGTTCAAGCGGCACTATGGTGGTGCTGCGCCCTGCTCGCCGGCTCGCGCGTGCCTCTACACCGGCCTCTACCAGATGAACAACCGCGTCTGCCGCAATGGGACGCCGCTCGACGCCCGTCACGGCAACATCGCGCTGCATGCCCGCGGCCTTGGCTATGATCCGACGCTGTTCGGCTACACCGACGTGTCGCTCGATCCACGTTTGCTGGCGCCGGGCGACCCTCGGCTGCAAAGCTATGAAGGCGTGCTGCCGGGCTTTACGGTGCGCCAGTTGCTGCCTGAGCATCAGAAGCAGTGGCTGTCCTGGCTGAAGCAGCGAGGTATCGACACCAGCGCCGGATCTCCCGACATCCACCGCCCGGTGACCGACGGCAAGGCCGGTGCCGGCGTCAGCAACGCGCCGCCCATCTATTCCGAGGACGAAACGCCGGCCGCGTTCCTGACCCGCGAATTCACGCGCTGGCTCGGCGAGCAGGAGCACGCATCACCTTGGTTCGCGCATCTGTCCTTCATCAGCCCGCACCCGCCCTTCATCGTACCGGAGCCCTACAACACGCTGTATGAATCAGCAGACGGTCCCGCCTTCCAGCGCGCGGCAAGCTGGCAGACAGAGGCGGAAAGCCATCCCTATCTCGCCTATGACCTCGGCCGGCAGAAGCAGGCCAAGTTCCGTCCCGACGCCAGTGGCATGGTGCATGACTGGAGCAATGAAGACTTTCGCCGCCTCCGCGCGATCTATTACGGCATGATCTCCGAGGTCGACGCGCAGCTCGGCCGCGTCTGGCAAGCGGTCAAGGCCGCGGGCGCGTGGGACGACACCATCATCGTGCTGACATCGGACCATGCCGAGATGATGGGCGACCATTTCATGCTGGGCAAGGGCGGCTACTTCGACGGCAGCTACCACATTCCGCTGATCGTCCGCGATCCGCGACACCGCAAGGCGGCCGGCGGCAGCGTCGACCGCTTCTCCGAAGCGGTGGACCTAGTGCCGACGCTTCTCGACCTGCTCGGCGAGGATCCCGCGCCGCACCTCGACGGCCATTCGCTGAGGCCGTTCCTGGACGGCAAGAACCCTGCAGCCTGGCGCGATGCCGCGCATTGGGAGTTCGACTTCCGCTCGGTTGCCGAAGGTGAGGCCGAACGCCATTTCGGCATCGCCTCACGCCAGTGCAATCTCGCCGTCATCCGCACGAAAAGATTCAAATATGTGCATTTCGGTGGTGGCCTGCCGCCGCTGCTCTTCGATCTGGAAAGCGATCCGGGCGAACTGCACAATCTCGCGGCCTCCCCAAAGCATCTCGCCGTGCGGCTGGAGTTTGCCGAACGGCTGCTTGCCTGGCGTGCCGAACATCTCGACCAGTCGCTGGCACTGGCCGAACTCACCGAGCACGGAATTGCGGGCCGCGCCGCCGGTCTCCCTCCGCGCCTGACATGAAAAAGGTCCGCGCCGTTGCCGGGGCGGACCTTCTTCAAGACTGAACCGAGCTACCGCACAATCATGCGCTGCTGATCGCGCTTCTCGGCATAGCTGCCCTTTTCATAGGCGGTTTGAGCCTCGAGCTGTTCCTTGGTGAAGGTCGTGTAGAGATACTTGTTGCCGTCCTTGTCGGTCATGAATTTGAGATTATCCATACCGACCGCGACTTCCTTCGCGCCAATGCCGAGGAAGCCGCCGACATCGACGATCACGGCATCGGGTTTTTTGTCGGGGGTCAAGACGACGTCGCCGATCACGCCGACCTTGGCATCGTTGGCACCGTAGACGGTGGTGCCCTTCAGATCGTCGGCGCGGATCTCACCAACCGGCATTTCGGTCAGCGCGGACTTGTCGATGGCTGCGGTCTGTGTCTGGTCAGGAGCCGTCGGAACAGCCGCGGTCTTGTCCGCCGGAGCGGTCGTGGCAGAAGGTGCGGCGGCCGGTGCGGTTGCTGGCGGCGCATTGGAAGCCGTCGTTGCCGGTAGCGGATCATAGGCCTTGCGGTCGAAATCCGGCTGCGCCTCCAGCTCTTCCTTGGTGGTCTGGGCCACCAGCCAGCGATCGCCATTCTTCTCGGCCCATTTGGCCTTGTTGAAATCATAGGCGACGTTCTTGGCCCCTATACCGAGGAATCCGCCGACGCCGATGATCAGGGACTGCGCTTTGCCTTCCTTGGTCAGAACGATATCGTTGACGCTGCCGATGTTCTGCGCGTCATCGCCGGTGCCGTTGTAGACGGTTTCGCCGAGGATGTTGGTGGCAAGGTTGCCGTCGGCGCGCTTCACCGGTTCCGTCGGAGCGGCGTTCATGTCGACAGGCTTTTGCGCGGTATCCGTCGTCGCGGGTGCTGTTGGCGCCGCGGTCGATGCGGCAGGTGCAGGAGCGTAAGGCTTGCTATCGAATTCTGCCTGCGCCGTCAGCTCGTCCTTGGTCGTCGGGGCAACCAGCCAGCGGTCGCCGTTCTTTTCGGCCCATTGCAGCTTGTCGTAGTCGAAAGCGACGTTCTTCGCTCCGACACCCAGAAAACCGCCGACGCCGATGATGACGGATTTCGCCTGCCCATCCTTGTCGAAGACGACGTCAGTGACCTTGCCGATGTTCTCGGCATCGTCGCCGGTGCCGTTGTAGACGGATTCACCGACGATGTTGGTGACGATGCTGCCTTCCGCGCGCACTACCGGAGCGGCCGGCTCCTGTACGGCAGGTGCATCCGCAGGTGCCGGGGTTGTCGTACTCTGCGCGTAGGCCCCGGTCGCGACCAGCGCTGCGAGTGCGGTCGTGGCTAAGAGGTTGCGGGTCATGATGTTCTCTCCTCGTGCCTGATTTCGTGCACGCCGCGCTCATCGCTAAAAGGAGATCGGACGCGGCGTCTTTTACAGCTTCACAACGTCGTGAGCATGCTGTTGTTCCGACAAAAAGCGCGGGCGTCCGTGCCAGAAAGCACCGAGCGATGTAACCTTGGTCGCAGAGCGACCCGAGCGAATGTCAATTGCTCTCGAGCGGAACCTTTCCCGCTTCGCCGCGTTTCAGCCTGCGGCTGGGTCTGTCCCGGTCCAACCTAATGACGGGAGCGGGCATGAAATTCGCGGCGGTGCTGAACCGGGATGGTGGCACCTTACGCACAACTGACCTTGCCGCTTTCTCCGACAGGATGCATCAGACGCTGGAGACGGCAGGTCACTCTCTCAGCATCGAGATTGTCGCAGGCAAGGATGTGGTGGAAACGCTCGACGGCGCGGCTTCACGCCGCTCCGTCGATGTCGTGCTGGCCGGTGGCGGCGACGGGACCATTTCCGCCGCGGCTGCTCGGCTAATGGGCACGAAGAAGGCGCTCGCCATATTGCCGGCCGGCACCATGAACCTGTTCGCACGCGGGCTGGGTATTCCGCAGTCGCTCGATGCCGCGCTCAAATCCTTCGCCGACGGCGAAATCATCGCGGTTGACATGGCGACTGCCAACGGCCGACCCTTCATCCACCAGTTCTCGATCGGCATGCATGCGAAGATGGTGCAACTGCGCCAAAAAATGGAGTTCGGTTCGCGGCTGGGAAAGATCCGTGCCTCGGTCAGGGCGGCTTGGGTGACGATCAAAAATCCACCGGCGATGAACGTGACGCTCAGCATCGGCGAAGCCGAGATGGCGGCCCGCATTACCGGCATCGGCATCACCAACAATCTGTTCGGCGAAGGCCACTTGCCCTACGCCGACAACCCGGCGGGCGGTGTGCTTGGCGTCTATGTCACGGTGGCGCGGCAGCGCGCCGAACTGGTCAAATTCTTCTTCAACATGGCGCGCGGCAAATGGCGCGACAACGAACATGTCGAAATCCATCAGGCGAGCAAAACGGTCCTGAAAATCCATTCGGGGAGCAGCAAGTTTCGCGCCGTGATGGATGGAGAACTGGTCCGTCTCGACCGTGAAACGACGATCGAAATCCACCCTGGCGCACTGAATGTGCTGGTGCCGGCCAGCGTCGCCGAGGCAAAGGCCGCCTGATGCGATCTCTAACCAGGAAGCCCGAAAATCTAGCCGCTCGGCGCACTTCCTTGCTCTGTCGCCGGCGTCTTGACAATTTCACCATAGATCTCGGCGATGCCCCAGGCGGCGAAGGCCAGCAACAGCGCGGCAATCAAAATGCGCAGGCCGTGCCAGCCCCATCGCCCCTGACGCGCTTTGTTTTCGGGAATGATCTTGGGCATGGTCGGTCCCTATCGCGTTTTGCGCCAGGTGACGGGTCCGGCACAATATTGTCAGGTAACGGTTCCTCGCTAGGATGGTTCCGGGTCGACGAAGACAGCGCGGGGCGAAGACGAAGACCGGGCATTGGGGACTTGGGTGAATAGCAAGGCGGAGATAGTGCCGGATTTGCCGGCCGAAGTTGCGCGCGCGGTCGAGGACGAAGACCGGCTGGCGGTGCTGCATGGGCTGGAGATACTGGATATTGCGGCCGACCCGGATTTCGACCGCATCAGCAGCCTTGCCGCGGCGGTGATGCGGGTGCCGATCGCCCTGGTCACGCTCGTCGACCATGGGCGGCAATGGTTCAAATCCTGCTTCGGCCTGGACGAGACCGAAGCCGCGACCGACGCCTCCTTCTTCGCCCATGCGATTGCCGCCGGCAACGAACCGATTGTGATCGCGGACGCAACGATGGACCCCCGTTTCAGGGCCAACCCGCTGGTCACCGGCAAGCAACATGTCCGCTTCTATGCCGGCGCGCCGATGATCGCCGCAGGTGCCCACATCGGCACGCTGTGCGTGCTCGATCGCAAGCCGCATGCCTTTCCATCCCGCGCCGAACTCGACCAGTTGAAGGCGCTCGCCGGCCTCGCCGCCAGCCTTTTCACCTTGAAGGACGCCACCCGCAGCGGTGCCATCGCCGAGGCTGCACTGGCGCGTGAGGAAAAGCGGCGCGCCATCGCGCTCGATGCGGCGTCGCTCGCCAGCTGGGCGTGGGACATCCGCACCGACATCATCGAATGCGACGCCTTGCTGTCGGAACTGTTCAACCTGCCGCGCTCGAACCGGCTGCGGGCACGCGACATCCTCACCGCCATCGATCCGCGCGACGTCTATCAGAGCAAAACCCGCTTTCGCGATGTCTTGACCGGCAGCGACGACTATTTCGGCGAATACCGGGTGAAGGGCTTTCATCCGCCACGCTGGCTCGCCACGCGTGGCCGCGTCATCGAGCGCGGCGGCGACGGCAAGCCGACGCTGATCTTCGGCGTCAACTACGACATATCAGAGCGCAAGCTTGGCGACGAGCGGCAACGGCTGCTGCTGCGTGAGGTCAACCACCGCGTCAAGAACACGTTGGCGACGGTCCAGGCACTGGCGACGCAGACCGTGCGCCATGCCCGCCAGCCGAGCGAATTCCTCGAAGCCTTCGGCGCCCGGCTTCAGGCCCTGGGCATCGCCCACAATTTGTTGTCGGACCGCGAGTGGCGCGGCATCGGCATTCGTGAACTCGTCAAGATCGAGGTCAGGCCTTTCGAAACGGCAGCGCAGCCGCGCATGACGATCTCCGGCGACGATTTGCTGCTGTCGCCCGACCAGGCTGTCGGTCTTGGCCTGATCCTGCATGAACTGGGCAGCAATGCGCTGCAATATGGATCGCTGTCGGTGGCATCGGGCAAGGTTGATCTCGACTGGAGGACGCGAGGCAGGAAGGGTGCCCGACGCCTTGTGCTGACCTGGCGCGAAAGCGGCGGCCCGCAAGTCGCTCCGCCGGAGCGGCACGGCTTCGGCTCGATCCTCATCCGCCGCGGCCTTGCCAAGGTCATTTCCAGCGAAGTGACCCATGAGTTCCGGCCGGAAGGCGTGTTTGCCGAAATATCGATGCCGCTGGAGGATCCGTCGAAGTGACAGACCATGATCCCCGAAAAGTGGAAACCTGGTTTTCGCGGCCAAACGGTTTCCGTTTGTCCAGAAATCCTGGTCAAAGAGGAAAACGACCTATTTCCGCTCGCTCTCATCTGGATCGTCGGATTTCACATTCTCGCGGTAGATCGCGTAAGCCGCGAGCGCCACGGCCGGACCCAGAATGACACCGAGACCGCCCTTTCCCTTGAGCAGCATCGGCAGCACAGCCAATGCGGCGGTGATGCCGATTGCTTTCATGTCGGCATTGCGGCGCTGCGCCCGGCGCCGAGCGCGCGAGCCCGCGGATATCAGGTAAATCAGCAGGATCAGCCCGGCAAGCACCAGGAAACCGGCGCCAAAGCCTAGCGCGGCGGCAAGCGACCCGTAGCGCGTCGCCGCCCAGATATAGGCTGCCCCGACCAGAAAGCCGAGACCACAGAGCGCTGCCGTTATGGCGATCCCATAGACGATTGCCGCCGTGCGCGCCCGGCGCATGGCGGCAACGATTTCGCCCGACGCCAGGCCGGAAATCAGGGATGCGAGCATTCCCATCCGAGGATGCGATTAGCGACGCGCGAGGAGCGCGAAGAGGAAGCCGACGCCGGCAGCGATCGCCAGTGACGTCACCGGCTTTTCGCGCACGCTGGCCATCATCTGAGCTTCGATGTCCTTGGCGTTGCTGCGCAGACTGTCAAAGGCGGCTTCGCCTTGCGCACGCAGTTGCTCGACCCCTTCGGTGGCCGCGCGGCGGGCCGTGCCATAGCCATGCTCCCCGGTCTTGGCCAACTGCTTGGTGAGCTTGTCGATATCGGCCTTCAGCTGCCTGATGTCGGCTTCGAGGTCCGCATTCGCACGGGCGTCGTTTGCGGTCTTTCCTGCGGCAGTTGCCATTGCTTAACTCCTTGTGATTGCTTGGTTTCAAACGCGCCGCGTGTCTCAAGGTTCCGACACCAGGGGCAAACTAGCCGAAAACGCGTCCGCGCGCACCCTGTCCGCCGACATAGTAAAAAAAGCGCTTCGTCAGATCAGCGGCCGGCGGCCGCAACGGGCAGTTCTCGCAAGGATACTGGCGGCTGGAGAAAGCGCGATTGTCCTGCGCTGACATTTCGACCCCTCTTCGAAAGCCCGCTCTTTGGAAGAGCTGCATTTCAACGCGTTGCAAGGATTGAGGTTCCGCCGCCTGCCACATGTCTTTTTTAAATGACAGCACGCCGATTAGCGATCATGAGTCTATGCGTTTCAAGGAGTCCTTGCCTGTGCCCACATTGCTCGACGGATTGCGGATTCTCGTCCTGGAGGACGAATTTCTTATCGCCATGGATGTCGAGCAGCTTTGCCGTGACCACGGCGCCGGTGAGGTGGTGATCGCGCGCGATCTGACCGAGGTCGATGGCCGGGAGGTCGCCTTGCAATTCGATGCGGCCATCGTCGACCTCATGCTGGGCGGCGCCTCGACACTCGATTTCGCGTCGGGGCTGCGCGCGGCGGGCGTTCCTTTCGTGTTCGCGTCGGGCTATTCGGATGCCGATGAAATCAAGGCATCGTTTCCGGGTGTCAGGCTGGTCGGCAAACCCTATTCGGGCGAAGACCTCGTGCAGGCGGTGGCGGCGGCCTGCGGACGTTCTGCTCCCGGTTGAGACAAGATTTCGACCCGCGCCTGGCGATCGCGGGTCAGCTGGCTGGCGAGCCCGTTACCTGGGCCGAAATCGCATCCGGACCATACTCGTCTTCGCCCGATATTTTCAGGATCTCCTGCAGGCGCGTGCGGGCCCGGCTGACGCGGCTCTTGATCGTCCCGACCGCGCAACCGCAAATCTCGGCCGCCTCCTCGTAGGAGAAACCCGACGCACCGATAAGGATGATGGCTTCGCGCTGGTCCTCCGGCAATTGTTCAAGGGCGCCGCGAAAATCCTTCAGATCGAGCTGGCCATGCTGGGCCGGATGAACGGCAAGCCTGGCCGTCATGATGCCGTCGCTGTCTTGCACTTCGCGCCCGCGTTTGCGCATCTGCGAATAGAATTCATTGCGCAGGATCGTGAAAAGCCATGCCTTGAGATTGGTGCCGGGCTGGAAGCTCTCATGCTTGTCCCATGCCTTGACCAGCGTTTCCTGGACGAGGTCGTCCGCTTTGTCGGCATTCTGCGTCAACGACACGGCAAAGGCGCGCAAGCTCGGGATCGCCCCAAGCAAATCGGTCTTGAAGCCTTGGGAGACCGCTGCCATGCCTCAGTCCTTCTTCTGTGCGGGTTCGGCCTGTTCCAGTTGGCTGAGCAACTGGGCGAAGCGATCCGGCACATCGTCGGAGACCAGCTCGTCGTAATATTGTTTGAGTTTGCGTCCGATTTCGGAGTTCGGCCCGAGGGCGTCACCAGAACCGTTCCGGCGCCTCCCCGCGGCGCCAGCTAGAATATCTTTCGTCATATCCTTCATTTTGCCCTTGTATTCCCAGAACCCAAGCCGCTCACAACAGACTCAACAAAACGCAAGCGGCACCCTCGTCTGGTTGCCCATCCCGGCGCCTAAACGCCGTCTGCCCGCATTAGTTCCATCGAGATCGGAACTTTTTCTCAGGACCAGCGTTGTTTGACCGGGGTTGCAATCAGCTTAACCTGCAATCTATGCAATTACGTCATTCTGAGGGAGACGTCCTATCATGAGCTTATCCGCCACCATCGCACCACATCTGCCGTTCCTGCGCCGCTTCTCGCGGGCCGTTTCCGGATCGCAGGAGAGTGGCGACGCGCTGGTCGCCGCGATGCTCGAAGCCATTATCGCCGATGTCGATATCTTCCCCGAGGCATCGAGCGATCGTATCGCGCTGTACAAGGTTTTCGCCAAGCTGTTCACATCGGTCGCCATCCGCGTCCCGCAGGAGCAGGTGCAGTCGGCATGGGAACAGCGCGCCGCCGCCAATCTGAATGCTATAGCGCCGCTCCCCCGCCAGGCCTTCCTGCTCGTCGCCGTCGAAGGTTTCAGCGAGGACGAGGCGGCGGAGATTCTCGATGTCGGCGACCAGGAGTTTTCCGAGCTGCTTGCCCAGGCAAGCAACGAGATTTCCCGCCAGGTGGCAACCGACGTGCTGATCATCGAGGATGAACCGCTAATCGCCATGGATATAGAGGAAATGGTCGAGAGCCTCGGGCACCGCGTCGTCGGAACGGCGCGCACCCATGCCGAGGCGGTGATGATGTTCGGCAAGACACGGCCAAAGATGGTGCTGGCCGACATCCAGCTCGCCGACGGCAGTTCGGGCATCGAGGCGGTAAACGAGATCCTGTCGTCGACATCGGTGCCGGTCATCTTCATCACCGCCTTTCCCGAGCGTCTGTTGACCGGCGAACGTCCCGAACCGGCCTTCCTGGTCACCAAGCCGTTCAATCCCGATATGGTCAAGGCGCTGATCAGCCAGGCGCTGTTCTTCGATCGCCAGGCAAAAGCCGCCGCCTAGACTCGCGGCACGTCCTGCCGGCACGACATTGAGGACCGCCCGATGCGATACATCGGGCGGCTTTGTGGCGAGCCGGATTCATCATCGGCGAAATTCCCGCACCTCCGGCTTCGAACGATTTGCAAGCATCGTCTTTTTCGGCAAAGGGTGGAACAAACCGCATCTACCCACGTTTTCATCGCACCATTCGAAGGAGATGGACCATGCTTTACTGGGCGCTCGTATTTCTCGTCGTGGCAATCATCGCCGGCGCGCTTGGTTTCGGCGGCATCGCCGGTACGTCTGCTGGCATAGCGCAGATATTGTTTTTCATCTTTCTCGCTTTCCTGATCATTTCGCTTCTTGCGGGCCTATTCAGACGGGCGTGAGGGCCGAGCGATCATCCGAGCGAACACTGGAAGCCGCACCCCTCAAACGGTTTCCAGTCACCGCCGGGCGGTATCCTGCAAAGGGCACTGTCCGGCGGACCGCTTTTGGAGGCTGGTTTCGGGAATCTCTTTTGGAACCCATTCAACAGTGAGCCGTTCAGCCTGAGTTGGGTGGACAGTTTGGCCGATGCGTTCCAGAACCGGAGATAGGAAGGACGACGTGCAAAGCGATGAAGTCATCGCCCTGCATCCTGCCGAAAGCGGTATGCAGCTTGGCCGGGCTCTTCTCCACGCCTTGCACAATGCCGGCATTTCCGTTCTCTATCAGGATCGCGAGATGAAAACCGTATGGGCGCGCAACATGCGCGCGCCCTGGGTTTCCGACACCGCCGACAGCAACGGCATCCTGCCGGCGGCGCAGGCCGACCGCATTGGCGCGGCCAAGCGCGACGTCATTGCATCCGGCAACCCGCAACGTCTCGAGATCAGCGTTCCCGTCGAGGATGGCATCCGCTGGTTCCAAGTCTGGATCGATGCCGACCACGGCGATGGCGGCACGGTGCAAGGCGTCGTCACCACCATGGTCGAGACGACCGAGCAGAAACGCCGTGAGCAGACCCTGACGACGCTGCTGCGCGAAGTCAGTCATCGCTCGAAGAATCTGCTGGCGATCATTCAAAGCATAGCCACCCAGACCGGGCGCTACTCCGACAGCATCGGTGATTTCCTGACACGCTTCCGCGGCCGGCTGCAATCGCTGGCTTCGTCCCAGGATCTCGTGACCTCCTCCAATTGGAGAGGCGCCGCACTTCGCGAACTGGTATCGGGCCAGGTTGGCCGCTACGGCGGAGATCCGGTGCGCAGCCTGCGTTTTCAGGGGGCAAACCCCTATCTCAATCCGAACGCTGCCCTGCATATCGGCCTCGCCATGCATGAACTCGCCGTCAACTCGGTGAGCTATGGCGCCTTGTCGCGGCCGGATGGGTTCGTCGAGGTTACAGCCAGCCTGCCTGCGGCCGACACCGGGACCTCCCTGTCTCTGACATGGGCCGAGACGATCGGAGCCAATGATATCACGCGTAGCGAGAAGCGCTTCGGCAGCGTCGCGCTTGAACGGGTCGTGCCGGCGTCGCTGAACGGCACGGCGACGCTTGAAATCGAGGCTGGTCGCCTCGAATACCGCCTTGTCGTTCCACGGGGCAATTTCGAGACGGAATGAGCGACCGACGCCGATCCTTAACCGGGTGTTCACCATAAAAGCGGATGCTGTTTTTCCCAGATACCGCTGGAACCTGTTGCATCGCCGGACATTGCCGCGGCAGGACTTGCAGCATGGTGCGGGAGGAATGCCTTGACGGTTGCCGATATGAACAGACTGGAACAGGCCGCTCGTATCTCCATGGGCGAGTTTGAGGACTCCGAGGCGTCCGTACCACCTGTCCCCCATGCCTCACTGCGCCTTCTCGCCTTAGGTCTGGCCGCGGTTGTACTCGCAGCCGTGCTCTTCCAGTTGGCTTTCTGACGTCGAAGCCCGGCGCGCCCAGCCCGCCCCATCCTAATTAGCTGGTAAGCCTTGCGATGCAGGAACTTTGTCCAATATGAACCGTTACTATGGCGGGAGGACTTTTCCGCCATGGAACACATCGCTGCATTGTTGCTGGTCATCGGCTGCTCGAACACGATGGCCGACTGCCGTGAACTCCAGGTTCCTGTAAGTGTCTTCGAAACCGCTGACCAATGCATTGCCGAACGGCCGTTTGCGATGAGCGATGTCCAGGGGCAGGCTCAGCATATCGTGGGCAAGTGCCTTTCGGTCGATCCGGCTCTGGAAGACGACTATGACCAGATCGTCTGGAATGTGCATCCGGACGGCACGCTCGACGCTTCCCTGGCGATTTCCAGCGTCGTGATGGCGTCGAACACGGTGCGCCCAGAAAAAGACTATCTTCGGCAACAATAGATTGCAGCAGCAAAGGCCTCCATTTCATGCTAAATGGCGGTTGGAGCTTATTAAAGTGAGGACACAAAGTGAGGAGTGACTCTATGCGGAAGATGATTATCGCCATGGTTGCGGTGGTGGCGGTCAGTGGCTGCACCTCGACCGAACAGGACGTGGTTGGCGGCGGCTTGATTGGCGCCGGTGTCGGCGGCTTGGTCGGCGGCGGCAAGGGCGCGCTGATCGGCGCGGCCGTGGGTGCCGGTTCCGGCCTGCTGGTGCGCAATCTGCGCAATGGCTATTGCCAGTATCGCGATCATCGCGGCCGGATCTACACGGCTCGCTGCAACTAGTTCGGGCGATAATCGAAACGTTGATCCGGAGACCGGTCGGCCGGCCTCCGGATTTTCGATGTTTGGATGCTTGATCCTGGCCGCCTGACGATCGCCGTCAGCTCGCCAGAGGGATTCTGATTTCCACGTTCAGCCCATTGGCCCGGAAATCACGCTTGATCGTGCCGCGCAATTCGCGCGTGACGTTGAGGTCTATCAGCTTGGTACCGAATCCGGTCTTGGCGGGCGCTTCGAATTTCTTCTGCCCGGTTTCGCGCCAGTTGAGAGCCAGCGTCCTGTCACGCCCGCGCCCTTCGAGCGACCAGTCCACTTTCAGCGCCCAGTCCCCCTTGAGCGAATTGGCCGAATTGCCGGCTTCGCCGTATTTCAGCGCATTCGTCGCCAGTTCGTGAAAGGTCAGGCCGAGCGCTTGCGTCGTGGTTTCGTCGAGCAGCACCTGCGGCCCTGACAACAGCCCTTCGGGCAGTTCCTTGCCGAACACCTGGCCGAGCTCGATACGCAAGAGATCGCCAAGATCGGCCTTCTGCCAGCGCGAGCGCGTCAGCATGTCCTGAGACGCCGCCATCGCCTGGAGCCGGGCCGAGAAGGATGCGGAAAACTCATTGACGTCGGTGGCCCGCGAAGCCGTCTGCCGCGCGATCGCCAGCACCCTGGTGATCGAATTCTTGATGCGATGCTTCATCTCCTGCAGCATCAGGTCTTTTTCGAGCAGGCTCTTTTCCGTCGTCTCGTGCAAGCGCGCCGCCGCCTCATAGGCCCGCTCCTGATAACGCGCCACCAGCGCGATGGCGCCGGCCAACAGCAGGCCGAACAGCCCCAGCATCACCGGAATGGCGCGCGACGAAGGCTGCGAGAAGGCGCTCGTCGGCCGGAACAGAACAGTCCATGGCCGCCCGGCCACAATGATCTTGCGTGTGACCAGCAGCCTGTCCCCGAAGGTCGAAGCCGGTGGCGTCTCAGACCGGAACAACAGATTGTCGCCGCTCACGGCGCCGTCGCCGTCGTAGATTTCCGTGTTGACCGGCAGCAGCGGTGACCGGCTGAGCGCGGTCTGGAACAGGTCGCGAGCTCGAAAGGCCGCATAGAGAAAACCGGCTGTGGAGGATCCGGGCGCATTGATGGCATCGGGTGCGGTTTCGACATTGAGCCGAACGAAGACGAGGAAGCCGGTGAACGTCTGCGCGGCACCGGTGTCCTGACCCAGCTGCACCAGCCCGCTGGCGTGCTGCTGGTCGTCCGACATCGCTTTTTCGATCGCCGCGCGCCGCACCGGTTCACTGAACATGTCGTAGCCGACGCTGGTCTGGTTGGAAGGATCCAGCGGCTCGAACAGCACGACGGGGGTGCGCCAGGGCTGCGTGGTATCAGGATAGATTGGATGGCTGACGCCATGGTCGTGCGGCATATCGCGTTCGATCGCCGCCTCGTCTCCAGCCCTTGCCAGCCTGAGATAGCCGATGCCGCGTAAGCCGGCAAAGTTTCTGTCGACATCGAGCGCTTTGAAGAACGCGTTGAACTCGTTGCCGGAAATATTGCCGTTGCGGGCATCGAACAGGGCCTGCGTCGAGCGCAGCAGCGAGAGGTGGAGGTCGATGCGGCTCTCGATCCGGTTGAGCGCGTCGTCGGCTGTCGCTTCGAACTTGATGCGGGCGGCCTCTTGCGTCGCGAAATAAGCAAACCCCGCCATCGTCATGCTGATCAGCGCGACGGCGATGAACGCGACGATTGGAAAAAACCTTTTCAACGGATGATGCGATCCCTGGGCATGTCGGGCCTTTATGGGCAAGTCGCCGTGCCAACACAATGGCAAGGCCAAGCCATCCTGACGGCTGGCACATCAGATGGTCCGAGACCCGGCATATTCGTCCAGCCAGCTGGCACCGCTACCGGCAGGCCTCAAGCGGCGATCTTCAGCGCGCCCGGTCCGGGGATCGCGCCGGGCGGGCATTTGCCCAGAATGATCATGCCGAGCACCTCGTCCTGGGTCACGTCATTGGTGCGGGCGGTGCCGACCACCTGGCCGTTCTTCATGACGCAGACCCGGTCGGCAAGTTCGAACACATCATGGATGTCGTGGCTGATCAGGAAGATGCCGATGCCGTCGGACTTGAGCTGCTTGACCAGTTCGCCGACCTGCGCCGTTTCCTGCGGGCCAAGCGCCGCCGTCGGCTCGTCCATGATCAGGATCCTCGCGTTGAACAGGATCGCGCGCGCGATCGCCACCGACTGCCGCTGGCCGCCCGACAGCTTGATCACCGGCTCCTTGAAGCGCTGGAAGCGCGGATTGAGCCGGCCCATCACCTTGCGCGCCTCCGCCTCCATGGCAACGTCGTCGAGCGTGCCCCAGGCGGTCATCAGCTCGCGGCCGAGGAACAGATTGGCGGCGGCGTCGACATTGTCGGCCAACGCCAGCGTCTGGTAGATCGTCTCGATGCCGTATTTCTTGGCGTCGCGCGGATTGGAGATAGCTGCCTCCTCGCCATTGACGAAGATCTGGCCCGCATCGCGCTTGTAGGCGCCGGACAGGATCTTGATCAATGTCGACTTGCCGGCGCCATTGTGGCCGAGCAGCGCCACGACCTCGCCGGGGAAAAGATCGATCGAGGCGTCGTCGACGGCGCGAATGCCGCCAAAGGCGATCGAGACGTTGCGCATGTCGATCAGCGCGGTGCCGGTGGGAGCGGTCTTGTCTGCCATGATCTTGTCCTCCCTAGACGCGCTTGCGATAGACGGTATCGAGCCAGACCGCGACGACGAGCACGGCGCCGACGACGATGCTCTGCAGCGGCGAGTCGATGCCAAGCAGCACCATGCCGGACTGCAGCGACTGCATGAGCAGCGCGCCGAGCATGGCGCCGAGCACCGTTCCGGAGCCACCGGCAAGCGAGGTGCCGCCGATGACGGCGGCGGCGATCACCAGCAACTCGTCCAACGTGCCCAGCGCATTGGTCGCCGCGTTGAGGCGGGCCGACGAGATCGCCGCGCTGATCGCGGCCAGCACGCCCATGATCATGAACACCTTCATGGTCACCCAGCGCGTGTTGATGCCGGCGAGATTGGCGGCCTCCGGATTGCCGCCGATGGCAAAGACATAGCGACCGAAACGGGTGCGCTTGGTGATGAAGGTCATGACGATGCCGACCGCGACCGCCATCAGCACCGGTATGGCGATGCCGTGGGCGATGAACAGCCCGCCTTCGGGAATGGTGATGCCGTTCTGCTGCGCATACTGGCGCACGATGCCGATTGGCCACGGATAGGAATTGGCGATCCAGACGGCTCCAAGGATGGCAGCGCAGGTGACCACACCGAGGAAGGTTTCGGCCCAGACGGGGCGCAGTGGAAAGTTGAACCGTTTGCGCTGCGACCGGCCGTTCAGCAGCGCGAAAGCGACAGCCACGCAAGCGACGATGCCGATGATCCAGCTGGCGGTGGCGCCGACGGAGCCCCGCGGCCCGCCGCCCATCAGCTGGAACGTAGCGTCAAGCGGCGCGACCGTGCGCCCGTTGGTGATCAGCCATGCCATGCCGCGCCAGACCAACAGACCGCCCAGCGTCACGATGAAGGCAGGAACTTCGAGATAGGCGATGATGAAGCCCTGGAAGGCGCCGATCACAAGACCGAGCACCGCGCCGGCGGCCAGGGCGACGATCCAGAGCCAGGGATTTCCAAGCTGGAAGCCGATGACGCGAATGAGGAATTCGGCTTGCGCCACGCCCATGATCATACCGATCACGCCTTCGACGGAACCGACCGAAAGGTCGATGTTGCGCATGACGATGACCAGCACCATGCCGGTTGCCATGATCGCGACCGAGGAGGTCTGCACCGACAGGTTCCAGAGATTGCGCGGCGTCAGGAACAGTCCGCCCGACAGGATGTGAATACCGACCCAGATGACCAGCAACGCACCGACCATGCCAAGCATGCGCGTATCGAGTTCGGTTGCCTTGAGAAAGCGTCCGACAGCGCTCAGTTCGGACGCGCGCGCTTGGTCCGCGGGGGTATCTGCAGCAAGTGGGTTGGACGTCGTGTCGGTCATGATTTTCTCCCAACCGGCGGGCCGTCTGACGCGAATACCGGAACCAGCCTAGAAGCTATCCGCGTGATGCGGAAACACAAATCTTTTTGAGAAAACGCCGCGGCTTTTGGGCCGCGGCGTTGAGAATGCAGAAAGATCCCAGTTCTAGTTGCAGGCCGCGACGGTGCCGGCGGCGACGCCCGCGCAGACTTCGTCCTTCTTGATCCAGCCGGCGTCGATGACGACGTTGAGATTGTCCTTGGTGATGGCAACCGGGGTCAGGAACAGCGACTTGACGGTGTTGCCGCCCGGTGTCGTGAAGTCCTTGGCGCCTGCAATGTCGCCCGTCTTCTTGCCGTCGGCCAGCTGCGAGGCGATCTCGGCGGCATTCTTGCCGAGTTCGCGCGCATCCTTCCACACCGACACGGTCTGCGTGCCGAGCGCGATGCGGTTGAGTGCTGCATGGTCGCCGTCCTGACCCGAGACCGGCACGGTGCCGGCAAGTCCCTGCGCCGTCAGCGCCGCGACGACGCCGCCGGCGGTGCCGTCATTGGCCGCGACCACGGCATCGACCTTGTTGTCGTTAGCGGTCAGGAACTGTTCCATGTTCTTCTGGGCGTTGGCGGGCAGCCAGCCGTCCGTATAGGCCTCGCCGACATTCTTGATCTTGCCGCTGTCGATGGCTTCCTTGAGCACTTCCATCGAGCCGGCGAACAGGAAGTCAGCATTCGGATCGGCGCCCGAACCCTTGATGAAGACATAGTTGCCTTCCGGCTTGACCTTGAACACTTCGCGGGCCTGCATGCGGCCGACTTCCTTGTTGTCGAAGGTCAGATAGAAGACGTCCTTGTTCTCGATCAGCCGGTCATAGCCGACGACCGGAATGCCTTCGTCCAGCGCCTTCTGTACCGCCGGGCCGATGGCCGAGGCATCCTGCGCCAGGATGATCAGCGAATTGGCGCCCTGCGAGATCAGGCTCTCGACATCGGTCAGCTGCTTGCCGGGATTGGACTGCGCGTCGGCGGAGATGTACTTGTCGCCGGCAGCCTCGATCGCCGTCTTCATGGCGGCCTCGTCGGTCTTCCAGCGCTCTTCCTGGAAGTTGGACCACGAAACCCCGATGACCTTGTCCTTCGCCTGTGCGACCGACGCGAGCGTCAGCGACATGGCGACACCCGCCAGGATGGCGGCTGTGAATCTTTTCATAATATCCTCCCTGCGCCGCGTATGGCGCGACCAAACTGACCCGAAGGCCGGCACAGAGGCTCTATTTTTTCGAGCCTCGAAAAAATACTGATCCAACGCCCGAACGCTGTCAACATCGATTCTGATGGATTTTGAGGTGCTCGCGAATTTTTTTCGAGCTCCGGAATAAATAAATGACAGAGTGGACAGCTTCTGCCAGTATTTGGCTGCGTCGCCGACAGCGTTCGAGGGGTACGGAGAACCGCGGCGACCGGGAGGACTTGAAGAGGACATGTCGGTCGGAATCCGCCACGACGATTTGCGCCGGCGCAACCGGGCGATGGTGATCGCCGCCGTACGCCGAGCCGGACAGCCGTCACGTACCGAGATCGCCGCGACCACGGGCCTAAGCCACTCGACCATATCGGCGATCTCCTCCGACCTGATCGGCGAAGGCATCCTGGCCGAAAGCAAGCCAAGCGAGGCCGCTTCGCTCAAACGCGGCCGGCCGCAGGTCGGCCTCAGCCTCAATCCGGAAGCCGCGACGGTGATGACCGTGGTGCTGTCGCTGAATTTTCTCTCCGTCGCCGTCATCGACTACGCCGGCCAGGTGATATCGGAGGAACAGCGCCGGCTGGACACGCTGACAATGCCGCGCGACGCGCTGATCGGCGAATGCATGGCAATCGTGCGGCGCCGCTTCGAAGACCCGGACCTCGACATGCGCAGCGTCGCCCGCATCGCGTTGGCGATCCAGGGCATCACCGACACCCGTTCCCGCGCAATGCTGTGGTCGCCGATCACCCCGCACACCGACATCGCCTTCGCCGACATACTCGAAGCCGAGTTCGGCATCCCCGCCACCATGGAGAACGACTGCAACATGATGGCGATCGCGCTGCGCTGGCGCGATCCCGATCGCTACCGCGACGATTTCATCGCCATCCTGCTGTCGCACGGCATCGGCATGGGCCTGGTGCTGAAAGGCGAGCTGTTTACCGGCACCCATTCCTCGGGCGGCGAGTTCGGCCACATGATCCATCAGCCAAACGGTGCGCTGTGTCGCTGCGGGCGGCGCGGCTGCGTCGAGGCCTATGCCGGCAACTACGCCATCTGGCGCAATGCAAGGCAGATGGGCGAAGACGCGGAACCAGTCGCCGATGTCAGCGACGCCGACATGCGGGCCCTGGCGACCGCGGCCCGCGAAAGGGATGGGCCCGAGCGCGAGGCCTATCGCAAGGCCGGTGAAGCGCTCGGCTACGGTCTCGGCAGCTTGTTCGCGCTGATCGATCCGGCGCCCGTTGCCATGGTCGGCGTCAGCGCCGCCGCCTTCGACTTGATCGAGCCTGCATTGCGGCAGGCCATTTCCCAGACCGCCGGCGGCCAGCACTCGGAATCGATCTCCTTCGACACCGAGCCGAACGAACTGCCGCTGATCCGCGAAGGCTGCGCGATGCGCGCGCTGACCTTTGTCGACCAGGAGATTTTTGCACCCGGCGCGCAGACGAGAGGAAGCGTCGGAAAGAGCGTTGCGTGAGGACCAGGGTCAAAAACCAATCATTCTGAACGACCGAGTTCGACCCTGAGCGGAAGTTCGCACGCCCTCGGTTGAACTCTCATACCCAGCCCTGGTGATCATTGACCGTGCCTGAGGGGATTGCGCGGCCCGTAACATCTACCGCTCGGTGAAAGCGCGAGCGAAGGAATCAAGCATCGGCCGTGCGAGATACTCGAAGAAAGTCCGGTCGCCAGTTCTGATGAACGCCTCTACCGACATTCCGGGGTAAAGCTGCTCCGCTTTCACGCCGGGCGGCAGGTTGGCGGCAATCTTCAGCTTGGCGCGGAAATAGGGTTCATGCGTAGCCTCGTCGATGAGCCGGTCCGCGGAAACTTGGGTCACGATGGCTGAAATCTCAGGGGTGAGCCGCATGTTCAACGCGGACAATCGCAATTTTGCCGGCTGGCCGATACGAACCTGATCGATGTCTTTCGGCGGTAGCCGTGCATCGACTATCAGGCCCGATGCCGTAGGCAGGATCTCCATGATCTTTTCGCCTGGGGCAATCACGCTGCCCTTGGCATTGTAGGTGGACGACACCACGATGCCCGCTGCCGGTGCCTTGATCGTCGTCCGCCGCAGCACTGCCTCGGATGCGCGCATCTGTTCGTCAATGTCGGCCAGCGAAGAATGCACCTCGTCGAGCTTCGTCAGGGCCTCCTCCACGCGTTGCGTGGTCAGGCGCTCGATCTGCTCCTGGGCTTCGACGATCTCGGTGTTGGCCGATGCAAGATTTGCCTCCAGCGCCCCTGCCTGCCCGACGAGATCGGCCTCGCTGCGCAAAAGCTGCGAATATTCGGTGCGATTGGTGAGGCCTTTGCCCAACAGGCTGGTCTTGATGCCGAGTTCTTTCTTCACGACTTCGGCCTGTTGCTGAATGGCCTGTTTCTGGGCCTGCAATCCCACGACCGACTGGCGATGCATGGCAAGCCGTTGCCTGAGGATCGATTGTTCCGATCGAAACCGGGCGAGCCTGGCGTTGAATTCCTTCTGCTGTTCTTGAACCAGAGTCTCGAAATCGTGCTGGAACGGTGGTGGCGCAGCCTCCGCGATTGGCGCAAGCCGGTCCAGTCCGTCGCGCTCCGCCTCCAGCCGCGAGGCGCTGGCCTTGAGCGCGACAGACTGCCTCGCCAGTCGGTTGAGCTCGGCTTGCGCGGCTGTTCGATCCAGTATGATCAGATCCTGGGCCTGTTGCACGCGATCACCTTCATGAACCAGCAATTCCTGGATGATGCCGCCTTCGGGATGCTGAATGAGAATGTTGCCGCCCGTCGCCGAGATCGTGCCTTGCGTGATCACCGCTCCGGACAACGGTGCACTGACCGCCCAATAGCCAAGGCAGCCCACCAATATTGCTATTGCCGCGTATCCGGCGAATGCCACCCGCCGGATGTCGGTGCGTGCTTTGCCTTCCCAGACAAGACTCTGTGCTGCCATCTTCTAGGATCCAAAGCGGACGCTATGAGGGGTGCTGCGGATCGTCGTGGCAAAAGACCCTGTCACCACCGTGTCGCGCTGTGGGGGAAGGCCGTTACCGGCAATCGACCGCCGCAATACGTCGCCGCTTGGACCGAAGGCTTCGATCACTCCACCGCGCAGAAGCATCACGCGGTCGCAAGCCGCGGCGATCGAGGGACGGTGCGTTATCAGGATTGTCGTAACGCCCGCCGCTTTCGCCGCGGCAAGCGCCCCTTCAAGCGCCGCTTCGCCGCTGCCATCGAGATGGGTACTGGGCTCGTCCAGAACCAGAATACGCGGATTGCCGTAGAAGGCGCGCGCCAGCCCGATCCTTTGGCGTACGCCGCCCGACAGTGTTCTGTCCGACGGACCTATTCTGGTCTGATAGCCGTCTCGCTGCTCCAATATCAGCTCATGCGCCTGGGCATTCTTTGCCGCTTCGACGATCGAGGTGTCACTTGCATCGGGTTCAAAGCGGGCGACATTTTCCGCGATCGATCCGGGAAAGAGTTCCACCTCCTGAGCGAGATATCCGATATGACGGCCAAGCTGCTTCTCGTTCCAGGTTCTGAGGTCAGCGCCGTTGATCCTGACGCAGCCGCTGGTCGCTTGGATCGCACCGACAAGCAATCTCGCCAGGGTGGACTTGCCGGCTCCGCTTGGACCTATTATCGCAACCGCTTCGCCGGCGCCGATGTGGAAGTTCAGTCTCTTGATGATGGGTTCGGTGCCGGGCGTGGCGTTCGGCGCGACAAAGATCAGGTCCTGCACGACGATTTCGCCCGACGGATCCGGCAGTATCAGTTTTTGCGTTTGTGCCGAATGGGCGGAAAGCGCCTTGTCCAACCGCTTCCACGATCGTCTGGCGTCGACGATCTGGCGCCATGAACCGATCAGTTGGTCGAGCGGCTGCAGCGCGCGGGACGACACCAGGGAAGACGCGAAGATCATCCCGGCCGTCATCTTCCCTTGCAGCACGAGCCATGCTCCGACACCCAGTATCGCCAGCTGAAGCATCATGCGTACGGCTCGCGACGTTCCGCTGAAAATCGCGTTGGCCATGGACGAACGGTCATGAAGAATTAGCGCCTCCGCCACGTGCCTACCCCAGACGCGCGCGGCGTTTTGGACCATGCCCATGGCGAGCAGCGTCTCCGCGCTGCGGGCAAAGGCCTGCTCCGACAGGCTGGCGACAGCCGAACGTTCCGCGGACAAAGCGTCGTTCCTGCCGACGGCAAGCTGATTTGCCACGACCAGCGCAAGCAACAGCGCAACTCCTGTCAGCGTAAGCCAAAATAGAAAAGGATGGATGAGGTACAGCAGGGCGAGGAAGAACGGAGCGAACGGCAGGTCGAACAAGACCGCCGCGCCGCGTGACCTGATGAAGGCGCATACCGAGGCAAGGTCGCGCAGTGGAGACAGAGCTGCGCCGCCGGCGTACTTAGCCTCAAGCGAGACGGCGAATGTCCTCGCGCCCAATCTGTTGTCGACCGTGGCTGCAACGCGCTGCGTGTAGACGGAGCGGATCGTATCGAGGAGACCGAGAAAGGCGAGCGCGAGAACCGCGATAGCAGAGAGGTAGAGAAGCGTCTCGACGCTGGAGGACAGCAGGACGCGGTCATAGACCTGCAAGAGATAGAGGGGGATCACCAATAGCAGGATGTTGATGAGGAACGAGAAAACACCGACATCTACGATGGCGCGCCTCAAGACTGCCCGCAGACCAGACTGTGCAATCATTCCCGCGCTCCCAACGGCTCATGGCCCCAACGTGAGGGCGTCGCTTAGACCGAATGGTCGGCCGCGATGTCCAAGGGGTGGTGCTGCAGGTCGTCCAGCGTATAGGCGCGGATGTAGTCGATTTTCATCTCCGCCGGCGTCGCCAGATGGTCAGGAGGCTGGCCGGCAATGCCGCCCACCGCGAGATTTGCCAATATGTACATGGGGTCGTGCATGTCGGACGGCGTTGCCGCTTGGGCGACCTTTACACCATCGTAGGTCCAGACAAGCTCATCCTTCGTCCAGAGCAGGCCATAGGTGTGGAAACCGTCGGTGTCCGCAACGTTCACCGTGGACGAAACCTTCGTGTGCGCTCCCGTCTCATTGGTATGCGCCGTCATGTAGAGCGTGTTCAGGTCCTGGCCGCGCGTTTCGACAACGTCCAGCTCCGGCGGCCACGATCCGTCTTCCGGAAGCAGCCAGAAGGCCGGCCATGCTCCGGCTGTTTCGGGCAGGTCCGCCCGCATTTCGAAATAGCCATAGGCTTGCGCGAAGGTGTCGTGCGTCGTCAGGATCCCCGAGGTGTATTCGTAATTGTTGATCAGAGGCTTGATGTCCTCCGGCGCCTGCGCCGCGGTGATGGTGAGGACGCCGTTTTCAACGCTGAACGGGTGGACGGAACTCGTCGGGCCATAATTGGCGTCGACATACCATTGCAACTCGCCATTGCTGCTCAATGTGCTGCCGTTCGGCGCTCCCCACCAGAAATTGGAATTCCAGGTGCCGTCCTGTCCGTTCCGAAGGCTCAGCGTGTTAAATTCGTCGGAGAAGGACAGCGTCATTCCGGACTTGTCTATCGGCAGCTCGAACTGGGTGGGCTGCAACTTGTCGATGGTCGTATTCTTGAACACCAGGATCTCGTCGGATCCGAGGTTCAGCATCACGTTTGATTCCACCTGAACCATCTGTGAACGGACGGCATCGAACGAAGTGAAGTCATAGCCGTTAAGGCGGACCGTATCAGTCGCACCGAAATCGAAGATAAGATCACTTCCATTTCCTTTAGAGATGGCGAAAGTGTCGGCGCCGTCTCCGCCGATCAGGACATCGTCGCCCTTGCCGCCATCCAGCGTCTGATGACCCGACCCGCCCTTGATGATGTTGTCCAACGCATTTCCGAACGCATATCGATTGGCGCCGGTAACGACGAGGTTCTCGAAATTGTCGGGGAGCTTGTAGCTCATCCATGTGTCGATCGTGTCGATTCCTGCCCCAGGATCCTCGACCACCTTATTGTTGGTGGAATAGAGGTGATAGTAGTCGTCGCCGGCGCCACCGTAGATCGTGACCTTGACGCCGGTGTCTCCCCAGAAGGAGTCGTTGCCGGAGGTGCCATGCAGTTCCGGTCCAGACCCAGTGGCCGAGAACCAATGAGTGGAAGCGCCGGTGTAGGGAAGAGGGATGCCTTTGGCGTTTACGACGGTGCTCATCAGAAATCCTTCCTCATGGTATCCGACCTGGTGAAATCATTCGATACGAGTCCCAGCGACTGCTTCCCAAGCAACGTTGCAACGGATGAAATAGTTCCAGGGAATCGTCATCCGATCCGAGATAATATTGACCATTCGGCGCACATACACTGAATAAAGAGAAGGAATCCGTCCTCCGTCAAAAATATAATTTTAATAAAATTCTATATTTATGTGAAAGTCGCGTGCTTTGACGGATATAGATAAATGCATTAGTTCAATCCTCGCTAGAAGGAGCACGATTTGGAGGGCAGAGTTTTACGGGCAAAATGGCGATTATGACCGACTAATCGCGAACCGTTCTTCCCGCGGCCAGCCGGACACAACAGCAGTTTGAGAGATCGCAGAGCAATCGAGTTGTGAAGTGACCGACCAGTTAGCCACGCACAATCAATTCCAGCATGGCTCACTCCGCTGCGGACGTTTCGCTGCGACCGGGCAACGACCGCGAAGGGTCGGTTAAAGATTTCAATCCCGCCTGCTTGAATGTCCGCCATCGCTTTTTGGATGCCAGAAGCCGCCTGTCGCCTTGGCCCAAATGCGGTCATTCGAAAACTGATGGGATGACCGCTCCTGGGCGCCACATGCTCGTTCTCCACCGATGAGACGAATGCAACATTCCACCCTTCGCGGCCGTTGGCGACCGCCTGCTGACCGAGCTTGAACCTGGGTTCCGATTTATCGGGATGGGATGGGAATTAATCTTCCCTGATCGCGTAGCCTGCACCTCGAATGGTGCGGATGACGTCGGGCATGCGGCCGTTGTTGACCGCCTTGCGCAGCCGGCCGACATGCACGTCCACCGTGCGTTCGTCGATGTAGATCGTCTCACCCCAGACATTGTCGAGCAGCTGGCTGCGCGAGAACACGCGGCCGGGATGGCGCATCATGAATTCGAGCAGGCGGAATTCGGTCGGCCCGAGCCGGATCTCGCTCTTCTTGCGATAGACCCGATGCGATTCTCGATCGAGCACGATGTCGCCGACCTTCAGCACGCTGGACAGCACTTCCGGCTTGGCACGGCGCAGCAGCGCCTTGACCCTGGCCATGAACTCCGGCGTCGAGAAAGGCTTGACCAGATAGTCGTCGGCGCCGGTCGAGAGGCCGCGCACGCGGTCGCTCTCCTCGCCGCGCGCGGTCAGCATGATGATCGGCAGCCGCTCGGTCTCGGGGCGCATTCGCAGGCGTCGGCAGAGTTCGATGCCGGAAACCGCCGGCACCATCCAGTCGAGCACCAGAAGGTCAGGCACGTTCTCCTGCAGCCGGATCTCGGCCTCGTCGCCGCGCGTCACCACCTCGACCTGATAGCCCTCGGACTCCAGATTATAACGGAGCAGCACGCCTAGCGGCTCCTCGTCCTCCACCACCATGATGCGTGGCGCGATCATCGGCTGGTCACCCCTGTCGTCATGCCGCCGGCGCGGACATTGTCGTCTCGTCCTGCTTCGGACGATTGGCCGGCAGCTGCGTGCCGGTCAAAACATAATAGGCATTTTCCGCGATGTTGGTGACGTGGTCGCCGATGCGCTCGAGATTCTTGGCGCAGAACAAAAGATGCGTGCACGCGGTGATGTTGCGCGGGTCTTCCATCATATAGGTGAGAAGTTCGCGGAACACGGAGGTGTATTTGACGTCGATGCGTTCGTCGTCGGCACGCAGTTTCGCCAGCGCGGCGGCGTCACGCGCCGCATATTCCTCGATGACGCCCTGCACCTGGATCAGCACCAGTTGTGCCATTCCATCGATCGAGTGCGAAAGGTCGCGCGGCGTAACGCTGAGGCCGACAGTGCCGACGCGCTTGGCGATGTTCTTGGCAAGGTCGCCGATGCGTTCGAGATCGCCGGCCATGCGGATCGAACCGACGACATGGCGCAGATCGTCGGCCATCGGCTGCCGCTTGGCGATCAGCGTGATGGCGCGGTCGTCGAGCTCCCGCTGGCGCGCGTCCATGATCGCGTCGTCGGAGACGACGCGCTGTGCCAAGGCGTTGTCGGAATTCAACAGCGCCTTGGTCGCACCGCCGACCATCGAGCTGGCGAGATCGCCCATGTCGCTGATGAGCTTGCTGATCTGACCGAGATCCTCGTCGAAAGAAGCGACTGTGTGTTCGCTCATGATCCTGTTCCTCGTATGCCTGAGCTCAGCCGAAGCGGCCGGTGATGTAGTCCTGCGTGCGCTTCTCGCGGGGCGACGTGAAGATCTTCTCGGTGCGGTCGAACTCGACCAGCTCGCCCAGATACATGAAGGCCGTCTGCTTCGACACGCGCGCCGCCTGCTGCATGTTGTGGGTGACGATGACGATCGTGTAGTCGGCTTGCAACTCGTCGATCAGCTCCTCGATCTTGGCGGTCGACAGCGGATCGAGCGCCGAGGCGGGCTCGTCGAGCAGGATGACTTCCGGCTTCACCGCCACGGTACGGGCGATGCAGAGCCGCTGCTGCTGGCCGCCTGAGAGGCTGAGGCCGCTGGCGTCGAGCTTGTCCTTGACCTCGGTCCAGAGTGCCGCGCGCTTCAGCGCCTGCTCGACGCGGCCGTCCATCTCGGATTTGCTCAGCTTCTCGTAGAGCCTGATGCCGAAAGCGATGTTTTCATAGATCGACATCGGAAATGGCGTCGGCTTCTGGAACACCATGCCGATCTTGGTGCGCAGCAGGTTGAGGTCCTGCGAGCGGTCAAGAACGTTCTGGCCGTCGAGCAGCACCTGACCGTCGGCCGTCTGCCTGGGATAAAGCTCATAGATGCGGTTGAAGACGCGCAGCAGCGTCGACTTCCCGCAGCCCGAAGGCCCGATGAAGGCGGTGACGCTGCGCTCCGGCAAGGACAGCGTGATGTCCTTCAGCGCCTTCGATTGGCCGTAGTAGAAGTTGAGGTTCTTGACCTCGATCTTGGCCTTGGCGGTGGCCTCGGCGGCGATCGTCATGTCTGGAGACAACATCTGGCTCATTTGTCCTCTCTGCGTCCGGTCAGGCTGCGCGCAACGATGCTGAGCGCGAGAACCGTCAATGTGATGATAAGTGCGCCGGTCCAGGCCAGTTGCTGCCATTCCTCGTAAGGGCTGAGAGCGAACTGGAAGATGGTGACAGGCAAGCTGGCCATCGGCGCGTTGAGATTGCTCGACCAGAACTGGTTGTTGAGCGCCGTGAAGAGCAGTGGTGCCGTCTCGCCGGAGATACGGGCGATCGACAGCAATATGCCGGTGACAATGCCGGAAAGCGCGGCGCGGTAGGCGACCGACTTGATGACCACCCAGCGCGGCGCGCCGATCGCGGTGCCGGCTTCGCGCAAGGCGTTCGGCACCAAATTGAGCATGTCTTCGGTGGTGCGCACCACAACCGGAATGACGAGGATGGCGAGCGCGACAGCACCGGCGATTGCCGAGAAATGCCCCATCGGCCGCACCATCAATTCGTAGACGAACAGGCCGATGATGATCGACGGCGCCGACAGCAGGATGTCGTTGATGAAGCGCACCACGGTGGTCAGCTTGGAAAAGCGACCGTATTCGGCCATGTACGTGCCGGCCAGCACACCGATTGGCGTGCCGACGATGACGGCGATGATCGTCATGACCACGCTGCCGTAAATGGCGTTGAGCAGGCCGCCGGCGTCGCCGGGAGGCGGCGTCATCTGCGTGAAGACGTCAAGGGACAGGCCGGCGGCGCCCTTGTAGACCAGCGCGCCGAGGATGAGCGCCAGCCAGGCAAGTCCGATGCCCGCCGCGGTGACGCACAGCGTCATCATCACGGCATTCTTCCTCTTGCGGCTCTGGTGAAGCGATGTGGCTGTCGACATCGGTCAGGCTCCGGTGCGGGCGTCGATGCGCATCAGCATGTAGCGGGCGATGGCAAGGATCAGGAAGGTGATGACGAACAGGATCAGGCCGAGCGCCACCAGCGAAGACGTGTAGAGGTCGCCGACGGCTTCGGTGAATTCATTGGCGATGGTCGCGGAGATCGTCGTTGCCGGCGCGAACAGCGAGGTCGAGATGCGGTGCGCGTTGCCGATGACGAAGGTCACCGCCATGGTTTCGCCCAGCGCGCGGCCAAGGCCGAGCATGACGCCGCCCATGATACCGATCCTTGTGTAGGGAATGACGACGCGGCGGGTCACTTCCCAGGTCGTGCAGCCGATGCCGTAGGCGGATTCCTTCAGCACCGGCGGCACCGTGTCGAAGACGTCCTTGGTGATCGAGGTGATGAAGGGCAGCACCATGATGGCCAGGATCAGCGACGAGGTCAGCAGGCCGATGCCATAGGGCGGACCGGCAAACAGGCTGCCGAGGCCGGGAATGCCGTGGAACACGCCGATGATGAACGGCTGCACGATCGTCTGCAGGAACGGCGCCAGCACGAACAGGCCCCAGATGCCGTAAATGATCGAGGGGATGCCGGCCAGCAGTTCCACCGCCATGCCGATCGGCCGCCGCAACGGGCGTGGGCAAAGCTCGGTGAGAAAGATGGCGATTCCGATGCCGAGCGGCACGGCAATCAGGATGGCGATGGCCGACGTGATGATGGTGCCGTAGATCGGTGCCAGCGCGCCGAACTTCTCCGTCACCGGATTCCAGCTTTCGCTGGTCAGGAAAGAGAAGCCGAAGGTCGACAGGGCTTGCCAGGATCCGGCAAACAGCGAGATCGCGACGCCGCCAAGCAGGACCAGCACCAATATGGCGGCGGCCCGGGTCATCCCGTGGAAGATTGCGTCGGTCAGCGCGAATCGTCTGACGATCGCATCGCGCGAACCTCGAATGGCTGGCAAGGCTTCCTGGACAGCGCTCATGTGAAGCTCGGCTCTTTGAGTTGAGGAAAAAGGAGCGCCGCGCCGCGGCGCTCCTTCAAAGGTTATTACTCGCCTGCGTAGACGGGCTTCCCGTCGGCCTGGATGTCGGCCTTCCAGGAGGTCTTGATCAGGTCGACGACGCTGTCGGGGATCGAGACATAGTCGAGCGCCTTGGCGGTTTCCTTGCCGTCCTTGTAGGCCCAGGCAAAGAACTTCAGCGCTTCACCGGTGGCGGCGGCATCGTCGGGAACCTTGTGGATCAGCACCCAGGTCGAAGCAGCGATCGGCCAGCTGGTGTCGCCGGGTTCGTTGGTGATGATGACGTTGAAGTTCTTCGCGCCTTTGAAATCGGCATTCGAAGCAGCCGCACCGAAGGATTCGAGCGACGGCTCGACGACCTTGCCGGCGGCATTCACCAGCTTGGAGTAGGAAAGGCTGTTCTGCTTGGCATAGGCATACTCGACGTAGCCGATGCTGCCGTCGGTCTGCTTGACGGTATTGGCGACGCCTTCGCTGCCCTTGGCGCCTACGCCCGTAGGCCATTCGACGGCTGTATCCGAACCGACCTTGTCCTTCCAGTCGGGCGACAGCTTGACCAGATAGTTGGTGAAGTTGAAGGTCGTGCCCGACCCGTCCGAGCGATGCACGACGGCGATCGCGGTGGACGGCAGGGTCAGGGTCGGGTTCAGCGCCTTGATCGCAGCATCATCCCAGGTGGTGATGGCGCCGAGGTAGATCTGGGCCAGGGTCGCGCCGTCAAGAACCAGTTCGCCCGGCTTGATGCCGGTCAGGTTGACGATCGGCACGATGCCGCCCATCACCATCGGGAACTGCACGAGGCCGTTCTTTTCCAGGTCGGCATCGGACATCGGCTTGTCGGTGGCGCCGAAGGTCACGGTCTTGGCGATGACCTGCTTGATGCCGCCGCCCGAACCGATCGACTGGTAGTTGAGGCCGACGCCGGTGTCTTTCTTGTAGGTGTCGGCCCATTTGGCGAACACCGGATAGATGAAGGTCGAGCCGGCGCCGGAAAGATCAGCTGCCATTGCCGCGGAAAGGGTGAAAGTGGACGCCGTAGCCATTGCGATCGCAACGGCCGCCGAGCGGATGAAATGTCTCATGTGGCCTGCTCCTGTTCGGAAGATGGTCTCTCGGCGCCATTGCTCTCGGCGCCCGCTGAGGCCAATAGCCTTCGATTATTACAGTCGCATGACAGTTTGATGTCACCCCGGTAACGCATGATCGGGACGAACAAATTGTGGCCTGGCCAGCACTCCCGATGGAGCCCGGCTTTGTCCCCGGAATCAGGGACTTGCGACGTTTAGGCCCGAGGCTGGCCGGCGATTTGGGATCAGCAGGGCTTTATAAAGAAAAGCCGGACGGGAGCGCGTTGCTCTCGGCCACGGTGTCGTGGCCGGGCCATCGCCGAAAACAGGTCCGTTGGGGTAGGTTGACGCTGTCTCATGCCGGCGGTCGCTGCTCCCGCCCGTAACTGGGAAGAGCGGAATTCGAATACGGCCATTGTCTTGATCAGGCACAGTTTTGATATGGTGCGATCGCGCCATAGTGCTGCGCGCGGGACGCGTCGCGAATCTTTGCTTGGCTTCTCGCGAACCGGTGCGGCGAGAACCCCTTACCCGGCGTTGCGCTGAGCCTGACGGCTGGCGCCGATCCAGCGCTCGACCTTCTCGAGCAGGGCCCTGGGGCTGATCGGCTTGGGCAGATAGTCGTCCATGCCGGCCTCCAGGCAGCGCTCGCGATCGCCTTTCAGCGCATGCGCGGTGACGCCGACGATCGGCACATGCGTGCCGGTTTCTTCCTCCAGCCGACGAATGGCGGCGGTTGCCTCCAGCCCGTTCATCTCCGGCATCGAGACATCCATCAGGATCATGCACGGATTGAGCCGGCCGAAGGCGTCGAGCGCCTTGCGGCCATTGCCGACGATCTCGAAACCAAAACCGGTCTCGCCGAGAATCTGGGTGAACACCATCTGGTTCACCTCGTTGTCCTCGGCTACCAGTATGTCCAGCCTGTCGTCGCCACCCGTCGTGGCTGGCCGTGGGCGAATTGAAGGCGGCTGCAGCAGCGCCCGCTGTTCCGCCGGCGCCGACGGCTGTGGCCGCGCTGCAGGGACGGTGCCTGCGAGCGGCAGGTCGTCGCCGCCGCTCGTGTTGTGGCGATGCCGCTGGATGGTGGCGACCAACGTTTCCAGCAGCACCGATGAGCGCGCCGGCTTGATCAGCTGGGCATCGATGCCGAGATCGCGATAGCTGGTGTTGGCGAGCGACTGGTCGACCGAGGTCAGCATGATGATCGGTGTGCCGGCAAGGCCGGCGGTGTTGCGCACGATCCGCGCCATTTCGGCGCCGCTCATCTCAGGCATCTGGTAGTCGAGCACGACGCAATCGACCGGCACGCCATAGGCGGCGGCGGCGATCAGCACCTTGAGGCCCTCGGCGCCGCTTTCGGCCGCGCAGGAATCGAACGTCCACGATGTCATCTGTTCGGTCAGGATGGCCCTGTTGACGGCATTGTCGTCGACGATCAGCACGCGCGCGCCGGTCACGTCGATCGGCATGATGGGTTGCCCGTTCTGCTCTCCGGCCCTCGGTAGCGTCACCGCGAACCAGAAGGTCGAGCCTTTGCCTTCGGCGCTCTCGACACCGATGTCGCCGCCCATCAGCTCGACGAGTCGCGAGGTGATGGCGAGGCCAAGGCCGGTTCCCTCGTGCCGTCGCGTCGATGAGGTGTCGACCTGGCTGAACTTCTCGAACACAAGTTTCAGTTTTTCCTCGGGGATACCTATGCCCGTATCGGTGACCGAGATGGTGAGCTTTGTTCCGGTCGCAACTCTCTCGCCGGTGACATCGACCAGCACATGGCCTTCATCGGTGAATTTCACCGCATTGCCGAGCAGGTTGGTGACGATCTGCCTGATGCGGCCCACATCGCCGACGAACAGGCTCTCGAGACGGGGCTCGATGCGCACGATGAGCTCGAGGTCCTTTTCCTTGGCGCGTGTCGACACCAGCGTCGCCACATCCTCGATCGCCTCGGCAAGATTGAAGGGCGCCGGATCGAGCACCAACTGGCCGGCATCGATCTTGGAGAAATCCAGGATGTCGTTGATGATGGTGAGCAGCGCGTTGCCCGATTTCACGATGATGTCGGTAAATGTCTTCTGCTTCGGGTCGAGATCCGATTTGGCCAGCAGCTCGGCCATGCCGAGCACGCCGTTCATCGGCGTACGGATCTCGTGGCTCATATTGGCGAGGAATTCCGACTTGGCGCGGTCGGCGAGAATGGCGCGCTGCCGCGCCTCGCGCAGTTCGGCCTCGCGCATCTTCAGCTCGGTGATATCGGTGGTCGATCCGATCAAATAGAGCGAACCGTCGGATGCGATCATCGCGCCCTTGCGGGCGAATTGGTGCCTGACGCTGCCGTCGGCCGCCGTAACGGTCTCTTCGACCTCTTGCGTCTCACCGGTGCGCAGTACCGCAAGGTCGCTGTCGACGAAGGCTTCGCCATCAGGCCCGAAGATCTCGATGTCGGTCTTGCCGATCGCCTCGTCCTTGCCGAAGCCGGTGAGATCGCTCCAGCCCTTGTTGACGTAGAACTGCCTGAGGTCGGAGCGCTTGGCGTAGATCGACACAGGTACGTTGTCGATCAGGCTGCGGAACACCTCGTTCTCGCGCATGCTCTCTTCCAGCGCGCGCTCGCGCGCCTTGACGTCGGTGATGTCGGTGCTCGAACCAACCAGATGCACGGATCCGTCCAGCGCCACCAGGCGGCTCTTGCGCGTCATCAATTGCCGAACCGTGCCGTCGCGATGGGTGACGGGTTCCTCGACCTCCTTGACGGCGCCGGTCACCGCGACTTGTGCATCGTCATCGCTGTAGCCATCGGCGTCCTGCGCACCGAACAGCTGGCGGTCGGTGCGGCCGATGACATCCTCCTTGCCCAAGCCCGTGATCGCGCACCAGGCCTTGTTGACGAACTCGATGCTCAGGTCCTGCGCCTTGATGAAGGCGGCGACCGGCAATTCGTCCAGCACATGCCGGAACAGATCGATCTGGCGCATCGAGTCGCGCAACGCCGCCTCGCGGCTCTTGATCTCGGAGATGTCGACACGAACACCGATGAAGGTGCCATCGTCGGTCCGCATGTCATAGACCTGATACCAGCGGCCATCGGGGTTGTGACGCTCGTAGGAGGAATTGGGCAAGCGGTAGCGGGCGAGGATCGCATCCAGCCAGCGATCATGGTCGCTGTCGTAGAGCTGGTCGACTTGCGGATCGCCGCTGTTGCGGAAATAGCCGTTCGCATGGCCGAGGACGAGCGCCTCGCGGAATGTGCAGCCGGGCTGCCATGCCGGCTTCAAGGCCGGCAGCGTGTCCTGGATCTTGCGGTTGGCGAAAACGAACCTGTCGTCGCGATCGTAGATGATCACGGCGGCCGGCAAGGATTCCAGCACGCTGGCGAGATGCTTGCGCGCATCCTGCGCCTCGGTCTCGCGGCGCTTCATGTCGGAAATGTCGAACAGGAAACCGGCAACGTAATTGCGGCCGCTGGGCATGCCGACGCGGCTCTTCCTGACGATGCGCGAACGGCTGGCGCCGTCAGCCTCGAAATTTTCTTCCACTTCGTATGGGCGTCCGCTGGCAAGCACGTCCCGTTCGCTCTGCTCGAAAAGCGCGACGGCGTTCGTCGGCAGGAAATCGCCGCCGGGTTTGCCGAGCATGGCTTGCGGCGTCTGGCCGAACAAGGCGGCGAACGCCTCGTTGACGAAGACGAAGCGCAGATGATCGTCCTTGACGAAGATCGGATCCTTGACCGCGTTGATCACCGCTTCCGCCAGTCGCGCTTTCTCCAGCGCGTCGGCAAGGTCGGCCTCGCGGTCCTTCATGTCGGTGACGTCGACATAGGAGATCAGCCGCTTGCCGCCGGCCAGCGGCGCCATCGACGATATCAGCGTGCGGCCGTCATTGCGCGGGAACTGCCGCGATCCGGCGGTGCCGGCCCTGATTTCCGCCTCGCGCTCGGCAATATGCCGCTGCCATGTCGCGTCGTCGGAACCAAACGGGTCGATGTCGCGGCTGGCATCCATCAGATCGCGGAAGCTGCAGCCGATCTCGGCGCGCCGGGCGTCGATCTGCCAGAAATCGTAGAAGGCACGGTTGATGACTTCGGCGCGCATATCGGCGTCGAGGACGAGGACACCGATCGGCATCTGGTCGACCATGATGCGGAGATTGGCGAAGGTCTCGGCGATTTTGGCGTTGGCGTTCTCGATCTCGGCATCGCGATGCTTGATCTCGGTGACCTCATAGTAGGTCAACAGCCGCTTGCCTCCGGACAGCGCCGTCACCGAGAACATCATGGTCCTGCCGTCGGCGTGGAGAAACTCACGCGGCGCGACGGAGCCGGCGCGAATTTCCTCGATGCGGGTGGCGAGATAGCGCTGCCATTGCTGTTCGTCGATGTCGCCATAGATGCCGTTGCGGCGGTTGAGTTCCATCAACAGGCTGAACGGAGCGCCGACGGTGACAGTGCCGTCCGGAATCCTGGAAAGCTCGCGATAGGCCTTGTTGACGATCAGCGTGTCGAGCCTAGCATCGAGAAGCACGACGCCCATGTGCATGGCGTCCATCGTCCGCTCGAGATCGACCAGATGCTGGTCGGGTTCGCCGACCGCCGATGATTCCTGCCTCGGGGTTTGGAAGGCGCCGACCAGTGCCGTGATGTTGCGGCCGACACCGCGATAACCGGCGAATTTTCCCTCGTCGTCGAACCTTGGAAAGCCCGATGTCAAAACCCAGCGGCAATCGGCGCTACCACCTTTCAGTTCATAGACGAAGTCGCGAAACGGCCGGTGCGCCTGCAGATCCTCCAGATGCGCGGCACCGCTGCGGTCGCCGTTCAGGACCTGGTTGAGGAAGTCGAAGCGGAACCGGCCAAGCACCTTTGCCGGATCGATGCCGGTGGCTGCCTGGTAGTTTTGCGAAAGCCAGGAGAAGCGCAGTTCGGCGTCGGTTTCCCAGACCCAGTCCGCACCGGCTTCGACCAGTTGGCGAAGCGCATGGACCGACCCCCTACCTGTGGCGGACGATGATGTACCGTCGCCATGCATTGTCGATTTGCGAGGCCCGCGCTTGCCGCGCGCGCCGATTGTTTCGTCCGCTTCCGCCATGCCGTCCCCACCCCGAAAACCAAGGCCGAACCCTCCTTCGCGGTTCGTCGGCGGAATGTGCCCGAGAAGCATTAACGATCCGCTAACCATAACGGACTCGGCGGACAAATTGACCGGCACGAGCTGCGTTGTTCCGCCCGGTTGTCGGCGGGACCGAAGCCGCTATATAAGCGCTGGCAGGGGTAATGCTGATGTCTGGACGGATCGTGCCTTTTTTCATGGGGCTGGCGCTGCTTTTGGGCAGCGGCTGCTCGCGCAGTTATGACGGCACCGTCGTCATCCCGAGGCCGCTCGATGTCCGGCGGTTCTGGGACCGGCCACCCCCTAATGTCGACTACGGGCCTTCCGAGGTCGAGAACAGTGCCTTTCCGGTGGCGCCACAACCGCCGAGGCGATTTTCCGACAGCAAAGTGATGACGCATGCCGCGCCGAGACGGCACCAGACGAGGCTGCCCGCGTCAGCCTCTCTATCCGCCCCGGCGAAGCCGCTGGTATGCAGGAACGTCAGCGAACCCGGCAAGAGGGCTCGCATGGTCTGCGACTAGATGGCGGTCAAACGAGAAGCGATCGGCAAATAGCTTCGGTGAACTGCCCTCACAGCGAGGCTGCGCCCTTTTTCGGCTGTTTCGCGCCGAGCTTGTCGAGTGCGAGACGAACCTGACGCAAATCGTCCTGCCAGCCGTCATCGTCGTCCATCGGGCTCTCCGAGGCCGCCCGCTGCAGCCCGCGCGCCTCGGATTCGATCTCGCGCAGTTCAGCGATTTTCTGTTCGGTGGTCAGGGAGTCGTCTTCGACGATCTCCAGCACCCGCATTTCCCTGAACGTAGCCATGGCATTTCTCCTGGCTGATGTCGATCACAACGCCGTGAACGCCTCTCTGTTCCGGATCGCAAGGGCGTTCGCTGCAATAGATTTTGACAGTTGCATGCCTTGAAATTCATCGCGGCCGCCGGCACTTCGGTGTACCGGCTTGCGCATGTCGAGCGCGGCCATCTGATCGGTTTCAAGGCTGGCGTCGCCCCACGTGTAGGGTGGCAATGATCGTCGATGGCCTGCGGCGCGACGAACCCGTGATATCCGCCGTTGCCGCCGGGCGCCTTTGAAACCTTTGCCCCGTCTTCGGCGTTCAGTGGCCAAGGAAGATGTCGATCCACTTCACGGTCTCGGACCTGACAAGAAACCTGTTTCACTCACTGGGACTGGATCACGAGCGCGCGCCAAGGCCTCTCAACCCCGAGCAAAGCCTGTTGTTGGAATGCTATCTGGCCGGCCAGGTGCCGGAATCGGCCTGGAACGACTATGTCTTCGAGACGCCCGACCTTGCCCGGCATGCCGAGGCAAGGCGCGGCCACCACTGAGCCGGCGAGCCGTGCGCACGGCTGCGGTACAGTGACTTGCACAGCTTACGGGCTTACTTCGGAGAGGCGAACTGCAACGTGAACACGTTGCCAGCGATGCCTTGCGCCAGCTTCGGCGAAAAGGTCAGCGGCAGACATTTCCGCAAGGCCGTTGTTGCTGCCTCGACAAACGATTTTTTTGCGTTGGAATCGCCATCCACCTTGATGGCCGTCGGCCTCGGTGGACCGATCAGCGTGCCGTCCCGCCTGAAGCTGAAGCTCAAGGTCACGCTGGCGGTTCCGGCGTCCGCCGGTGGCGTCCAGCATGCCTGGATGGCGGCCCCGACATCGTTCATGGTGTTGAGTTCAGCCGCATTCGAAGGATAAACGGCGCTCGCCAGCATCACGCCCGCAACCGCGACCCGCCTCGCAACGCTTTTCATCGCCAGCCCTCATCTCACGCCTGACCGACAATCCATGCCGGACTGCCGAAATGGATGGTAGGGCCGACGCCGGCAATGACAATATCTCCCGGCAAAGATGACGCCGAAAAAGCGACACCGGACGCGGCTTGCGTGGCCCAATCGCTGCTCGATCATGTCCGGATAGCACAATGCCAGGAAAAGTGTGAAACGGTTTTCCGTCCCGGAATTGCGTCAAACAAGGAGATGGCGCGCGAAAAGCAAAAAGGCCGGCATGGCGCCGACCTTTCCTATCGCTACGACGTTCTGCGCCAGTACATCCGTGGTCGCGGGCCGAAAGCGAATTACCGGCAGTAGACAGGGCTTTGGTTAACGAGTCCTTAAGCTCAGGCCTTGGCCTGCGACTTCACATAGGCGATGTAGCCGCGCACGTCGCCGGCCGGCTCGCTATACGCCTTGCCGAGCTTCTTCTCGACCGCTGCCACATAGTCCTTCGCCCATTTGGGCAGGACATAGTCGATGACGGCCAGGAATTCGAGCGTCGCCGCCAGGCGGATGTCGGCGATGGACGGGTTCTTGCCGCCGATGAACGGCTTGCCGTCCCTGAAGAAGCTGTGGAAGACCTCCAGCGGCTCGGCGATCGCGGCCATCGCGGCCTTCTGGGCTTCGGACTTCTTGTCTGGATGGGCGTCGCTGTGACCGACCTCGCCGGCATACTGCGGAAAACCGAGGAAGGGATAGGTGGCGCGCGCCACATAAGGGTAGAGCGTACCGACCAGGTAGAACATGGCGCTGTCGATCATCGCCCGCTTGGCCGGCGCCTTCGGATAGAATTTCTCCAGCCCGTGCTTGTTGGAGAGGTATTGCATGATGGCGCAGCTTTCCCACAACACGCCTCTGGGAAGGCCCTTGTCCTCGATCATCGGCGTCAAATGGGCGGGGTTGCGCGCCATGAATTCCGGCGAGCGGGTGTGGCCCCAGGCATCGGTCTCGGCGGCATCCAGCCCGGCCGCGCGCGCGAACACCCGAACCGTCATGTTGTTGACGCTGGGCTTCAGCATGCTGAGCTTCACGCCAGGCCTCTTCGCCGGCTTCGCCCTGGCCCTAGGCGCGGCTTTTGCCGTCGCCTTCGTGGCGGGCTTGGCGGCTGCTTTGGCCGCGGATTTCTTCGCACTCTTCGTCGCTGTCTTGGCCATGTGTTCCTCCCTCTGGTCTGTTCAGTATGGGTTCTTCGGTGCCCGGTCGTCCGACAAGGTTGCGCGGGAACGCTCGACGAGCGCCTGGATCGCATCGGCGAGGTGCACTTCCGCGATGTTGTAGTCGCCGCGCGCGACACGCAGCGTGTGCGCTTCCATCAGCACGTCCGCATGTGTGAAGCCCGCCGGCGGCTCGAAACGGTAGGACGCCAGTTCGATCAGCAGGCCGAGCGGATCCTCGAAATAGATCGAATCCATGAAGCCGCGATCCTTGACGCCGCTGTGTTTGATGCCGCGCTCGTCGAGCCGTGCGACCGCCTGCAGGAAGGTGACGCGCGACACCGAAAAAGCGATGTGGTGGACGCAACCCGGTTCGGTCGGCGTGCGCCGTTTCTCCGGCGTGCGGCTCTCGTCGGTGAAGATGGTGATCAGCCGGCCGTCGCCCGGATCGAAATAGAGATGGCTTTCGCTCGCCTTGTCGAGGTTCGGCTGCTCGAAGATGAACGGCATGCCGAGCACGCCTTCCCAGAAATCGATCGAGGTCTGGCGCCCGGCGCCGACCAGCGTGATGTGATGGACGCCCTGCGATTGCAGTTTCTGCATCGGCCTTCTCCCCATGGCATCAACTGTCCGCCCGGATCTGCCCGGCACCCCGCGCTCTGCGCGCCGCTTGAGCCTAGGAATCCATGAAGGGATGCTAATGCAATCGGCCCCGCCGCGCCAGAAGCGACGAAAGCGGCGACGCAAAGGGGTAAAGCCGAGATCGGTTGGCTGTGTCAGGCACTTGCGCGGTGAGGAAGATACGCGGCACGCCTCGCAAAGGGACTTCGGGGAGGCGATGCAGATGGCCGTGGCTAAGATGAAACAGGAGCGCGCAGTGCTCGGCTATAGGCGGCGTCGCCAGTACGGCAAGTAGCGTGCCGTGCCGGATATTGGCAGGTACACGCTACGCTTTTGGAGGCCGAAGTCGACCAATCCGGCCGGTGGGCCGAACCGAATACCGACTTACGACCCGCTGCTGTTGACCGTAGTGCCTATATTCGTGAACATGCCGTTGAGCGAATTGCCGACCGCGCCGGCGCCGGTGATGATCGCCAGCGCGATAAGAGCCGCGATTAGGCCATACTCGATCGCGGTCGCGCCAGACTCGTCCCGAGCGAAACGGTAGATTATTTTCCGCATTTCAATCTCCTTGGCTAATAAAGGTAATACTAATATACGGCCGCGAGTTGCGGGGCGGTTAAGGTTCTCGGTTGCGAGTCAGTTAATATTTGCCAGAGAAATGAAATGAAGGCTGGGGCCGCGGGTGCCATCGCGGTCTTCAAGGTTGCGGCCACAAGGTGGGCGCCCGGGATGGCGCGATGGCATTCTGCGAATTTGTTGAAATTCCTTGGTACGCCCAAGGGGAATCGAACCCCTGTTCCCGCCGTGAGAGGGCGGTGTCCTGACCGCTAGACGATGGGCGCGTTCAAGAACCGGCGATATAGGCTGACGGCTGGGAAAAAGCAACTGGGGTTCGGCCGCTTTACCGCTTCGAGGAAAAGGCGGCCGTCAGCCTATCGTTTTGGCTCGATCAGGTCCCAGAGATTGCCGTGCAGGTCGGCGAAAACGGCGACCGTACCGTAGGGCTCGAAGCGCGGCGCTTCGCGGAATTCGACGCCCTTCTCCAGCATCGCTGCGTGGTCGCGGGCAAAATCGTCGGTTTCGAGGAACAGGAAGACCCGGCCGCCGGTCTGGTTGCCGATGCTTTTGCTCTGTGCCTCGTCGGAAGCCTCGGCCAGCAGCAGCCTGGCGCCTTGCCCGTTGGCTGGCGCCACCGTGACCCAGCGCTTGCCGCCGCCGAGATCGACGTCCTCGATGAGCAGAAAGCCCAGCCGATCGACATACCAGTCGATCGCCTCGTCATAGCTGGCGACGACCAGGGCGACGGTCGCGACGCGGCGGTGTTCGGCGAACCCGGTCATGCCTGAGGCTTGCGCATCGTTACTGCCCGCTCATTTGTTGCGGATCGCAAAACGGCCGAGCAGGCGGCGCTCGGCGATGTCGTAGACGAAGATCGTGCGGCTGCCGTCGGCAAGCTCGGCATCGATGGAGACGCGATTGCCGGACAGCGATTGGCTGACCACCTTGGCACCGACCGGCAGCACGATATCGCCGTTGATCGGTTCGCCGGCGGGGGTCTGGATATCGCCAGCCAGCGGCGGGTTCTCAGGAGATGCTTTGCGGGATTTGTAGACAACCGCCGCGATCACCACCATAAGAGCCAGCAAAAGCAGGCCGAGATTGATGGCCATGAAGCGGACGAGCTTGCCACGCACCTTGTCGATCTCGGGGTCGAGCGGCTTTTCTTCGTCTTCGTCGGCAGCGGGCCGGGCCATGGCAAACATTCCGGAACGGTTTTTCAATGAGCGCTCATAGCGAAGAGGCCCCTGAATTGATAGAGGCCGCGCCGACCGTGCTGGTAGCAGGCGCGGATGCGGCCGGTCAGCGCCTCGACCAGTGGCTGGCGGCAAGCCTCGGCCCGGACATGTCGCGCAGCCGCGTGCAGATGCTGATCAGGCAGGGCGCGGTGAGCGTCGACGGCAAACCGGTCGACGAGACCAAGCGCAAGATGGCGCCAGGCGAAAGCGTGTCGGTCGCCATGCCGGAGCCGGAGCCGGCCGAGCCGCAAGGCGAGAACATCGCGCTTGATGTCCTCTATGAGGACGACGAGCTGATCGTCATCAACAAGCCGGCGGGGCTTGTCGTGCATCCCGGCGCCGGCAATTGGACCGGCACGCTGGTCAATGCGCTGATCCATCACTGCGGTGACAGCCTTTCCGGCATCGGCGGCGTGCGCCGGCCGGGCATCGTGCACCGCCTCGACAAGGAGACCAGCGGCGTCATGGTGGTCGCCAAGACCGACCGCGCCCACAAGTCGCTGTCCGAAGCCTTCGCCGATCACGGCCTGACCGGCGATCTCGAACGAGCCTATCTGGCGCTGGTCTGGGGCATACCGCAGAGGCCGACCGGAAAGGTCGATGCGCCGCTCGGCCGCGCCGCCGATCGCGTGCGCCGTGCCGTGGTGCCGGAGGGACGCGACGACGCCCGCCATGCCGTTACCCACTTTGCCGTGCAGGAGCGCTTCGGCGAGACACAGCAGGAATTCGCGACCGCCAGCCTAGTCGAGTGCCGGCTGGAGACCGGCCGAACCCACCAGATCCGCGTCCACATGGCGCATATCGGCCATCCCGTGATCGGCGACCCAGACTATGGCCAGGCCTTCCGCACCAAGGCCAACCGGCTGCCCGAACCGCTGAAAAGCCAGGTCAAGGCTTTTCCCCGACAAGCTTTGCACGCCTGGCTCCTTTCATTTCGCCATCCGAGTACCCATCTAACGATGAGGTTCGAAGCACCTATACCGAGGGATATGGAGAAACTCGTAAGCGGCTTTCGCAAGCTCTGAACCTGTCCAGAAAACTTGAGCAGCATTGTTCACTTCAACGTGACACACTGTTTCGTGTTGAACAAATGCCTGTCTTTTCTGGGTTTGTTCCTGTATAACAACTGACGTCGCGAGCGAGCCGTTTGGTGCTCGCGTCACATGCCCGCCGCGTTTCGGGGGCATCACTCCAATAGAGAGGGGGCGCTATCATGGCCCAGTCATTGCCCAGTATCGTTTCCGGCGAAGGCGGCCTCAGCCGCTACCTGGAAGAAATCCGCCGCTTTCCCATGCTGCAGCCGCAGGAAGAGTACATGCTCGCCAAGCGTTACGCCGAGCATGAAGACACTACCGCTGCGCACAAGCTGGTCACCAGCCACCTCAGGCTCGTCGCCAAGATCGCCATGGGCTATCGCGGCTACGGCCTGCCGATCGGCGAAGTGATCTCGGAAGGCAATGTCGGCCTGATGCAGGCCGTCAAGAAATTCGAACCCGAGCGCGGCTTTCGCCTCGCGACCTATGCCATGTGGTGGATCAAGGCCTCGATCCAGGAGTACATCCTGCGCTCGTGGAGCCTGGTCAAGATGGGCACGACCGCCAATCAGAAGCGCCTGTTCTTCAACCTGCGCAAGGTGAAGGGCAAGATCCAGGCGCTCGACGACGGCGACTTGAAGCCCGACCAGATCGCCGAGATCGCCACCAGGCTGAACGTTTCCGAAGCCGAAGTGGTGTCGATGAACCGCCGCCTGTCGGGCGACGCCTCGCTCAACGCCCCGATCCGGGCGAGCGAAGGTGAGTCCGGCGAATGGCAGGACTGGCTGGTCGACGACCACGAAAGCCAGGAAGAGATGCTGATCGAGCAGGACGAGCTGGAAAACCGGCGCGGCATGCTGTCGGGCGCCCTTGCCGTGCTCAACGAGCGCGAGCGGCGCATCTTCGAGGCCCGTCGCCTCGCCGAGGAGCCGCTGACGCTGGAAGAGCTGTCGTCCGAGTTCGACATCAGCCGCGAGCGCGTGCGCCAGATCGAGGTGCGCGCCTTCGAGAAGGTGCAGGATGCCGTCAAGGCCGCCGCCAAGCGCCAGACGCAGGCGCTGCGCACGATCGAGGCGCAGCCGGCGGCGTAGCCGGGATCGGTAATGAAACAAAAAGGCGGCGCCAGGAAACTGGCGCCGCCTTTTTGTGTCTACGGTTGCGCGGGCGATTGGCGAAAACCAGGGCGACAGCCAATCTCCCCCCTTGCGGGGGAGATGTCCGGCAGGACAGAGGGGGGTGTGAAGGATCGCTACTTTTCGGCGTTAGTCACCCAACCGAAAGACTGAAGGCATAGCCACAATTAACTGACAGGTCGGAGGGGCAGCACCCCCTCTGCCCTGCCGGGCATCTCCCCCGCAGGTGGGGAGATCGGCAGTTTCACCGGCCGCGCCCGCCACAGAAATACTCCTCAAAACCCATCCAGCGGAAACTTCAGATAGCGCCTTCCATTGGCTTCCGGTTCCGGCAGCCGCCCGCCATTCATATTCACCTGCAGCGCATGCAGGATCAGCCGCGGCATCGGCAATGTCTTGTCGCGCGCTTCGCGCAAGGCGACGAACTCGGCCTCGGTGTGCGCCGCAACCAGGTGGACATTCTTCGCCCTTTGCTCAGCAACAGTGCTCTCCCAACGCGGCTCGCGGCCACCCTCCTGGTAGTCATGGCCAACGAATACCCGCGTGTCGTCCGGTAATGCCAGGATGCCCTGGATCGAGCGCCACAGCCGCGCCGCGCTGCCACCGGGAAAGTCTGCCCTTGCCGTGCCGCTGTCGGGTATGAACAGCGTATCGTGGATGAAGGCTGCATCACCAACGACGTAGGTGATCGAAGCCAGTGTATGGCCGGGCGAGAACAGCACCTTGACCGGAAGGCTGCCGATCCGAAAGGTATCGCCTTCGCCAAACAGCCTGTCCCACTGCGAGCCGTCGGCGGGAAAATCCGGCCAGTTGTAGATCGCCTTCCACAGTTTCTGGACCTCGATGACCCTGTCGCCGATCGCCGTCGGCGCGCCGGTCTTCTCATGAAGATAATGCGCCGCCGAGAAATGATCGGCATGCGGATGGGTATCGAGGATCCACTCGAGTTCCAGTCCGTTTGCCCGGATGAAGTCCAGCAAGGCATCGGCGCTTTTCGTTGCCGTCGCGCCGGATCTCTCGTCGAAATCGAGGATCGGATCGATGATGGCGCAGCGCTTCGTCGCCGGGTCGGCGACGACATACTGTATGGCTCCGGTCGGCTTGTCGTAAAAGCCGCTGACCAGCGGCTTGGCCAAAGCTGCGTCCAATTTCCGGCCCCCTGCCTATCGCTCTGGCAGGAATGATTTTCTCTGCCGGAATGAACTAAGAGCATGGTCATCTAGCAAGGCGAGCTCGTCAAGCACGCCTTGCCAGAAACAGGACAAAAATCGAAAACGACCCGGTCGAGAAAACCTAGGCCGACGGCTGCTTGGTCTTCCTGAGATAGGGCAGGATTGTCTCGTAAGCGCCGAAACGCTTGATCGCATCCTCGTTGGAAACGGCGGCGGTGATGATGACATCCTCTCCCTGCTTCCAGTTCGCCGGCGTCGCCACCTGGTGTTTAGCGGTCAGCTGCATGGAATCGACCGCGCGCAGGATCTCGTCGAAGTTGCGGCCCGTGGTCATCGGGTAGGTCAGCACCAGCTTGATCTTCTTGTCCGGTCCGATGACGTAGACCGAGCGTACCGTGGCGTTGTCGGCGGGCGTGCGGCCCTCCGACGTCTCGCCGGCTCCGCCCGGCAGCATGTCGTAGAGCTTGGCGACCTTGAGATCCTTGTCGCCGATCAGCGGATACTGCACCGTTTGGCCGGTCGCCGTCTTGATGTCGTCCTGCCATTTGCCATGGCTTTCGACCGGATCGACCGAAATACCGATGATCTTGACGTTGCGCTTCTTGAACTCGCCCTCGAGCCCGGCCATCGTGCCAAGCTCGGTCGTGCAGACCGGCGTGAAGTTCTTCGGGTGAGAGAACAGGATCGCCCAGCCGTCACCAATCCATTCATGGAACTTGATCGTCCCTTGCGTGGTCTCGGCGCTGAAGTCCGGCGCGATATCGTTGATACGAAGGCTCATGGCATATCTCCCCTGTAAACAGATTCCGCTAGAAGCAAGAGGCGGCAGATCATGCCGCCATCACATGTCCACGCTCCGGCAATCCCCGCATCTTAGCGCAAAAATCGCGGCCGCGAGATAATATCAAACTCTTGTCGGCGGCAGAGCGAGAATTTTCATGCTGCCGGCGGCACCGCCAGCGGATGAGAGCCTGGGGTTGAACTCGAAAGCTGCGCTTTGCCTCAGGCCTTGTTGACCGCCAAGGTCGCCGTCAGGTCTTCCATCCGCTGTGCCAGCGCGCCAAGCGCGTTGGTCAGCACGCTGTCGTTCTTGTCGGCCTTGGTCAGCGCATCGTCGCGCGTCTTGCGCAAGGTCAGCACTTCGCTCTCCATGCCCTTGACGCGCTTCTGCAGCTCCGAGAGTTCGTCCATCACCATGATGCCGGCCATCACCGTCAGCCGCTGGTCGCCGATCTCGCCAAAGGAGTCCTTCAGATGCGAGACATAGCGGTCGAAACGTTCGGCAAGGTCGATCAGATGATCTTCCTGGCCTTCGTCGCAGGCCATCCGATACTGTTTGCCGTCGATGGAAACCGTGACTTGAGCCATGAGCCTACCTGTCCAGCCCCCTACCTGTCCAACACAGCGCGGATGGTTTCCATGGCGGTCACCAGCCGTCGCGAGACTTCCTTGTTGGCGTCTTCCAGCCGTTCGGCGCGCGCTTCGGAATTGTCGAGTTCCTGCGCCAGCCGGGAACGGTCGGCATTCATCCGCTGCACCTCGGCCTCGGCTTCCGAGTAATCGCGTTCATGCTCGAGCTTGGCCGCGACGGCGTTTTCCAGCCCCTCGATGGCCTTGCCCAGCCTGGCGATGACTTCCTTGAGTGTGGCTTCCCCGGTCATGGCCTTCGTCCTGTGCCCTGCCCATCACCGAATCGTTCGCGTTCAGAACGCGTTATCCAGGAAACATTAGGCACCGGGTGAAGGCAACGTCAACAAAGCTCTCGCGACTGTCCCCTGCTAACGCTAATGTAGACCCGCCGCCGGCATCACAAGGCCGGCAAATGTGCACCCGATTTGTTGACTAAAAGCGCGCGCCTGCTATGTGTCGCGCACCCTTTTCAAGGGCTCTCCCAAGCCCCCAAACCCCCACTTCTGGAGGAACCATGACGTCGCGTGAACAACATGACCGGATGGCCAATGCGATCCGCTTTCTCTCCATGGATGCCGTCGAGAAGGCGAATTCCGGCCATCCCGGCCTGCCCATGGGCTGCGCCGACATCGCCACGGTACTGTTCACGCGCTTCCTGAAATATGATCCCAAGGCCCCGCACTGGGCCGACCGCGACCGTTTCATCCTGTCGGCCGGCCATGGCTCGATGCTGCTCTATTCACTGCTGCATCTGACCGGCTACGAAGACATGACCATCGACCAGATCAAGCACTTCCGCCAGTTGGGATCGAAGACCGCCGGACACCCCGAATACGGCCATGCCGCCGGCATCGAGACGACGACCGGCCCGCTCGGCCAGGGCCTCGCCAATTCGGTCGGCTTCGCGCTCGGCGAGCGCATCATGAACGCCGCCTTCGGCAACGACCTCGTCGATCACTACACCTATGTGCTGGCCGGCGACGGCTGCCTGATGGAAGGTGTGTCCCAGGAAGCCATCGCGCTTGCCGGCCACCTCAAGCTCAACAAGCTGATCGTCTTCTGGGACAACAACAACATCTCGATCGACGGTCCGGTGTCGCTGTCCGACAACACCGATCAGGTCGCCCGCTTCCAAGCCTCCGGCTGGAATGCCAGCCATATCGACGGCACCGATCCGGAAGCCATCGCCTATGCCATCGAAGCCGCCCGTCATTCCGACAAGCCGACGATGATCGCCTGCAAGACGACCATCGGCTTCGGTGCGCCAACCAAGGCCGGCACCAACAAGGCGCACGGTTCGCCGCTCGGCGCCGAAGAGATCGCCGGCGCGCGGAAGTTCTTCAACTGGGATTCGCCGCCTTTCGATATCCCGGCCGACATCCTCGACGCCTGGCGCACCGCCGGCAGGGCCGGCGTCAAGGCGCGGACCGACTGGGAAGGCCGCCTGGCCAAGGCCGACGCAAAGCTGAAGGCCGAGTTCGAACGCCGAATCGATGGCAAGCTGCCATCCAATTTCGACGCCGTCATTGCCGACTACAAGAAGAAGCTCGCCGCCGACAAGCCGAAGGTCGCCACCCGCAAATCGTCCGAGATGGCGCTGGAAGTCATCAACGGCGCCGTGCCCGAGACCATCGGCGGTTCCGCCGACCTGACCGGCTCCAACAACACCAAGACCAGCCAGACCAAGAACATCACGTCGGACGATTATGGCCAGCGCTATGTCCACTACGGCGTCCGTGAGCACGGCATGGCGGCCGCGATCAACGGCCTGACGCTGCATGGCGGCCTCATCGCCTATGGCGGCACCTTCCTGTGCTTCTCCGACTATGCCCGTCCGTCGATGCGGCTGGCATCGCTGATGGGCATCCGCTCGATCTTCGTCATGACCCATGATTCCATCGGTCTGGGCGAAGACGGCCCGACCCACCAGCCGGTCGAGCATCTGGCCGCATTGCGCGCCATCCCCAACCACAATGTCTTCCGCCCGGCCGACGCGGTGGAAACCGCCGAGTGCTGGCAGATCGCCCTTGCATCGGAAAAGACGCCGTCGACGCTGGCGCTGACCCGCCAGAACCTGCCGACGGTGCGCAACGAATTTGTCGCTGAGAATCTCAGCAGCCAGGGCGCCTATGAACTGGCCGCGGCCAGCGGCGAGGCGGCGGTGACGATCTTCGCCACCGGCTCCGAGGTCGAGATCGCGCTCGGCGCCCGCGACCTGCTGGAAAAGCATGGCCATCCCACCCGCGTCGTCTCGGTGCCTTGCTTCGAACTGTTCGACCAGCAGAGCGCCGACTATCGCAAGAAGACGATCGGCAACGCACCGATCAAGATGGCGATCGAAGCCGGCATCCGCCAGGGCTGGGATCATCTGATCGGCTCCGACGGCATCTTCATCGGCATGACCGGCTTCGGCGCTTCGGGCACCATCGAACAGCTTTATCCGCATTTTGGCATCACCGCCGAAGCTGCGGCCAAGGCGGCGGAAGCCCGCCTGCATGCCAATTAGGTTCAAAGCCGGCGAAATCGCGCAACGCGGTTTCGCCGGGCTGGCCCAACCTAATCGATTTAAATCCACGTCGCCGCGGCTGGATTCTTTCCGCTTCCGCCGCTATGAAACCGCGGACCCATTGTCTGCCGTCCAGCTCCCAGGGAGAGAATAATGACCGTCAGAGTTGCCATCAACGGATTCGGCCGCATCGGCCGTAACATCCTGCGCGCCATCCATGAATCCGGCCGCAAGGACATCGACGTCGTCGCCGTCAACGACCTCGGCCCGGTCGAGACCAACGCGCACCTCCTGCGCTATGACAGCGTGCACGGCCGTTTCCCGCATGAAGTCTCGGTATCCGGCGACCAGATCACCGTCGGCAAGGAGACGTTCAAGGTCACCGCGATTAAGGATCCGACGCAGCTGCCGTGGAAGGAACTCGGCATCGACATCGCGCTCGAATGCACCGGCATCTTCACCGCCCGCGACAAGGCCGCCGCGCACCTGACCGCCGGCGCCAAGCGCGTGCTGGTCTCGGCGCCCGCTGACGGCGCCGACCTCACCGTGGTCTACGGCATCAACCACGACCAGCTGACCAAGGACCACATCATCATCTCGAATGCGTCGTGCACCACCAACTGCCTGGCGCCGCTGGCCGCCGTACTGCACGAGACGGTCGGCATCGAAAAAGGCATGATGACGACCATCCATTCCTACACCGGCGATCAGCCGACGCTGGACACCATGCACAAGGATCTCTACCGCGGCCGCGCCGCCGCGCTGTCGCAGATCCCGACCTCGACGGGTGCCGCCAAGGCGATCGGCCTGGTGCTCCCGGACCTCAAGGGCAAGCTCGACGGCATCTCGATCCGCGTGCCGACCCCGAACGTCTCGGTCGTCGATTTCAAGTTCATCGCCAAGCGTGCGACCACGGTGCAGGAGATCAACGACGCGGTGATCGCCGCCTCCAACGGCAAGCTCAAGGGCATCCTCGGCGTCACCCATCACCCGAACGTCTCGATCGACTTCAACCACGATCCGCGGTCCTCGATCGTGGCGCTCGACCAGACCAAGGTGATGGACGGCAACTTCGTTTCGGTGCTGTCCTGGTACGACAATGAATGGGGGTTCTCCAACCGCATGGGCGATACAGCAGTCGCCTTCGGCAAGACCATCGCCTGATCGCGGACCCGTCTTCTCGATACTTGAAACGCCCGGCTTCGTCCGGGCGTTTTTCATGAGCGTGCCTTGCGCCTTCACAATTGGTGTCCTAAGCGCCAAAACATCCAAAAATCAGCGGCATAGAGTAAAAAACCACCCCGCCGCCTTGCACTGGTCATGTCTTCGCCCCACTCTGCCGTAAAGCGAGAGAAAGAGGAATTCGAGGGGCAAATCACGGATGGAGCATGCGATCTATCTCGTCACGCTGGTCGGTACAGCGCTTGTCGTCGCCGCCGCCTTTTCGAGCCTGATCGCCTTCCGCTTCGGCGCCCCTCTTCTGCTCCTGTTTCTTTGCATTGGCTTGGCCACCGGCACCGACGGTCTCGGCATCCATTTCGACAATGCCCGCATCGCCTATTTTGCCGGCTCACTGGCGCTCGCCGTCATCCTGTTCGATTCCGGCTTCGGCACGCCACTCAACGCCTTGCGGCAGGCGGCAGGCCCGGCCCTGTCGCTGGCGACCTTCGGCGTACTTGTCACCACCGGCCTGTTCGGCGCCGCCGCCCACTATCTGCTCCACCTGACCTGGCTGGAATCCTTCCTGCTCGGCGCCGCTGTCGCCTCCACCGATGCCGCGGCCGTGTTCTTCCTGCTGCGCGCGGGCGAGATCAATCTGCGCGAACGCGTGCGCTCTACGCTGGAGGTGGAATCCGGCACCAACGACCCGATCGCCATCTTCCTGACCATCACCTTGGTCGAGGTCATCGCCGCCCACGCCAACCCAGAGACAAATGTCCTGGTCACCAGCCTGTTCCTCGGCTTCCTCCTCAACATGGGTCTCGGCGCCATCGTCGGCGTGCTCGGCGGCCTCGCCATCGTACGCCTCGTCGACCGGCTCAATCTCGACCACGGCCTGCTGCCGATCTTCGTATTGACCTTGTCGCTGATGGTGTTTGCCGCCGCCGGCGCCATTGGCGGCTCGGGCTTCCTGGCGGTCTATATCGCCGGCCTCATCGCCGGCAACTTCGACATCCGCGCCGTCACCATCCTCAAGCGCTTCCAGGACGGTATGTCATGGTTGGCGCAGATCATCATGTTCCTCATCCTTGGCCTGTTCGCGACGCCGTCGCAGTTTCCGGCGATCATGGTGCCGGCGGTGCTGCTCGGCCTGTTCCTGATGTTCGTCGCGCGGCCGATCGCGGTCTGGCTGTGCCTGGTCCCATTCCGCCTGCCGCGTCCCGAGGTCGCCTTCGTTTCCTGGGTCGGCCTGCGCGGCGCGGTGTCGATCCTGCTCGCCATCACCCCGCTGCTCGGCGGCCTGGAAAACGGCCGTGTCATCTTCAACACCGCTTTCATCATCGTGCTGGTGTCGCTGGTCATCCAGGGCTGGACGGTCGGGCCGCTGGCCCGCCGCCTCGGCCTGATCGTGCCGGCGCGCCTTGGACCGCTGGACAAGGTCGAGCTGGAATTGCCGGGCTCGGCCCATCACGAGCTTCTCGCCTATCGCGTCGCACACGGCAGCCCGGTGGCGCGCGGCGAGCGCATCCCGCGCTGGGCACGGCCCTCGCTGGTGCTGCGCGACGGCCGCTCGATGCGCTTCCAGGACATGGGCCGGCTCGCCGCCGGCGACCAGGTCTACATCTTCGTGCCGGATCGCTATCCGCGCCTGCTCGACAAGCTGTTCGCCAGTCGCGCGGTGGTCGATCCCGAGGACGCCGATTTCTTCGGCGCTTTCGCCGTCGATCCGGCACGCTCCGCCGCCGAACTGGAAGTGGCCTATGGGCCCGGCCTCACCGACGCGGAGCAGCAACTGACCGTCGGCGCGCTGGTCACGGCGCGGCTCGGCGGCCATGCCGAATATGCCGACCGAGTGCTCCTCGGCCCGATCGAACTGATCGTTCGCGACGTCGACGACAAGGGCAAGATCACAGGCCTCGGCCTTTCCTTCGAGCCGACCGCGCCGGTGGCGCGGGTGCCGGTTTTCCTCAGCGCCGGCGAAATCGGCGACCGTCTCTCCGCCTTCATCCGCAACTGGCGCAAGCCTACCGAGACGCGGGCGGACGAGGCGCGGGTGGACGAGACGCCGACCCCGGAACCCGCGCCCGAAAAGGCGGCGCCCGGAAACTGACAGCTTCGATTGTCGGCGCTGCCCTTCATCCGGCCACGGCACAAAATCGTGCCGCCTTCAAAAATTCGTTTCGAACCCGGCCTAAGCCTTGCATCGTCGTTGGCGCGGGGTATGGTCCCCCGATTTTTCGCGAAAGGAACCCGAATGGCCGCCTTCAAGACACTCGACGACATCGGCAGCATCAGCGGTAAGCGCGTGCTGGTGCGCGTCGATCTCAACGTGCCCGTCACTGAGGGCAAGGTCACCGACGCCACCCGAATCGAACGCATTGCACCGACAATCGCCGAACTGTCCGGCAAAGGCGCCAAGGTCATCCTGCTTGCCCATTTCGGCCGGCCCAAGGATGGCCCCTCGCCCGAATTCTCGCTGGAGCCGATCGCCAAGGCGACGGCCGACGTGCTCGGCCGCCCCGTTGGCTTCGCCAGTGACTGCGTCGGCGACACGGCGGCAAGCGCCGTCGCCGCCATGAACAAGGGCGATGTGCTGCTGCTTGAAAACACCCGCTTCTACAAGGCCGAGGAAAAGAACGATCCGGCCTTCACCGAACGGCTCGCCGCCAATGGCGACATCTTCGTCAACGATGCCTTTTCCGCAGCGCACCGCGCCCATTCGTCGACCGAGGGGCTGGCGCATCTGTTGCCGGCCTTTGCCGGCCGCACCATGCAGGCCGAACTCGAAGCGCTGGAGAAGGGTCTGGGAAAACCGGTCCGTCCGGTCGTTGCCATCGTCGGTGGCGCCAAGGTTTCGACCAAGATCGACCTGCTGATGAACCTGGTGAAAAAGGTCGACGCGCTGGTCATCGGTGGCGGCATGGCCAACACCTTCCTTGCCGCGCGCGGCACCGATGTCGGCAAATCGCTGTGTGAGCATGATCTCGCCACGACCGCCAAGCAGATCATGATCGAGGCGGCCGAGGCCGGCTGCGCCATCATCCTGCCGGTCGACGGCGTCGTTGCCAAGGAATTCAAGGCGGGCGCGGCCTGCGAGACCGTCGCCATCTCGGATGTGCCGGCGGACGGCATGATCCTTGATGTCGGCGCCAGAACCGTGACGACCATCGGCGAATGGATCGACCGCGCCGCGACGCTGGTGTGGAACGGCCCGCTCGGCGCCTTCGAGATCGCGCCCTTCGACCATGCGACGGTGGCGGCGGCCAGGCACGCTGCTCAACGCACCAGAGCCGGCAAGCTGGTCTCGGTCGCCGGCGGCGGCGATACGGTGGCGGCGCTCAACCATGCCGGTGTCGCCGACGACTTCACCTATGTCTCGACCGCCGGCGGCGCCTTCCTGGAATGGATGGAAGGCAAACCGCTGCCCGGCGTCGATGTGCTCAAACGCTAGACACGCTTGGCGTCGCGGAACGCGGCAAACAAACAAGCCGATCAACACATGGAGAACGGGCGGGATCGTCCGGGACTTTCAATCGATTCGAGCTTTCCGATGCCCTTCCTTTGGCGGTAGACTTCCCTTAAGCGCGGAACGAACCCCTTCAGGAGAAGCAGAATGAGCGAACGTCTCGAAGACATTGCCGCCGCGATCGTCGCCGATGGCAAGGGCCTGCTGGCCGCCGATGAAAGTTCCGGAACCATCAAGAAGCGCTTCGACGTCATCGGCGTCGAATCGACCGCCGACAGCCGCCGCGACTACCGCGAGATGATGTTTCGCGCCAGGGACGCGATGACCCGCTACATTTCCGGCGTCATCCTCTACGACGAGACGATCCGCCAGAAGGCCGCCGACGGCACGCCGCTGGTCGACATCATCAAGGCGGCCGGCGCCATACCCGGCATCAAGGTCGACGCCGGCGCCAAGCCTCTGGCCGGCTTTCCCGGCGACACCATCACCGAGGGCCTCGACGGCCTGCGCGAGCGCCTTGCCGACTATTATAAGCTCGGCGCCCGCTTCGCCAAATGGCGCGCGGTGATCGACATCGATCAGGCCAAGGGCGTGCCCTCGGCCAACTCGATCAACTCGAATGCCCACGCACTCGCCCGCTATGCGGCACTTTGCCAGGAGGCCGGCATCGTGCCGATCGTCGAGCCGGAAGTGCTGATGGACGGAGCCCACGACATCGACACCTGCTATGAAATCTCAAAGGCCACGCTGATCAAGCTCTATGACGAACTCCATGCGGCGCGCGTGGTCCTCGAAGGCACCATCCTGAAGCCCAACATGGTGCTGGCCGGCAAGAAATCGGGCAAGGTGAGCAGCCCTGAAGAAGTCGCGGCAAAGACCATAAAACTGTTTCGTGAGACCGTACCGGCAGCCGTGCCGGGCATCGCCTTCCTCTCCGGCGGCCAGGAGGACGAGGAAGCGACCGCCAACCTCAACGCCATCAACGCCATCGGCCCGCACCCATGGAAGCTGACCTTCTCCTACGGCCGCGCGCTGCAGGCCGCGCCGCAGAAAGCCTGGAGCGGCAAGGCGTCGAACGTCGCCGCCGGCCAGGCCGCCTTCTCCCATCGCGCCCATATGAACCATCTGGCGGCGCTTGGAAAATGGAAGGCGAGCCTCGAACGGGCCGCCTGATCACAGCGCTTCCATATTCCTTCGAACCCGGGCCGATGCGCCCGGGTTTTTATTTGCGGCCTTGCCGGGCTTGGGATGGAGCCTCCCCGTCCCTATCTCCTTTACGGCGCTGGAGCCCGAAAAATGGAATCCGGTTTTCTCGGACAAACGGAAACCGTTTGTCCGAGATCATGCTCAGACAAACAACCGGCGATGTCGGTTTGCGCCCATCCCGAACGTCCTTGGGGGTGGCACGGACACGGAGAGGGTCATGCATCGCAACAAGGTCGTTTCGCGCGAAGACTGGTTCCGGGCGCACAAGGCGCATCTGGCGCGCGAGAAGGAACTGATACGGCTTCGCGAGCGGATCGCGGCTGAGCGGCGTGAACTGCCCTGGCTGAAGATCAGGAAGGACTATGTCTTCGAGACCGAGCAAGGGCCGAAGAAACTGACCGACCTGTTTGCCGGCAACAGCCAACTGATCGTCTACCACTTCATGTTCGGGCCGGGCTGCGACCATCATTGCGAGGGCTGCTCGTTCCTTGCCGACCATATCGACGGCGCCAATCAGCACCTAAGGCATCACGACGTGTCGCTGGTCGTGATCTCGCGCGCGCCGCTGGCGGAACTTCTGCCCTACAAGCGGCGCATGGGCTGGAAGTTCGACTGGCTGTCGTCCTATGCCTCGGATTTCAACTTCGACATGCAGGTCTCGTTCACCGACAGGCAGATCGCCGCCGGCGACACCACCTACAATTTCGAGACCCGTCCCCGGACATCGAAGGAGCTTCCCGGCACCAGCGTTTTCTACAGGAACGAAACCGGCGACATCTTCCTCACCTTCATGTCGCGCGCCCGCGGCGGCGAGGCGCTGATCGGCACATATGACTATCTCGACATGACGCCGAAGGGCCGCAACGAAAACGGCCCCTATCACGGTTTGATGGACTGGGTGCGGTTGCACGACGAATATCAGGACCGGCGGGCGGCAAAGCCGAATTGCTGCGACTGAAGGCTTTCAACCGGGCACAAACTTGCGCTAAGGCTGCCCCGATCGTTAACGGTATTGCCATGCGCTTCCCGGCCCTCCTCACCTGGCTCGCTTACCCGGTATATGTCTGGCAAGGCCTCGGCGTGCGCCGCCGCACGACGCGCATGCTGCCGGCGCAGGGGCCGGTCATGCATGAAATATCGGGCACGGCGCCGGCGATCTCGCTTCTGGTGCTGGGCGATTCCTCCGCCGCTTCGGTCGGCATCGGCAATTCGGAAAACGGACTTGCCGCGCAACTCGCCGTGCTGATTGCGCAAAACACCGGCCGCGCCGTGCGCTGGCGAGCCGCCGGCTTCAATTCGGCGACGTCAGGCCAGATCCGCGACCATGTCCTGTCCAATCTGTCGGCCGATCCATGGACGCACATCGTGCTCGCCATCGGCACCAACGACACCAAGAATTTTCATTCCGTGCCGCGCTTCAAGAAGGAATTCGGCGGCCTGCTCTATGCGCTCCGTGCCAAATGGCCGGAGGCACGGGTGGTGTGGTCGCCGGTGCTGGAGTTCACGCGAGCGCCGGCGATGCCGCCGCTCCTCGGCAAGATCCTCGAGATCCGCGCCACCGAAATGAATCGGATGGGCGAACGCCTCTGCCTGGAGCGCGGTGCGGTGCCGGCGGCGCGCCTGCCCATCACAAATCCCGAGGCGGGCTTTGCCTCCGACGGCTTTCACGCCTCGGAAGCAGGCTACCGCGCCTGGGCCGAGCATCTCGTCGACCCGGTGCTTGCCAGAGGCTGACGCGGCCGCCTTGGCCGGTGCTGGCCTAGGTCCAGTGCCCAAGCACAGCTGTTATGGAAATCGCGGCCATTGCCAGCAGCGCCAGCTTCCAGAAGTCGCCGCGCCGTTTCAGCCCCGGCCAGCCGAGCGGCTTGATCAGTTGGATGACCATGATGCCAACAATGACGAGCGCGAGGAGTTTCGACATGCCGCCTTTGACCAGCAACGCGGCCGGCTGTCAAAGCGCGTCCTTCGTCGCCTGAGAAGAATGGGCGCCGCGATCCCGAACCGGAACGCGGCGCCCACCTTCGACCAGGGAGCGATCTACTTCAGCGGCTTGAGGCCGGCCTCGATCGAGGCGCGTTTCGCTTCGAGGAAAGGCGGCAGGGCGAGGCTTTCGCCCAGCGTTTCCAGCGGCTCGTCGGCGGTGAATCCCGGCCCGTCGGTGGCGATTTCGAACAGGATGCCGTTCGGCTCGCGGAAATAGAGCGAACGGAAGTAATAGCGCTCGACCTCGCCGCTCGACGGCAGACGGAATTCGACCAGCCGGGCAGTCCATCGATGCAGCGTCTCCTGGTCCGGCGCCCTGAAGGCGACATGGTGAACCGCACCCGCACCTTGCCGCGCCGGCGCCAGCCCTGGCTGCACCAGGACATGCAGCTCCGCCGCCGGCCCACCCTCTCCCATTTCGAAGACGTGAACCTGGCCCTCCGGCGACGCATACTTGCGTGCCTCGCGCATGTTCATAACCTTGGTCACCACCGCCTCGGTGTTGGTGATATCAGGAACGCTGATGACGATCGGCCCGAGCCCGCGGATCTGATGCTCGGCCGGCACCGGGCTTTGCGCCCAGGGATGGCTGTCGCCCTTGCCGCCGTCGCTGACGAGCCGAAGGCGCTGGCCTTCGGGATCCTCGAAATCCAGGCTGGGGTAGCCGCCGATGTCGGCGATCTCTCCTGTCGCGATGCCTTCGTCCGCCAAGTGCTGCTTCCACCAGGCAAGGCTGTCCTGGCTGCGGACCCTGAGGCTGGTCCGCACGATGCTGTGCGTGCCGCGCTTCTCGCGTCCGACAGGCCAATCGAAGAAGGTGAGATCGGTGCCCGGTGTGGCTTCGCCATCGGCATAGAAGAGGTGATAGGCCGAGGTGTCGTCCTGGTTCACCGTCTTCTTGACCAGCCGCAGGCCCAGCACCTTCGTGTAGAAGTGAAGATTGCCCGGCGCATTGGCGGTGATGGCGGTCAGATGATGGATTCCTGTCAGTTGCAAGCTCATGGTCGTCTCCCTGTTTTCGCAGGGCTGTCCGGGGAAAGTTTTGAGTGAATCGAAATGCCGCATGTGCATGCCCCGTAAAACGGGGTTTGTCCGTCTTCTCTC
>NZ_JAMYKV010000043.1:0-65900 GCF_040317535.1 Mesorhizobium sp. M1409
ACGCCATCGACAAGCCGCCGCCGGTCAATCCGAGCCGACCAAGAGACCGATCCTCCCTCAATCAGATGGCCTTCATATATGAATAAATTTCCCCGGACAGCCCTGCGCAAGGGGGGAGATCGAATGTCACGTCGGCCTTCGCCAATCTCCAACGCAACAGGATGGGCTGAGCGCCGACGCTGCCAATCTCCCTCCTTGCGGGGGAGATGCCCGGCAGGGCAGAGGGGGGTACTGTCCCGCCAAATTTCAAAATTTCCCGCGCCACGTCCTTCAATTTGACCGTCCGTGCCCCCGCCTGTAGCAGTCGCAGACCATCTACACGACGGAGGAGTCCGCATGCCAAACCACGAAGGCTTTTCCGATTTCTTCTACGCCGCACCCGATGGGCTTAGCCTCCATGCGCGCGTCTACGGCGAAGCAAGTCCCGGCCACTGGCCGGTCGTCTGCCTGCCGGGCCTGACCCGCAATGCCCGGGATTTTCATGAGCTGGCGCTCTATCTGTCGACGCATGCGGCAAATCCGCGAAAGGTCATTGCCTTCGACTATCGCGGGCGCGGGCAATCCGCCTACGACCCCGATATCAGCCACTATAATGTCGGTGTCGAGGCCGGCGACGTCCTTGCCGGGCTGGCGGCGCTGAACATCGAAGACGCAGCCTTCATCGGGACGTCGCGCGGCGGGCTGATCATCCATGTGCTCGGGATGATGCGGCCGGCTGTCCTGAAAGCCATTGTTTTCAACGACATCGGACCGGTGATCGAGGTGGCTGGGCTTGCCCATATCCAGTCTTATCTCGAGCGCGACCCGACACCGAAAACCCGCGCAGAGGCGGCTGCCGCCCAGCGCGGCGTGCATGGCAAGGACTTCTCCGCCCTTGCGGGGCCGGATTGGGATCGGATGGTCTGGGCTCTCTACCGTGAAACGGACGGTGGCCTGGTGCCGGATTTCGACCCGAAGCTGGTCGACACCGTTGCCAGTCTCGACCTGGCGCAGCCGCCGCCTGTTCTATGGCCGCAATTCGAGGCGTTGGCAGCCATTCCCTTGCTCGCCATTCGCGGCGCCAATTCGAGACTGCTGTCCATAGACACCCTGCAACAGATGAGAGAGCGCCATTCCATGATGGAAGCGTTCACGGTCGTGGGCCAGGGCCACGCGCCATTCCTTGAGACTGGTAGCCTGCCCAACGACATCGCAGGTTTTCTTGAACGCGCCGAGCGGCGGAACAGCCTGAAGTAGATCCCAAGACCAAACGAGGTCCTGGGATTGCCACATAGTATAGGTCGGGCTCGCCAGCCTACTTGGCTTTTGAACTTTTCCTGGGCGCTTTCTGCGATTCCTTTGCCGCGGTGGCCTCGTTCACTTGTTTCCGCTCTGCCTTCGGCGACGAAGGCGTCGTCACGGGCGATGAAAACATGGAGCCTTGCGCGCAGTTGCCAGCCGGCTGGCACGATCGAGGCGTTTCCAGCACGATGACGCAGCCATCGAGATCGTTGGTGGCCAGATGCGCGTAGCGCATGGTCATCGACAGTGTCTGGTGGCCGAGCCACATCTGCACGCGTCTGATATCGATGCCGCCTTGGACAAGACGCGAGGCGCAGGTGTGGCGCAGGATGTGCGGCACCACCTGGTCGTCGGCGCCGAGGCCGACTTCGGCCTTCGCGTCGTTCCAGATGGCACGGAACTGTGCCTGGCTGAGCTTGGTGAACGGTCCCTTGGGCCGGCGGCCTTCGGCGGGCGGCAGCTTGATGACCTCCTTGACCCGCTCGGTCATCGGAATGGTGCGGCTGCGGCCGGATTTGGTGATCCAGAAACTGACGCGATGCTCCTGGATGTCATTCCAGATCAGCCCAAGCGCCTCACCGAGACGGCATCCGCTATCGACCAGGAAGACCGAAAGCCTGTAGGCGTCCTCGCTGCGGCTCTTGATAGCGGCGAACAACCGTGCCTCTTCGTCCCTCTCGAGGAAGCGAATCCGTCCCGCCCGCTCTTTCTGGCGGCGGAACTCGGGCAGGCTGTGGATATCCCCCATCTTGTGAGCCTTGCGCAGCAGTTTGCTGAGAGCAGCCATCTTTCGATTGATGGTTGCGTTGCTGTTGCCGCGCTGGCGCAAGGTGCCGATGAGATTGTCCAGGGTACTCTGGTCAAAGGCGCTGAACCGCTCCCCAAGGAGAAGCTCATCTATCTCGCCGATGAATGAGCTGACATTATATTTATGCCGCCCATCATCCCAAAGTATATCCCGATATGCTGAAAACAGCTCTCCGACCCTATACGATTTTACTTCTCTGATCTTATTGTAACTGTATCGTATCGTCGAATTTTGAGAAGAAAACATCGTAAAATGATCAGAGGGCCCACCCTCTTGAATCGCTTCGTTTGTCATTATTTGCCACACCCCCGAGTGGATAGATTCAGCCCTATCCGTTTGGAGGCGTCCTTTCAAGAGTTTAAAATCGTGCGGCTGATTTCATCCGCCGGGCGGCGGATCCCACGAAATCATTCCTCGGATTTTATTCAGCTACCGAATCCCCCTTTTCCTTCTGTCTGACCAAGCCCAGTCACGAAACAAAAACAGCCCGGGCGTAGAAGCGCCCGGGCTGGATTTCACTTGTAAGGAACCAGCCCTTAGAACGAGCGCTGGAAGCGGAGGATGCCGCCGACGCCGTCGCTGCTGTCGTGCCAGTCGCTGTCAGCCTTGTTGAAGTAGTCAACTTCGGCCGTGACCGTGAGGCCGGGGACGATGTCGTAGGCAACGTTGGCAGCCAGACCAAAGGTCTTGCCTTCGTCATACTGCGCCTGGACGTTGAACGAGGTCTTCTCGTTGATCTTGTAGGTGCCGCCACCCCAGATCGCCCAGTTGCCATCCCACAGCTTGAAGAAGTTGTAGTCGGCATTGCTGTCCGAGCCGTAGCCGCCGATGATGAACAGCGACAGGGCGTCGGAGGCATTGACGTCCAAGCGGACCTTGCCCGCGACTTCTTCGTAGTTGCTGTCATAGGCGATAACGCCCGTGATCGCACCCCAGCCCTGCGTGTACTTCACGCCGCCGACGACATGCGGAACGTAGCTGTCGATCGTGTCGGCGCCAGCGCCCTCTTCGAGCGAGACCACGGCCGAGAAGCCGTTGCCAGCGTCGAAATAGTACTGGATGACGTTGGTGTCGAACGAGCCGTAAGGAACCAGCGTATCGTCGATGACGTTGCCGGCATAGCCGATGAACGTGTCGAAGGCCGATTCGTCCTTACCGACGCGCAGGCCACCAAGCTGGATCCAGGCGAAGTTCAGCGAGACGCCTTTGTTGCCAGCCTGCCAGCCATCCGGGTTGTAGCCGACCGGGTAGACGCCATCCTGATCAGCGTAGTCGCCGCTGCTGTTGGCGAAATTGAAGCGGGTCTCGGAGTAGGTCTTCAAGGTGCCGAGTTCGGTTTCCTGGCCGGTCCAGGTCCTCAGGTTGAAGCGGGCCTGCTTGTAGTAGGTGTCGTTGTCGCCATCACCCATGTGGTCCGGAACGTTCTGCACGCCTTCGCGATCACCCACGCCGATGGTGTAGCGGATATAGCCGCCGATGCGCAGGCAGGTCTCGGTGCCGGGGATGTAGAAGTAGCCAGCGCCGTAGACGTCGCAGATCTTGACGTATTCAGCGGGTTCCGGCTCGGCGACGACGACGGCGTCGGCGGCGCGCGCACCGGAAACTGCGATCAGGGCCGCAGCGGAGCCGAGGAGAAGGCTCTTAATGTTCATTTTCTGACCTCCAGTCAGAATCGAACAAAACAGCGGTGTTTCGGGAGCATTTTGGCGCCGAATCGCGCGGCGATGACAGTGGGATATCCAGCTATCAGCCTGTTTTAATGAAGTAATTTTCGGAAGCCCTTCTTCAAGCAGGCAGAAGTGGCGGAGAGGATGGGATTCGAACCCACGAGAAGCTTTTGACCTCTACTCCCTTAGCAGGGGAGCGCCTTCGACCACTCGGCCACCTCTCCGTTGCGCCGCTGGATAGAGAAAAGCATCGGCACAATCAACAAACCCGCGTCACTATATGGAAAAGTCCGAGCGCGCCGAACATCGGCTTTTCCTCGGATGCGGCGGATCCGTGGCGATTCCCTGGCGGATGACTCGTGGTCTTGTCACGATTCCGTCGGCCGATCGCCGGATTCGGCGGTAAACAAGGGGTTGCGGCGGTCCGGATAGTTAACGAGAGCTTTCTAAGTGAGGCCAAATCGTGACGTTTCTGCAACACAGGCCGGGCATAGCAGCCGAATAGCCCTTTCGCCGGTACGATCGTGGTTGAACGCCGCCGCCTCATGGGTAATGTCGGTTTCGAGGAAGCGGCGCGGTGCGCATCTTTTTCGGTAGTGGGGATGGGGCAGGGAACGCTGTCCTTCAGCAAAGAATACCCAGACCCGTTTTTTAACTTTTGACTGGAGGTCAGAAAATGAACATTAAGAGCCTTCTCCTCGGCTCCGCTGCGGCCCTGATCGCAGTTTCCGGTGCGCGCGCCGCCGACGCCGTCGTCGTCGCCGAGCCGGAACCCGCTGAATACGTCAAGATCTGCGACGTCTACGGCGCTGGCTACTTCTACATCCCCGGCACCGAGACCTGCCTGCGCATCGGCGGCTATGTCCGCTACGACATTGGCGGCGGCGACGTCGGCTCGTTCGACGGCGCTCGCAGCTTCGATCACGAAGACGGTTCCGAAAACGACACCTGGTACAAGAATGCCCGCTTCACGCTGAAGACCTGGACCGGCCAGGAAACCGAGCTCGGCACCTTGAAGACCTACACCGAGACCCGCTGGAACTTCGGCAACCGCAACGGCTACGGCGCCTTCGACGCCGACGGCTTTCCCATTGGCAATACTGCCGGCAACAAGGGCACCTCGCTGAACTTCGCCTGGATCCAGCTCGGTGGCCTGCGCGTCGGTAAGGACGAATCGGCCTTCGATACGTTCATCGGCTACGCCGGCAACGTCATCCAGGATACGCTGGTTCCCTACGGCGATTTCGACACCAACGTCATCCAGTACTATTTCGACGCTGGCAACGGCTTCTCGGCCGTTCTCTCTCTCGAAGAAGGCTCGGGTGTCGTTGGCACCATCGACAGCTACGTTCCGCATGTCGTCGGCGGCGTGAAGTACACGCAGGGCTGGGGCGCCATCACCGGCGTCATTGCCTATGACAGCAACTACGAAGAAGTCGCCGGCAAGGTCCGCTTGGACGTGAACGTCAATGACGCCATACAGCTGTGGGTCATGGGCGGTTACGGCACCGACGACAACCTTGACGACGGCACCTATGCCATTCCGGCTGGCGGTCGCGGCTTCTACAAGCAGTGGGGCGGCAACTGGGCAGTGTGGGGCGGTGGCACCTACAAGTTCAACGAGAAGACCTCGTTCAACGCCCAGATTTCGTATGACGACTGGAAGAACCTCGGCGTCGCGGCGAACATCGCCTACGACATCGTTCCCGGCATGACGATCACGGCCGAAGTCGACTACCTCAATGCAGGCAAGTTCGACGACGCCGACTTCTCCAACTGGACTAATGCTGACAAGAAGAGCAGTGTCGGCGGCCTCCTCCGCTTCCAGCGCTCGTTCTAATAAATTTCGCTTCGGCGAAATTGAAAACCCGGCGGGCAACCGCCGGGTTTTTTGCATCGAAGACAGGCCTCGCGGCAACTTGCGCCCACCCACCCGGCGCGCTAGCAAGAAGCCCCCTTTTCAAGCGAGCTCCCGCCATGCGCCAACGCCCTCCCCTAACGCCGCTTGTCGACGCGCTTCCGTCGACGGTGCCCTTTGTCGGACCCGAAGCGCAGGAGCGCGAGCGCGGCCGCGCTTTTCGCGCCCGCATCGGCGCCAATGAGAGCAGCTTTGGGCCTTCGCCGCGAGTCATCGCCCGCATGGCCGAGATCGCCGGCGACATGTGGATGTATTGCGATCCCGACAATCATGATTTGAAGGTGGCGGTCGCCGCGCATCACCGCGTGAAGGCCGAGAACGTTGTGGTCGGCGAAGGCATAGACGGCCTGCTCAGCCTGGTGGCCCGCATGTATGTGGCGCCAGGCGATGCCGTGGTCACGTCGCTCGGCGCCTATCCGACCTTCAACTTCCACATTGCCGGTGTTGGCGGGCGGCTGGTTACGGTCCCCTATGAGAACGACAGGGAAAGCCTGGACGGCCTGCTGGCGGCGGTGCGCAAGGACAAGGCGCCGCTGGTCTATCTGTCCAACCCGGACAATCCGATGGGCAGCTGGTGGGAGGAGAACGAACTCGTCCGCTTCATCGAGGCATTGCCGGAAACCACCATGCTGGTGCTCGACGAGGCCTATGGCGAACTGGGCCCGGCCTCGGCGCTGCCGCCGATCGATATCTCCAGGCCAAACGTCATCCGCATGCGCACCTTTTCGAAGGCTTATGGGCTCGCCGGCATACGCTGCGGCTATGCGATCGCCGAGGCCCAGGTGATTCGCGACTTCGAGAAGATCCGCAATCATTATGGCGTCAGCCGCATGGCGCAGATCGCCGGCGTCGAGGCGCTTGCCGATCAGGACTATCTCAGGAGCGTGGTGGCGCGGGTGGCTGCCGGCCGCCGGCGCATCGCCGGCATTGCCGAGCAGAACGGGCTGATGCCGCTGGCGTCGGCGACCAACTTCGTCACCATCGATTGTGGTGGCGACGGCGCCTTCGCGCTGAAAGTGCTGCAGGGCCTGCTGTCGCGCGACGTCTTCATCCGCAAGCCGATGGTGCCGGTGCTCGACCGCTGCATCCGCGTCAGCGTCGGCCTCGATCACGAGCTCGATATTTTTGCCGAGGAACTTCCCGGTGCTTTGGCGGCAGCGCGCGGAAACTAGGATCCGCCAGCAGGCAAACCAGATCACAAGGCGCGCGCTTACAAATCCAGTTCCCAGGTCTGGCCGGTCAATTCCTTGCCGAAACTGTGGTGATGCTGCTCGGAAACCAGCCTGAAGCCGGCGCGCTCGTAGATCGCGCGCGCCGCGACGAGAACGTCGTTGGTCCACAGCACCAGCCTGCTATAGCCACAAGCCCGAGCCTGGTTGACGCATTCCGCGACCAGGCGTTTGCCTATGCCAAGGCCGCGCGCCGTCGCCTCGACATGCAGCAGCCTCAGCTTGGCCACCTCGTCATCCTGATGAACAAGGAACACCGCGCCGACCGGCTGTCCACCACGTTCGGCGATCCAGCAGAAATCGCGGCCGGGCTCGAAATTGCGGATGAAATCGGCGCCGATCTCGGCGAGCATGGCCTCGAACTCGATGGTCCAGCCATATTCCTCGGCATAGAGCTGGGCCTGCCGCTGCACGACCCAGCCGACGTCGCCGACGCGGTGCGGCCGCAGCGTCACCTCGCCGTTCTCACAGGCGGGATCACCCAGCAATTCCCCCACCTTGCGCAAGGCGCTGCCCAGTTCCTGCAATCTGTGGTCAGGCAAATTCTCGATAAGCCGCGCCGTATCGCGATCCGCCGCGGCCTGGAGCCCTGAAAGGGCTGCCTCGCCTCTTGCCGTGAGCGACAGAATCCGCCGGCGCTTGTCGGCCGGATCGGTCCGGGTCTCGGTCAGCCCTTCGCCGGCGAACTTGCGCAGAATTCGCGTCAGATAGGCGGCATCGACACGCAGTTGCCTGGCGATATCGGAAGCAGTGGGGCCTATCTCCAGATGAAAAACCTTGGCAAGAAAACCCCGCTCCCCAACGGCTTCAGAAGCCGCCGGACGATTAAGGTGGCCAAGTTCGAAAAGCACGCGCGCCTCGGTCAAGGTGAATGCGCTTTGTGTCAGCGTCTCGTCGAGAAGACCAACGGTGCGCGTATAGAAGCGATTGAAGTGCCTGATATCGGCCACCAGTGCTTTTCGTTCGTCCAACATTTGCGTCCAACTCCCAATAGCCAGCCCCATTTTCCAAAATTAATGGACTGAGTCAATTAAATTTCGAAAGCCAGAGAGCCCAGTTATTGCTTTGTGCGCATAATTCCCAGGTTGCTTTCCCCGGGCCATGCGCCAGATTCCAAGGAGACAGGCTTGGAGACAGTCATGACTGATCCTCGGGAAGTGCGGGCGCGCGTCTACGGCAATGTGCAAGGCGTCGGATTCAGAATCTGGGCCCGGGACGAGGCCACAAGCCTCGGTCTTGCGGGTTGGGTTCGCAATGAAGCGGACGGGTCTGTAACGACCCAGATGTCAGGCCTCGATGAGGCGGTTTCGACAATGATCGAACGACTGTGGAAAGGGCCGTCCGGGGCTTCCGTCTCCAGGGTCGACGTCGAGGAGTTGGCACCCGGAAACACATCTGTCGAGTTCAGGATTGTTGCATGATGGTGGATTTGGTTTAGCGCTCTTGAATTAATTGAACGTTCGTTTTATTATTGTCCCGCGAAGGGGCAGACATGGCGCGTACGACCGGATCAGATGGTGAAAAGACCGAGGCAGCCATCCGCGAGGCGGCGGTCAACCTGATCGCCCGTTTTGGCTACGAGGCGATGTCGATGCGCCAGCTCGCCGCCGAAGTCGGCGTCCAGGCGGCCGCGCTCTACCGCTATTTCCCGACCAAGGAAGAGCTTCTGTTCACCCTGATGCGCGAGCACATGGAAGGTTTGACCGATACGTGGGAAGCAGCCCGCCCTATCAGTGGGGATCCCGTGCAACGGCTGTCAGCCTATGTCGAGAATCACATCGCCTTTCATATCGAGCGCCGGCACGCCACGCATGTGTCGAACATGGAATTGCGCAGCCTGTCGCCAGAAAGGCTGACGCAGATCCTGCGGATGCGTACGGCCTACGAAAAGGAACTGCGAGCCATCCTGCGCGACGGCGCCGAGACGGGCGCCTTCAGCATCGACGACACCGGGCTGACGGCGATGGCGCTGATCCAGATGATGACCGGCGTCATCGTCTGGTTTCGACCGGGCGAGCGGCTGTCGATCACTGAAGTGACGGCGACATATCTTTCGATGACAATGCGGCTCGTCGGCGCGAAGATCGACGCCTACAGCGCCGCGCGTGCCTTCGGACGCGCAAAGGACGCTGTAGCATTTTGATTTCGCGCATGACCCCGACAATCGAAGTCGATTTTCGGGGTCATGCGGCAGGAGGAACCATGTACACGAACACGCTCGGCTTCGGGCATGACGAGGATATCGAGGCGTTGCGCGATCTGGTGCGACGCTTCGCGCAGGACAAGATCGCGCCGATCGCCGCCGATATAGACCGCTCGAACGAATTCCCGGCGCATCTGTGGAGCGAACTCGGCGCACTTGGCCTGCTCGGCATCACCGCCGATCCGGATTTCGGCGGCAGCGGCATGGGCTATCTCGCGCATGTCATCGCCGTCGAGGAGATCTCGCGCGCCTCGGCATCGGTCGGCCTCTCCTACGGCGCCCATTCCAATCTCTGCGTCAACCAGATCAATCGCTGGGCGACGACCGCGCAGAAGGAAAAATTCCTGCCGCCGCTGTGTTCGGGCGAACGCGTCGGCGCGCTGGCGATGTCGGAATCCGGCGCCGGCTCGGATGTCGTCTCGCTCAAGCTGCGCGCTGAAAAGCGTAACGACCGCTACGTGCTGAACGGCACCAAGATGTGGATCACCAACGGGCCGGACGCCGAGACGCTGGTCGTCTATGCCAAGACCGATCCGGAGCGAAACTCGCGCGGCATCACCGCTTTCATCGTCGAGAAGGCGATGGCCGGGTTTTCCGTGGCGCAAAAGCTCGACAAGCTCGGCATGCGCGGCTCCAACACCGGTGAACTGGTATTCGAGGATGTCGAAGTGCCCTTCGACAACGTGCTGCATGAGGAAGGGCGCGGCATTGAAGTGCTGATGTCGGGCCTCGACTATGAGCGCGCCGTGCTGGCCGGCGGCCCGATCGGCCTGATGGCGGCATGCCTCGACGTGGCCATCCCCTATGTGCATGAGCGCAAGCAGTTCGGCCAGGCGATCGGCGAGTTCCAGCTGGTGCAGGGCAAGCTGGCCGACATGTACACGATGATGAATGCCGCGCGGGCCTATGTCTATGCCGTCGCCGCCGCTTGCGATCGCGGCCAGACGACGCGCAAGGATGCCGCCGGCTGCGTGCTGTTTGCCGCCGAGAAGGCGACGCTGATGGCGCTGGACGCCATCCAGCTGCTCGGCGGCAATGGCTATATCAACGACTATCCGACCGGCCGCCTGTTGCGCGACGCCAAGCTCTACGAAATCGGCGCCGGCACCAGCGAGATCCGCCGCTGGCTGATCGGGCGCGAGATCATGGCGGAGGGAGTATAGCATGGCGGTACTCCAAACCCAGATCTCCTCCTCCTCCGAGACCTTCCGCGCCAATGCCGAGCGCATGCGAGCCTTGGTCGCCGACATCGCGGAAAAAGCCGCGACCGTGGAGCGCGGTGGCTCGGACGAAGCGCGTGAGCGCCATGTTTCGCGCGGCAAGCTGTTGCCGCGCGAGCGCCTCGCCCAGCTGCTCGATACCGGCTCGCCCTTCCTCGAGATCGGTCAGTTCGCGGCATGGTCGATGTATGGCGAGGAGATTTCGTCGGCCGGCATGATCGCCGGCATCGGCCGCGTCGAAGGCACCGAGGTGATGGTCGTCGTCAACGACGCCACGGTGAAGGGCGGGACCTATTATCCGCTGACGGTGAAGAAGCATCTGCGCGCGCAGGAGATCGCGCTGCAGAACAATCTGCCTTGCATCTATCTGGTCGACAGCGGCGGCGCCAATCTGCCCAACCAGGATGAGGTGTTTCCCGATCGCGAGCATTTCGGCCGCATCTTCTACAACCAGGCCAACATGTCGGCCGCCGGCATTCCGCAGATCGCCTGCGTCATGGGTTCCTGCACGGCGGGCGGCGCCTATGTGCCGGCGATGTCGGACGAAACGATCATGGTGCGCAACCAGGCGACCATCTTCCTCGGCGGCCCGCCGCTGGTGAAGGCGGCCACCGGCGAGGACGTCAGTGCGGAGGATCTCGGCGGCGCCGATGTGCACACCAGGCTTTCCGGTGTCGCCGATCACTACGCGCTGGACGACGACCATGCGCTCGCCATCTGCCGGCGCATCGTCAAAAACCTGAATCGGAACAAGACTGTAAGCCTGAACTTACAGAAGTCGATTCCGCCGCTTCATCCGGCGGATGAACTCTACGGCATCGTGCCGACCGACCTGCGCCAGCCCTATGACGTGCGCGAGGTGATCGCACGCATCGTCGACGGCTCCGAGTTCGATGAGTTCAAGCAGAACTACGGCATCACGCTGATCACCGGCTTTGCCCATCTCCATGGCATGCCGGTCGGCATCATCGCCAACAATGGCGTGCTGTTTTCCGAAAGCGCGCTGAAGGGCGCGCATTTCATCGAGCTGTGCTGCCAGCGCAAGATCCCGCTGGTCTTCCTGCAGAACATCACCGGCTTCATGGTCGGCAGGAAATACGAAGCCGGCGGCATCGCCAAGGATGGCGCCAAGCTGGTGATGGCTGTCGCCACCGCCAGGGTACCGAAGGTGACCATGATCATCGGCGGCTCGTTCGGCGCCGGCAATTATGGCATGTGCGGCCGCGCCTACTCACCGCGCTTCCTGTGGATGTGGCCGAACGCCCGCATCTCGGTGATGGGCGGTGAACAGGCGGCGACGGTGCTGGCCATGGTCAAGCGCGAGGGCATCGAGCGCAAGGGCGGAGAATGGAGCGCCGAGGAAGAGGCGAAATTCAAGAAGCCGATCCTGATGAAATACGAGCATGAGGGCCATCCGCTCTACTCGTCCGCTCGCCTCTGGGACGACGGCATCATCGACCCGGCGAAGACGCGCGACGTGCTGGCACTCAGCCTGTCAGCCTCGCTCAACGCCGAGATCGAGGAGACGCGCTTCGGCGTGTTCAGGATGTGAGATGAACGAACGCCCGCGAATTCAGGTTCATACCGGCGACATCACCAAGCTAGCGGTCGACGCCATCGTCAATGCCGCCAATACCTCATTGCTCGGCGGCGGCGGGGTCGATGGCGCCATCCACCGCGCCGCAGGCCGCGAGCTTGAGTTCGAATGCCGGATGCTGAACGGATGCAAGGTCGGCGACGCGAAGATCACCAAGGGTTACAAACTGCCGGCTCGACACATCATCCACACAGTCGGCCCAGTCTGGCAGGGCGGCGGCAAGGGCGAAGCCGAGTTGCTGGCCTCCTGCTATATCAGGTCGCTCGAACTCGCCGCCGCCAATGACTGCCGCACAGTGGCGTTCCCGGCGATCTCGACCGGTGTCTACCGCTACCCGAAAGACGAGGCGACCCGTATCGCCGTCAGCACGGTGGCTGACTTCATGAACCAAAACATAGTGCTGGGAACCGTCATCTTCTGCTGCTTCGATGAGCCGATGGCGGAATTATACCGGCAGGTCGTTGCCGCCCTCGGCGGAGGGTAGACTACATGGGCAAGGTGATCCATTTGCGTGGCGAAGTGCGAATTTCGGTTACGGAACTGGCGGCGCCGGGGAAAGGTCGCCGAGTCGCTGCTGATACCCTGTCTGACCATCGGCGAACGCGAGCACGGATAGGCTGGCGGGACAGCGCTCCCCTCTGTCCTGCCGTCGCCAGATTCTCGGTTGTGGAGGCTCCATGTTCGCCAAGATCCTGATCGCCAATCGGGGCGAGATCGCTTGCCGTGTCATCCGTACGGCCCGCAGGCTTGGCGTGCACACCGTCGCCGTCTATTCGGACGCCGACGCCAGGGCCCTGCATGTCGAGATGGCCGACGAGGCCGTGCATATCGGCCCCTCACCCGTCGGCGAAAGCTATCTGCGTGGCGACAAGATCATCGCCGCGGCCCTGGCGACGGGTGCTGAAGCCATTCATCCCGGCTATGGCTTCCTGTCCGAAAACCCCAATTTCGTCGACCAGGTGGTAGCGGCGGGGCTCATCTTCATCGGGCCGGCGGCGGGCTCGATCCGTGCCATGGGGCTGAAGGACGCCGCCAAGCGGCTCATGGAAAAGGCCGGCGTGCCGGTCGTGCCGGGCTACCATGGCGAGGCGCAGGAGATCGTGCTGCTTGCGTCCAAAGCACGCGAGATCGGCTATCCCGTACTGATCAAGGCGCGTGCCGGCGGCGGCGGCAAGGGCATGCGCCGCGTCGAGCATCCCGACGAGTTTTCCGAAGCGCTGTCCAGCGCGCGGCGTGAGGCGAAAGCCGCCTTCGGCGACGACCGCGTGCTGGTCGAGAAATATGTCGACAAGCCGCGCCACATCGAAGTGCAGGTGTTCGGCGATAGCCTCGGCAATGTCGTGCATCTCTACGAGCGCGACTGCTCGGCGCAGCGCCGCCACCAGAAGGTGATCGAGGAGGCGCCCGCCCCCGACATGACACCGGCTTTGCGCAAAGCAATGACGGACGCGGCGGTAAAGGCCGCCAAGGCGATCAATTATTCCGGCGCCGGCACCATCGAATTCATCGTCGATGCCTCGCAGGGCCTGAAGGCCGACCGCTTCTGGTTCATGGAAATGAACACCCGCCTGCAGGTCGAGCACCCGGTCACCGAAATGGTCACCGGCATCGATCTGGTCGAGTGGCAGTTGCGGGTCGTCAGCGGCGAAGAGCTACCGAAGACGCAAAGCGAGATCGCGCTCGCCGGTCATGCCTTCGAAGCGCGCATCTATGCCGAGGATGCGGCAAAGGGATTCCTGCCAGCAACGGGCACCTTGCATCATCTGAAATTTCCGGATGCAGCCCCCGAAGGCGCCACGATGCGCGTCGAGACCGGCGTGCGGGCGGGTGACGCCATCTCGCCCTATTACGACCCGATGATCGCCAAGCTGGTCGTCCATGCGAAGGACAGGCAGGCGGCACTCGAAGCGCTTGGTGCGGTGCTGTCGCGAACCGAGATCGCCGGTTCCACCGTCAACACCGCCTTTCTTGCCGCTCTGGCCGCCGATCCGGACTTTGCCGCAGGCGACGTCGACACCAGCCTGATCGGCCGGCACCAGGAGACATTGACGATCATCCCGCCGCCGACCGGCGAAACCATTGCCGCCGCCGCTGTCGCAGCCTCGGCTGCCGGAGCATCGCCGCCATCCGACGATCCCTGGTCATCCCTTCCCGGCTATGCGCATTTCCACAGCGTGGCGCGGCGCACACGGCTGAAGTTCGGCGAAGACGATATCGCGGCAAGGGTTTCGGTGCGGCCGGATGGACGGTTCCAGGTGGCGCTGGATGCACCCTATGACAGCACAAATTCGCATGATTTTCGTGCTGCACCACGCCTCGCCCGCTGGCCAGGCCACATCACCGTGTTCGAAGACGCCGTCGGCTATACCTTCGCTGTGCCCGACCCGCTGGCGCGGGCGGACGAAGTAGCGGCCGGCTCCGGCAGCCTGCGTGCGCCGATGCCGGGGTTGGTCAAGCTGGTGCGTGTGGCAAAAGGCGACGCGGTAACCAGGGGCCAGCCGCTGCTGATCCTCGAGGCGATGAAGATGGAGCACACCATCGCCGCGCCGCATGACGGCGTGATCGCCGAGATCGCCACGGAGGGCGCGCAGGTCACCGACGGGACGGTGCTGGTGAGGTTCGTCGAGGACCAAAACGCCTCGACCGCGGCGGCGAGATGATTGCTCGGAAGACAAACGACAGGGCATACAAGAAAATGGCCGGGACGAGCCCGGCCATTTGTCTATGCTATTCAGCCACCAGGGCGGCGATTACTGCGCGATCGGCGCGTATTTGCCGTCATGCCACTGGTTGATGTCGTAGCTGGCATTCTTGAGGTCGCCCTTCTCGTCGAAGGTGACATCGCCGACAACAGTGCTGATCGGAGTACCGTTCTTCAACGCTTCGGCAACCTTGGCCGGATCGTCGCTGCCGGCGCGCTTGATGCCTTCAGCGAAAGCCTGGATCACCGCGTAGGAGAACAGTGTGAAGCCTTCCGGCACGAAGCCGCCGGCCTTGATCTTCTCGACGGCTGCCTTGGCTTGCGGCTTTGCCTGGGGATCCGACGGGAACACGAACATGGTGCCCTCGCCGGCCGGGCCGGCAACCTGCCAGAATTCGGGCGAGGCAATGGAGTCCGGCATGATCAGCTGGAACTTGACGCTCTGTTCCGCCGACTGACGCAGGATCAGTCCAGCTTCAGGATGATAACCGCCGAAATAAACGACGTCGGCTTTCAAGTCCTTGAGCTTGGTGACGAGAGCCGAATAGTCCTTCTCGCCGGCGTTGATGCCGTCATAATAGACCTCCTTGAGGCCGCCGGCATTCATGGTTGCCTTGACGGCGTCAGCCACGCCCTGTCCGTAGGCGCTCTTGTCGTGCAGGACGACGACGTTCTTGCCGGCAAACTTCTTGGCGATCCATGGGCCGATGAAGGCGCCCTGCGCATCGTCACGCGTATAAAGGCGCATGATCGTCGGCCAGCCGGCCTTGGCCGCCGCGTCGGTCAGCACCGGGTTTGACGAAGCCGGGCTCATCATCAAAGCGCCGGCTTCGGCATAGACGGCCGAGGCCGGAATGCTGGAGCCCGAGCAGGCATGGCCGTCGATGAACTTGACGCCATCGGCGACGATGCGGTTGGCGACCGACACAGCCTGCTTGGGATCGCACTGGTCGTCTTCCATATCGAGCTTGATCATCGACCCGTTGACACCGCCCGCGGCGTTGATCGCGTCAGCAGCGGCCTGTGCGCCCTGCTTGAACTGATCGCCGATGGTGGCGAGCTGTCCCGTCATCGGGCCGACCACCGCAAAGGTGATGTCGTCGGCGAATGCGACCGGCGTGCTCATCATCAGGCCGAATATGGCCGCGTTCAAAATACTCAATTTTTTCATTGTAGTAGAACTCCTCCACTCACGCGCGGCCGCCCCGGCCGCACTTCTTCCAGAGAGGCGGGACAATTTCACCCTTCCTTGGGCCTGTCTAGGCGCATTGGCGCCGCTCGATTGGGCCTGCAAGACGTCATCCACGCAAAAAAGCCACGCCAGCCTTGTTCCGGCCGGTCGTGGCTTTTTTTGCCCGTCGAGCAATCTCCAGGCGCCCCCGCGCCTAATAATCCCGCTCGCCTTCCCCGTGTCGTGCGCGACTGAACCTTGCGGCCTGCCGCGTTCTCTTTCTTCAGAGCATGCTCTCTGGACAAACGGTTTCCGTTAGTCCGAGAAAACCGAATTCCACACGCTCTGGGTTATCGACCGTCTTGCGCGGCCTTCCAATGTGCCGGGTCTGGCCGTCTGCGCGGTCTTGATCCCGGAGCTTCCCTGTCTTCGGTAGGCCTATCTGCGATCGGCGGATCTCAGTGGATGGTCATCCATTCGCGGGCTTCGCGAAGTGCCTTGGCAATCTCGACTTTCGACATTGCCGCCGACAGTTCGGAGCGCAGTTCCGCGGCGCGGGCCGAGCCCTTGATCGCGGCGATGTTGAACCATTTGTGGGCGGCAACGACATCGGTCTCGCAATCGCGGCCGGTCGCATACATCATGCCCAGTTCGAAAAGAATGTCGGCCTGGGCAGTTGCCCCCATGGCGCCGAAACCTGCTTCAAGCATTTCAAAACGTGCCATTTCAAATCCCCTGTTTCCGGCCCCTGTCAGGCTCCCGAGAGCTGCCTCTTTCGTGCTTGCCGGCTGCTCTTCCGATGCTTTCGAGAATGCCGTGCAGGCTTGAATCTGTCGTTAAATGGCGTGCTTAATTTGAGGAAAACAAAGCTAAAACAAGAGGTAAACGCGGAAATTCGTTAAGGATACAAAGCCAGCAATTCAGCCCGCTTGCGTCAAATTTGACGAAAATTTTAAACTGACAAATCAAGACTCCGCTAACCACGGAAACCAAAGGCACTGCACCGATCGTTTCATTTCCTCGCCGAGGAGGCGCATTCAGGCCTCTTCAAAATCGCAAAGTCTTCCGTCGCGGCACCGCTTTTGTTTTGTCGGGAGCTGGATTAGCTTACGTTTGCGTAAGGGGCAGACCGGCGAGGCGGAGCGTGCGGCCGGACGTCCAAAGGGAGGAAGACATGTTTCGAAAAGCGAGCCTGGCCCTTGCGGCCACATTGATCATGGCGGGCGCGGCGTGGGCCGACCCGATCGAAGGCAATTGGAAGACGCAGGCCGGCGACACCGCGGCCATCGCTGGCGGCGGCTCGTTTTCCATCACGCTCAAGTCCGGCAAATATGCCGGCAAGACCATCGGCTCGCTCAAGGCGGCAGGCGACAACAAATATGCCGGCAACATCACCGATCCGGCAAACGACAGGACCTATTCGGGCAAGGCGACCCTTTCGGGCAGCTCGCTCAAGATGAGCGGCTGCGTGCTCGGCGGACTGATCTGCAAGAGCCAGACCTGGCACAAGCTCTGATCGACCGCATCCTTGTGACATGAAGACGGGGCCCGACGGGCCCCGTTTTCGTTTTGTCGCGGCGCAATGCCGGCACCCTGTCGAAACCGACGCCGGCGCCGCCAAAATCCCGTCAATCATTTTGAACCGCAGATGAACGCCGTCATCAGAGCCGGTTCAGTTGCATCAGGGCATTCTCCGGCGTGCTGAAGGAGACCCGACCCAATGCTTGCTCGCCGCTTCACCATTGTCTGCCTGCTGATGAGCCTGTTTGGAATGTTCTTCGCCATCCTCGTCGCTGAAGCGGGCCGTCCGGCCCGCACCTGGGACGAAGCCAGTTCCAGAACCTGCCGCCTCGCCTGCCCCACCCATCTTCGCAACTGAACAAAGAACCCAAGACCTCGAAAAGAAAAGCTGAAACCCCATGAACCGCTTCGCCGCCAATGCTCTCAAGACCCTTCGGCTTCTGCCGCGGGCGGCGCTTATCCTGACGGTTATTGCCGCTCCGGTTCTGGCCGTGCCGATAATGCGCGCCGATGCCGGCTCGACGATCGAAGCGCCAGCTTTGAAGAAGTCCGGCGTCGGCTTTGTGCTCCTGGTCAGCCTGCGGCGCGGATAAGAGATGTCTTGTGCATGTCGATATCCCGCGAGATGCATCGGAAAGAAACCCGACGCTTTGGCCGCCTTCGGTCGCGATACCCCTCCCAAGTGCCGGTCCAAGTCTCTATATTGAGTCATGGAAAAGCGAATCTACCCTCAAGCCATCGAATCTGTCGTCATGCCGGAGCCTTTTGGCCGGCAAAGCTTTGATAGCGCCGAAAAGGCCGTCGCTGCACTGCGGGTGCTTTACGACCGCAACACCAAGTTCCTGCGCGACTCCTTTGCGGAACTGGCGGCAGCGGGCGGCGATAATGGCAAGCGCTACCGGGCCTTTTATCCGGAGATTGGCGTCACCACCAACTCGTTCACCCAGATCGACTCCCGCCAGGCCTATGGCCATATGCCGACGCCGGGGCATTTTGCCACCACCATCACCCAGCCGGGTCTGTTCGCAAGGTACCTCGTCGAACAGCTGCGCCTGATTATGCGCAATCATGGGGTTGCGGTTACCGTGTCGGAATCGACCACGCCGATCCCGCTGCATTTCGCCTTTCTCGAAGGCACCCATGTCGACGGCGCGGCGGCGGAGCGCATCAAGCGGCCGATCCGAGACCTGTTCGACGTGCCGGATCTCGACGGCACCGACGACCAGATCGCCAACGGCACTTTCGAAGTGGCCTTCGGCGAGCCGAGGCCACTGGCGCCCTTCACGGCGCAGCGCATCGACTATTCGCTCCACCGCCTGTCGCACTATACGGCGACCACGCCGCAGCATTTCCAAAACTTCGTGCTGTTTACCAACTACCAGTTCTACATCGACGAATTCGTCGCCCGTGCCCGCGACCTGATGGCCAATGGCGGCGGCGGGTATACCGAATTCGTCGAGCCGGGCAATGTCGTCACCTTGGCTGGGCAAAGCGCGCCCGGTGCCGGGATCGCGCCGCCGCGCCTGCCGCAGATGCCGGCCTATCACCTGAAAAAGCCGAACCATGGCGGCATCACCATGGTCAATATCGGCGTCGGTCCCTCCAACGCCAAAACGATCACCGACCACATCGCCGTGCTGAGGCCGCATGCCTGGGTGATGCTTGGCCACTGCGCCGGTCTGCGCAACACCCAGGCGCTGGGCGACTATGTGCTGGCGCATGCCTATGTGCGCGAGGACCACGTCCTCGACGACGATCTTCCGGTCTGGGTGCCGATCCCGCCGCTGGCCGAGATCCAGGTGGCGTTGCAGGAAGCCGTCGCCGAAGTCACCGGCCTGTCCGGCTACGACTTGAAGCGCATCATGCGCACGGGCACCGTTGCCACCATCGACAACCGCAACTGGGAGCTGCGCGACCAACGCGGCCCGGTGCAGCGGCTGTCGCAGTCGCGTGCCATCGCGCTCGACATGGAATCGGCGACCATCGCCGCCAACGGCTTCCGCTTCCGCGTTCCCTACGGCACGCTGCTGTGCGTTTCGGACAAGCCACTGCATGGCGAGTTGAAGCTGCCCGGCATGGCGACCGAATTCTACAAGCGCCAGGTGGCGCAGCATCTGACCATCGGCATCAGGGCGATGGAGAAGCTTGCGGAAATGCCGATGGATCGGCTGCATTCGCGTAAACTCAGAAGTTTTTCGGAGACGGCGTTCCAGTAGGACGATCTGCGCGCTGCCGGAGCATCTCATCATCTTGATTGGGCCGCATTTCTGCCGATAAGCAGGCCGGTATTCTCCGGCAACCCGCGCGGACCTGACCCGATGAGACGCAGTCGACACATGGCGGCTTCACTGGCATTTATCGCGATGATGATGTTCTCGGTTGCGCTGGTCGCCGGGTTCTTGGGTACCGTGCATCCGGCCTTCGACTCCTTCTCGCATTTCCGCGTCCACCTTGCCGTGCTGATGGCGCTTTGCGCACTGCCGCTTCTGGCCACGACATTTCGCCTGCAAGCGGCCGTGGCACTGCTTTTTGCCGTGGCGGCCGTTGCCACGACCTTCAACACATTACCTAGTCCATGGCCGGTTCAGGCTGCCTATGAAGCCAAGATCGAAGATCGTGCGATCTACAAGTTGCTGCAGATGAACCTGCGCTACGACAATCCGACGCCGAAGAAGGTGCTGTCGCTGATCGGCCGGACCAATCCGGACGTGATCACCCTCGACGAAGTATCGGCGATGTGGGCGACCGAGCTAGGCTATATCAGCAGCGCGTATCCATACCGGATCCTCTGCCCTTATCCCAACGGCATATTCGGTGTCGCGCTGCTCTCGCGGCGGCCCTTTGCCGCCGGCACCGAGGCGCGTTGCGAACGGCGCGGCGCCATGGCGACAGCGACCGTCGACTTCGGCGGCATCGACGTCGATGTCGCCGCGATCCATCTCAGTTGGCCGTGGCCACGCGAGCAGTACTGGCAGATCGGTGAACTCACCGATCAGCTCTCCGCGCTCGGCGAGACGGTCATCATGGCGGGCGACTGCAACGCCGTATCGTGGAGTGCCGCCGTACGGCGCGTCGCCTCGCTCGGCGGGCTGACCGTCATGCCGTCCGCCGGGCCGACCTGGATCCACATCAAGCTGCCGGATGTCCTGCGGCGCTTCGCCGGCCTGCCGATCGACCAGGTTTTCAGCAAGGGCGGCGTGACCATTCATTCCTCGACACGACTGGAGGACACCGGCTCGGACCACCTGCCGGTCATGGTGGAATTCTCGCTCAGGCTGGCACAACAGAAGCCGGTCGATGAGCATGAAACCGCGACCGCGGCGATAGTCCAGACCGGCAAGACGCCAGGCTAAAAGATCAAGGCTTGATCAAAGCGGTGATGAGATGTTCGACATGCCCACCGTCGCGATGCTCGCGGGCGTCGAAAGCGATCTGCTTCGCCTCATATGCGGCATAGGTGGTCCTGATACGCCGCTGCGCCTCGCGGCGCGTCTTGTAGCAGGACCGGTCGTCGGCAATCCTGAGGCCGGAAATCGATCTTTCAGAGGCCCGCATCATTTCCTTGGCTAGGCGGCCATGGGTTTCTTCGTGGGCGCGGACGCCGGCGAAGAACCGCGTCCATCGCTTCTGGAGCGCCGGCGTGGTGGCCGAGGCGGCACGTGGAAACGTGTAAAAGAGATTGAGCGTGCCGTTGGCGCGCCGCAGACGGCAGGAGCCATTGTCCTGGCCGGCGTCAAGGTCCCAATCCACGGTGTAGCCGGTCTGCGCGATAGCGTGCGTCATGAAGCCGTGCTTCGGCCCCTTGCGGTCCATCGCCTTCATCAGCGCCAGGCCCGTGGTCCCGGTGATGTCATAGGTCCGCGTCTTGACCAGCACCCTGGTGTCGGCCGAGGCCGCCGGAGCGGAACCGCACACCGCGCCGATCGCCACAAGGCATGCCAGAACCGCCACGCGCATTGGCCATCTCCCTATCGTCAGGCAATGGAACCACAAGCGCGTGACAGTTTCAACAGTTCTAATATTTCACATGCCCGGTGGACCGGGCCTTCGCCAACATTTTGCTTGCGGCGGCCGAGATGTCCGGCCAGCGCGTGGCTTACATACCTTGGTAGACCGGGCCTTCGCCGCCTTGTGGCGGCACCCAGTTGATGTTCTGGTTCGGGTCCTTGATGTCGCATGTCTTGCAGTGGACGCAGTTCTGCGCGTTGATGACGAAGCGCACGTCCTTTGCCGCGGGATCGGCGGCGGCGTTGCCGTCCTTGTCGACCCACTCGTAGACACCGGCCGGACAATAGCGTGTCGAGGGCCCCGCAAAGACATCGTGTTCGGACCGTTTCTGCAGTTCCATGTCACCGACAAGCAGGTGGACCGGCTCGTTTTCCTCGTGGTTGGTGTTGGACAGGAACACCGAGGACAGCCGGTCGAAGGTCAAAACGCCATCGGGCTTCGGATAGGCGATCTTCTTGTGTTGGGCGGCAGGCTCAAGTGTTGCGTAGTCGGCTTTGCCATGCTTCAGCGTGCCGAAGGGCGAGAAGCCGAACAGCGTATTCAGCCACATGTCGAGGCCGCCGAGGCCGACACCGACGATGGTGCCGAAGCGCGACCACAGCGGCTTGACGTTGCGCACCCTCTTCAGGTCCTTGCCGATGTCGGTCTCCCGCCATGCCGCCTCGTAGGAGGACAGCTCGTCATTGGCACGGCCGGCGCCGATCGCCTCGGCGACATGCTCGGCCGCCAGCATTCCCGAAAGGACCGCGTTGTGGGAGCCCTTGATGCGCGGCACGTTGACGAAGCCGGCCGCACATCCCATCAGCGCACCACCGGGGAAGGACAGTTTCGGCACCGACTGCCAGCCGCCCTCGGTGATGGCGCGCGAGCCGTAACCCAGGCGCTTGGCGCCCTCGAAGGTGCCCCTGATTGCCGGATGGGTCTTGAAGCGTTGGAATTCGTCGAACGGCGACAGCCAGGGGTTCTTATAATTGAGGTGGAGGACGAAACCGACCGCCACCTGATTGTCTTCGAGATGGTAGAGGAACGAGCCGCCGCCGGTCTTCATGTCGAGCGGCCAGCCGAAGGAATGCTGGACCAGGCCCGGCTTGTGGTTCTCCGGCTTTACCTGCCAGAGCTCCTTGAGGCCGATGCCATATTTGCCGGGCTCGCGGCCATCGGAAAGCTTGTATTTGGCGATCAATTGCTTGGCGAGGGACCCGCGCGCGCCCTCGCCGATCAGCACATATTTGCCCATCAGCGCCATGCCAGGTGCGAAGCCCGGGCCGTGCGTGCCGTCCTTCTCGATGCCCATGTCGCCGGTGACGACGCCGGTGACGGCGCCTCCTTCATTGTACAGCAAGCCGGCGGCGGCAAAGCCTGGATAGATCTCGACGCCAAGCGCCTCGGCCTTACCAGCCAGCCAGCGGCAGACATTGCCGAGCGAGACGATGTAATTGCCGTGATTGTTCATCAGCGGCGGCATCAGGAAGTTAGGCAGACGGAACGAGCCGGCAGGGCCGAGCACCAGGAAATGGTCCGCCGTGACCGGCGTCTTGAAGGGGTGGCCTTCCTCGTCGCGCCAGCCCGGCAGGAGCCGGTCGATGCCGATCGGATCAACGACGGCGCCGGAGAGGATATGGGCACCGACCTCGCCGCCCTTTTCCAGGACGACGACCGAGAGCTCGGGATTGACCTGCTTGAGGCGGATGGCGGCGGCGAGGCCGGCCGGACCGGCGCCGACGATAACCACGTCGAATTCCATGCTTTCGCGTTCGATATCGCTCATCAACCCCTCCGCACTGGCTTATCCCATTCGGGTATCTAGCTGGCTCCTTCGCTGCATAGCGCATCAATCGGCGACAGGAAACCGGCGCATATGTGACAATGCCTTTTTGGCCAAAAAGTCGCGCATTGCGAGGGCTCGGCGGTCGTTTTCGCCCGGCATGGCCCTCGGCGCCGACGTTTTTAATTGTTCGACGGCTTGCTTATCGGCCATACTTCACGCCATGCGCATTCCTGGGCCCGCCGGCTTTTCATCGACGCGCTTTCCTTTCACGCCCGGCCGGGTCCGCCGGGCGCTCCTTTTGAGCCTTCTGGTGCTGGCACCGGGTCGCGCTTTCGCGGACGAAGTGAAAGTCTGGGCGGCTGGCGCCTACTCCTTCTCCGACGAACTTGGCGGCTTCCACATCACCGGCGCTTCGGGCGTCGGAACCAGGGATGATCCGCTGGTCATCACCGAAGAGCTGAATTCCTCAACGCCGGTGACGCTGACCATCCGCACGACAAAGCCGATCCAGGCTTTCGGCCCGTCCGGCGAATTCGCCAATGGCATCATGTATATGCGCATCGAGGTCCTCAACAATAGCGGCCAGGCCTGGATCGAATTCCAGTTCGAGCTGCAGGAGATCCTGAACCGCCCGAGCGTGTTCGGCGACGGGCTTTCGTTCGACCAGCGCAACAAGACCCCCGACAACATCTGGTCGAGCAATTTCGCCGATTTCGATCGCGATTTCGAACCCTATGACCGGCTGCTGTTCAGGAATGGCAAGGTCGACCCGCTGAAAACCGCCAGGTTCGAATTCCTGATGACCGACTATACGCCGCGGTGGACCTTCTATCTGGTGCAGGATCCGCGCATACCAACGGGGTAGGAAGCGGCCAGTCTTGCAAATTGCCGCCACGCGGACGAATGTGCTGGCATGACTGCCGCTTCCCCAAACAACAGACCTGACATCGCCGACCTGCTGGCTTTTTATGCCAGCGTGGGGGTCGACGAGGCGCTTGAAGACCAGCCGGTGAACCGGTTCGCCGAGGTTGCGCCAAAGCCGATGGAACGAGCGCCGACGGCGACGCCTTCGGGCGACACCGCCGCTCCGCAGCGTTCGACGGACATGTCTCGCGCCGAAGCCGGAGAGAGAGCAAATGCGCCACCGGTTGTGCGCGCACCGTCGGCCACGGTTCCCGACGAAGCGCAAGCAGCACGTGCCCGCCAGCTGGCAACGACGGCAACGACCCTGGACGAGCTCCGCCAGCACATGGCGGCGTTCGACGGCTGCAATCTCAAGGCCACCGCCAAGAACCTGGTGTTCGCCGACGGCAACCCGCAAGCCTCCGTGATGCTGGTCGGCGAGGCGCCGGGCCGCGACGAGGATATCGAGGGCTTGCCCTTCGTCGGCCGCTCGGGCCGGCTGCTCGACCGCATACTGGCGGCGATCGGGCTCGACCGCACTTCGGTCTATATCGCCAATGTCATTCCCTGGCGGCCGCCGGGCAATCGCACGCCGACGCCGCACGAAACCGAGATCTGCCGGCCGTTCATCGAGCGGCAGATCGAACTGGTCAATCCGAAGGTGCTGATCAACCTTGGCGGCCCGTCAGCCAAGACCTTGCTCAACACCTCAGAAGGCATCCTGCGGCTGCGCGGCAACTGGCGCGTCCACACGACTGCGTCAGGCATCGCCATACCCGCCATGCCGACGCTGCATCCCGCGTATCTCCTGCGAACCCCGTCGCACAAGAAACTGGCGTGGCGGGATTTTCTTGAGGTGAAGGCGAAATTGCAGGCGCTCACCCAGCGATAACCTCGCAGGTAATTGAAATGCGCCCCTCTCCGGCCTAGTCATCGCTGATGACAACAGCCCAAACCTCCGCTGGCAGTCTCATCCGCGAGTGGCGCACGCGCCGGCGCATGTCGCAGCTCGACCTCGCCATGGAGGCTGAGATCTCGCAGCGGCATCTGAGCTTCGTCGAGAGCGGACGGGCCGCACCCTCGCGCGATATGGTGCTGCATCTGGCCGAACAGCTCTCTATTCCGCTCAGGCAACGCAACCAGTTGCTTCTCGCCGCCGGCTTTGCCCCCAGCTTCGGCGAGCGCTCGCTTGGCGACGCGATGTTGGCGCCGGCGATGGCGGCGGTCGAAATCGTGCTCAAGGGGCATGAGCCGTTCCCCGCACTCGCTGTCGACCGCCACTGGAACCTGGTTTCGGCCAATGCCGCCATCGCTCCCTTCCTTGCCGATGTCAGCGAGGAGGCGCTGCTCAAGCCGCCGGTCAACGTGCTTCGCCTCAGCCTGCACCCCGGCGGCATCGCACCGCGCATCGTCAATCTCCAGGAATGGCGGGCGCATCTGCTTGAGCGCCTCAAACACCAGAACGACGCCAGCGGTGACCCGGTGCTGGTTGACCTGGAGCGCGAGCTGCGGACCTACCCGTCCGGCTTGAAAGGCAGCCGGCCGGCGCCGGTCGAGCCGAATGCCATCGTGCACCCGCTCAGGCTTGCCCACGGCGATCAGGTGCTGTCGTTCATCAGCACCGTCACCGTGTTCGGTACGCCGCTCGACGTGACCTTGTCGGAACTGGCGATTGAATCGTTCTTCCCAGCCGATGAGCAGACGAGGACGGTGCTGGTGCGATTGGCGAAGGAGCGGGCCGAGCTGTCGTAATCACCCTTCAGGCAAAGATGCCTTGCGCGTGCGGGTGCGCTCCAGGCCAAGCTGGCGCTCGCGCCAGATGATGAATATCCCGGCGGCAACGACAATGAGCCCGCCGACAAGCATGTGAACCGTGGCGACGTCGCCGAAAACGAGATAGCCGACGACCAGGCCAAGGATCATCGAGGTGTATTCGAACGGCGCCACCACCGAAGCCTCGGCATGGCGATAGGCCGCCGTCATCAGGATCTGGCCGAGGCCGCCGCAGAAGCCGGCGGCAACCAGAAGAGCTGCCTGGAGCGGCGTCAGCATCTGCCAGCCGAACGGTAGCGACAATAGCGACATGACGCTCGCGGTCACCGAAAACCACAACACGATGGTCGCGGTGCGTTCGCTTTGCACGAGATTGCGCACCAATAGCATGGCGACCGCCGAGATCGCCGCGGCGACCAGGACGGCAATGACGCCAAGCACCTCCTGGTCGTCGAGCGCCTGATCGGAACTGAGCAGCGTCAGTTCAGGCCAGGAGATGATCAGCACGCCGACCAGACCGACCGCAACCGCGCTCCAGCGATAGACGCGGATGGCTTCACCGAGAAAGATCGAGCTGAACACCACCACCAGCAGCGGCTGCGCATAGTTCAGCGTGATCGCTTCCGGCAGCGGCAGCCGGGTCAGCGCGAAAAAGCCGAGCCCCATGGCGCAGACGCCGACAAGGCCCCGGGCGATGTGATTGAGCGGACGCGTGGTGGTGAACGCAGTGCCAAGTTCTCGCCTGAAAGCCAGAAAGGCGATGATCGGGAAGATGGCGAAGAACGAACGGAAGAAGACGATTTGACCCGCCGGCACGGTGCCCGCGGCCTTGATGCAGGTCTGCATGCCGACGAAGACCGCCACCGACACGATCTTGAGCATGATGCCGGTGAGCGTGTTGTGCCCGCCAGCATGATCGCTGGCCGTGGATGAGGGGCTGCCGGGGCTGGCTGTCACGCTCCCATAGCTTCCCGGATCGTTGCCCAGATGCGCGCAGGCGTCGCCGGCATATCGATGTGCTTGACGCCATAGGCACGCCAGAGCGCGTCGGTCACCGCATTGAGCGCCGCCGGGGTCGAGCCGATGGTGCCGGCCTCGCCTGCCCCCTTGATGCCGAGCGCATTGGTGGTCGAAGGCACGTTGCGGGTCTCGAAATGGAAGAACGGGAAATTGTCGGCGCGTGGCATGGCGTAGTCCATGAAGCTCGCCGTCAAAAGCTGTCCATCCTCGCTATAGATCGTGTCTTCGATCAGTGCCTGGCCGATGCCTTGCACGACACCGCCATGCACCTGGCCGGCGAGCAGGATCGGATTCACGGTGACGCCGAAATCGTCGACGATGATATAGCGGACGATCTCGGTGGCGCCGGTATCCGGGTCGATCTCGACCTCGCAGATATGGGTGCCGTTCGGGTAGGTGCATTCGTCCTGCACGAACTCGCCAAAGCCCTTGAGATCATTGGGCGTCTTGGCGGCCTTGGCGATAGTGGAAAAATCGATCCAGCGATCGGTGCCGACGATGCGGGCAACGCCGTCAGACAGTTCGATGTCACCGACTGAGGCCTCCAGCTCGTCGGCGGCGATACGCTTGATCTTGTTGGCCAGATCCTCGCCCGCGCGGGAAGCTGATACACCCCCCAGCGGGATCGAACGCGAGCCGCCGGTGCCGCCGCCTGCCTTCAATTCGTCCGTATCGCCCTGCCGGACATGGATCTTGTCGATATCGAGATTGAGCTTTTCCGACAGGAACTGCGCATAGGCGGTGGCGTGCCCCTGCCCGTTGGTCTGGGTGCCGATCTTCAGCGTCACCGTGCCATCGCCATTGAGTTCGACAAAGGCCGGCTCCGAGCCCGGAAAGGCGCAGGCCTCGATATAGGTCGCCATGCCGAGGCCTCGGATCTTGCCGCCAGCCTTCGACTGCGCCAGCCGCTGCGGAAACGCTTTCCATTCGGACCGTTCAATGGCGCGCTCCATATGGCCCTCGAATTCACCAGTGTCGTAGAGGCGGCCGGTTTGGGTGCGGTAGGGAAACTGTTCCGGCCGAATGAAATTGCGGCGGCGAATCTCTTCGACGGGCAGGCCGAGATCGTGGGCGCAGGCATCGACCAGCTTTTCCAGCAGGAACGCTGCTTCCGGACGGCCGGCGCCGCGATAGGCATCGACCGGGCAGGTGTTGGTGTAGAGACCGGTGACCGAGACGTCGAGCGCCTGGATATCATAGACGCCGGTCGACATGGTGACGCCGATATAGGGAATGAACGGACCGTATTGCGAGATATAGGCGCCGATGTTGGCGAGCAGGTCCACCTTCATGCCAAGGAAGCGGCCGTTCTTGTCCAGCGCCATCTCGGCCGTCACGACATTGTCGCGCCCCTGCGCGTCGGTCAGGAAGTGTTCGGTGCGGTCGCCCGCCCATTTGACCGGGCGGCCAAGCCGCTTTGCCGCCTCCAGCACCAGCGGGTATTCACGATAGACGAAGCTCTTGGGTCCGAAACCGCCGCCGACGTCCGGCGTGATGACGCGCAGCTGGGCCTTCTTGATCTTGAACACGCCGGCCAGGATATACTGCATGGAATGCACGCCCTGCGACCCCGTGGTCAGCACGAAGCGGTTCTCCTCCACGTTCCACTCGCCGATCGCCGAGCGCGGCTCCATGTAGTTGCAGACCAGCCGGTTGTTGACGAATTCGATGCGGGTGACATGGGCGGCCTTGGCAAAAGCCGCTTCGGTCTTTTTCTTGTCGCCCATGTGATAGCTGAAGGCGCGGTTTGAGCCGAGTTCCGGCCAGACCAGCGGCGTGCCTTCGGCAAGAGCCGTTGCCGTCCCGGAGACCGCGTCTTCGCTGTCGTAGTCGACATCGATCAGTTCGGCGGCATCCTGCGCCAGAGCGCGGCTGTCGGCGACGACGAAGGCTACGGCATCGCCGACATAGTGGACCCGATCACGGCACAGGATCGGGATGTCGCGCGTCGGCGCCGTGGTGCCATCCGGCTGCTCCTGCATGACGCCGGATTTCAGATCGCCGAGATGAACAAGGTCCTTGCCGGTCAGGACCAAGTGGACGCCGGGTGCCGCCTTCGCCGCTTCGGTCGAACCGATGGTGAAACTGGCCTTGGCGACCGGCGAGCGCAGGACATAGCCATGCAGGACGCCAGCCGGCTGGATGTCGTCGGTATAGCGGCCCTGCCCCTGGATGAAGGCTGCATCCTCGCGCCGCAGCACGGATGCGCCCATGCCGAATTTCGGTGTGACGACGGTCATGAGTGCCTCGTGATGATGACGGGAGAAGAACGCCTGAAATAGGCATTGCCTTAGTTTTGTCGAGGGGCCGTTTCGTGTAAAGAGCGCGGACTTCAAATTTCTTGGACCAGCGGACACAATCCGCCGCCAACGCAATCGACAGGAAAACCCACGGAATGCGCACGGACACCGGCCAGGTCTTCAAGCTCGAAGACTATCGCCCCAACGACTACCTCATTCCGCAAACCAACCTCACCTTCCGCCTTTCGCCAGACGCAACGCGCGTCATCGCCTTGCTCACGATCGAGCGACGTGACGGCGTCGCCGCGTCGGCACCATTGGTGCTGGACGGTGACGGCCTGACGCTCAAGCGCATCGAGATCGATGGCAAGAAAGTAAAACCGTCGGATTTTCTGGCGAGCCCGGACCAGCTGACCATCCTCAATCCGCCGGCCGCGCATCGCTTCCAGTTGCTGATCGACACCGAGCTGGCGCCGGCGGCCAATGAAGCCCTCATGGGCCTCTACCGCTCGAACAATGTCTACTGCACGCAGTGCGAGGCCGAGGGCTTTCGCCGCATCACCTATTTCCTCGATCGCCCCGACATCCTGTCCGTCTATACGGTGCGGATCGAAGCGCTGCGCGACGAGGCGCCACTGCTTTTGTCCAACGGCAACCCGCTCGACAGAGGCGATCTCGGCGACGGCTGGCACTATGCTAGATGGCACGACCCCTTCCCGAAGCCGTCCTACCTGTTCGCGCTGGTGGCCGGCGATCTCGGCCAGCTCGCCGACAGTTTCGTCACCCTGTCCGGCCGCACCGTCGAGCTCGGCATCTATGTCGAACCGGGCAAGGAGAAGCTGGCCGGCTACGCGATGGACGCCCTGAAGCGGTCGATGAAATGGGACGAGGAGGCGTTCGGCAGGGAATACGATCTCGACGTCTTCAACATCGTCGCGGTGTCCGATTTCAACATGGGCGCGATGGAGAACAAGGGCCTCAACATCTTCAACGACAAATATGTGCTGGCCGATCGGGAGACCGCGACGGACGCCGATTTCGCCAATATCGAGGCGATCATCGCGCATGAGTATTTCCACAATTGGACAGGCAACAGAATCACTTGCCGCGACTGGTTCCAGCTCTGCCTGAAGGAAGGTCTGACGGTTTTCCGCGACCACGAATTCTCCGCCGACCAGCGCTCGCGCGCGGTCAAGCGCATCGCCGAGGTGCGCACGCTGCGTGCCCACCAGTTTCCCGAGGACCAAGGTCCGCTGGCGCATCCGGTGCGGCCGCGCCGCTACCGCGAGATCAACAATTTCTACACGGCGACGGTCTACGAGAAAGGCTCCGAAGTGGTGCGCATGATCCGCACAATTCTCGGGGTCGACGCCTTTCGCGCCGGCATGGACCTCTATTTCGAGCGGCACGACGGTGACGCGGCGACGATCGAGGATTTCGTCAAGGTGTTCGAGGATGCGTCCGGCCGCGACCTGTCGCAGTTCGCGCTCTGGTATCATCAGGCGGGTACCCCCAACCTGACGATCAGTTCGACCTACAATCCGGCCGCGCGGGAGTTCACGCTCGAAATCGAACAGTCGGTACCGCCGACGCCTTCCGAAAGCCGCAAGCGGCTGATGCACATCCCGCTCGCCTTCGGCCTGATCGGCGCCGGCGGCAAGGCGGTGGAGTATAGCGGCGTCGAGGGTGCCAGCGTCGAGGACGGCGTCATCCATGTCCGCAAGCGCCGCCACATGGTGCGGTTTTCAGGCGTCGCCGAACGCCCGGCCGTGTCCCTCAACCGCGGCTTTTCGGCGCCGGTAACGTTGTCGGTCGAGCAGAAAGCCGATGACCAGTTCTTCCTCGCCCGCCATGACAGCGACGCCTTCTCGCGCTGGCAGGCCTTCAACACCTTGCTGACCGACGCACTGATATCAGCCTTCCGCGAGATCCTCGGCGGCAAGCAGCCTGACTTCGCCGCGCGGCTGACCGAGCTTGCCGGCAGCATCGCCGGCGACGAGACGCTGGAGCCGGCCTATCGTGCGCTGGCGCTGGCATTGCCGGGCGAAGCCGACATTGCCCGCGACATCGGCAGGAATATCGACCCCGATGCCATCTATGCGGCTCGCGAGGCGCTGGCGCTGGCGATCGGCGCCGCGAGCCGGGACGCTTTTTCGGTCCTCTACCTCAGCCTCGCCGACACGGGAGCGTTCAGCCCCGACGCGGCGAGCGCCGGACGACGCGCCTTGCGCAACACCCTGCTGGATTATCTGTCGCTGCAGCCGGGCGGAGCAGCACTCGCCGCCGGGCATTTCCAGTCCGCGACCAACATGACCGACCGCGCGGCAGCGCTTGCCGTGCTCGCGCATCGTCACCACGATTCGCCCGAGGCTATCGAGGCGCTGGCGGCTTTCGAGACGATCTATGGGTCCGACCCGCTGGTCATGGACAAATGGTTCCAGATCCAGGCCAGCGTTCCGGGGCCGCAAACCGTCGACACAGTGAGGGCCCTGACCAGCCACCCGGCCTTCTCGATGGGCAATCCGAACCGGGTACGCTCCTTGATCGGCACCTTCTCCAGCGCCAACCAGACCGGCTTCCACCGGGCCGACGGCGAAGGCTACCGGTTTTTTTCGCAAACGGTACTCGAGGTCGAAAAACGCAACCCGCAGGTGGCGGCAAGGTTGGCGACGGCGCTCAGATCCTGGCGTTCGCTCGAACCTTCGCGGCAGGCCAAGGCCAAGGAAGCGCTGCTGTCGATCGCCAACGCCGAAAACCTGTCAGCGGATCTAAGGGATATCGTCGAGCGCACGCTGGCTTGAGGCGAAAGATCTCCCCCTCGTGGGACCCTAGTGGGGGAGATAGGCCGTTTCAGCATTATTTTAGTCGATTTTTAATCTTTTTTGGCCGGACCACTGGACAAGGCGAATCACCTTTGATTCTTTACTGACGATTCGGATGTGCGGCGTTTGCCGGATCACCAAGCAGCATAGGCAAATACGGGGAGTGCCATTTATGGCGAAGGCGGACGCGTGGGGCGCGCCCGAAGGGACGGCTTTTGCGCATCGCGAGACGCGCGGCGACGGCCTTGCGGGGAATACGCGGCTCATCGCCGAACCGGCCTACCGACGGCTTCTGGCCGCCGAGCCGCTGCTGCGCCGATCGATACCCGTCCTCATCATCACCTTCCTGATCGTCATCGCGGCGCTGCGCGTGCTATCGCTGATGAACGAGCGCGACGATGTCGAGCGCAATGCCAAGGCGATCCTGACGCTGGCGGCGGGCCAACTGGCCAGTTCGCTGGCCACCACCTCGGACACGGTGCCTGGCGCCATCCAGGATCTGCTGGAGACCACAAGCCGTCAGGGCGCGATGGGCCGCAGCCATGTGCTCGTCATCACCGACAGTGCTTTCAAGATCGTCGCGGAGACACCGCGTTCGATGCCATGGCAGGGCCATTCGCTCGACAGCCTGGTCGAGGGCGGCCAGCCCTTGTTCATGTTCGGCGATCGCGCCGGCGTCATGGAAGTCAACATCGACGGACGGGACTGGTATGCGGCTGTCAGCCTGGCGAATGGTGGAAAGGGCGCATCGGCGGCCTTGGTGCCGCAGGACGCGGTTTTCGATGCCTGGCGCAAGACTGTTTCGCTGAACGTCACCCTGTTCGTGCTGACGGCCGGCGTGCTGATCGTCATCCTCTATGCCTATTTCGGCCAGGCGGCACGTGCGCAGGCGGCTGACCGCATCTATCTCGAAGCGCATCAGCGCATCGACATGGCACTGGTTCGCGGCCGCTGCGGCCTGTGGGACTGGGATATGGTGCGCGGCAAGATGTACTGGTCGCGATCGATGTACGACATGCTCGGTTACAAGCCCTGCGACACGATGCTGTCCTTCGGCGAGGTCGATCAGATCATCCACCCCGAGGACGGCGACCTGTTCCAGCTCGCCAACAGAATCGTCGCGCGCGAGATCGACCACATCGACCAGGTGTTCCGGATGCGGCATGCCGACGGCCAATGGGTCTGGATGCGCGCACGGGCGCAGGTCATCGATCCGGAAGCGCCGGAAATCCAGCTCATCGGCATCGCCGTCGACGTCACCGAACAGCGTCATCTGGCGCTGCGTTCCGAAGCGGCCGACCTTCGCCTCAGAACAGCGATCGAGAACATCAACGAATCCTTCGTACTGTGGGATTCGGCGCAGCGCCTGATCATGTGCAATTCCAAATATCAGCAGGATAACGGGCTTTCGGACCGTGACGTGATGCCGGGCACCGCGCGCGCGGCATTGGAAGAACGCATGCTGGCCTTTGCCTCCGAACGGCGGCTTGCCAACACCAGCGGCCTGCAAGGCGGCGCCTCTTTCGAGCGGCAGCTGGCCGACGGCCGCTGGCTGCAGGTCAACGAACTGAGGACCCGGGACGGCGGCATCGTCTCGGTCGGCTCCGACATCACCCAGATCAAGCTGCACCAGGAGAAGCTGGTCGACAGCGAGCGCCGGCTGATGGCGACGATCCATGATCTCAGCCTTGCGCGGCGGGCGGAAGAGGAGCGGTCGCGCGAACTGGTCGACCTCAACCGCAAATATATGAAGGAAACCGAACGCGCCGAGGCGGCGAACCGAGCCAAGTCCGAGTTCCTGGCCAACATGTCGCATGAGTTGCGCACGCCGCTGAACGCGATCATCGGCTTCTCCGAACTCATGGAACAGGGGCTGTTCGGCCCGCTCGGATCGGAGCGCTACGAGGAATACGCCACCGACATCAACAGCAGCGGTAAATATCTCCTGGGCGTCATCAACGACATTCTCGATATGTCCAAGATCGAGGCTGGCCAGTTCTCGCTGGACCGCGAAGAGATCGATCTCGGCCCGCTGATCAGCGAAACCGTTCGCGTCGTATCATTGCAGGCGACGCAAAAGGCCATCACCATGGAAACCCGCATCGCCGACGCGCTGACGCTGGTCGCCGACCGCCGTGCGATCAAGCAGATCGTCATCAACCTTTTGTCCAATGCGGTGAAATTCACCGGCCAGGGCGGCCACATATCGGTCAGGGCCCGAAACACATCCGGCGCGCTGGTGCTGACGATCGAGGACAATGGTTGCGGCATCCCCAAGGATGCGCTCGGCAAGCTCGGACGGCCCTTCGAACAGGTGCAGAATCAGTTCTCCAAGAGCCACGCCGGATCCGGCCTTGGCCTAGCCATCTCGCGTTCGCTGGCCGAGCTCCAGGGTGGCGCGCTGAAGATCCGTTCGACCGAAGGTGTCGGCACGATCGTATCGGTGCGCATTCCGTTGAAGAAAGCCTCGCCGGCGATCAGGGTCGCGGCCTGAGCAGCAGGCTCCGACTGACACCGCCGGAGCCTGCCACAGACAGCCTCACTGCATATCGCTGTTGTCGCCGTCGTCACTCCATTGAGGGTGACGGCCGAAGCGGCCGCCCTTCGGCAATTCGCTCTTCTCGATCTTGCCGTCGTTGTTCCTGTCGAGCATGGCAAAGATTTTCTTCTCCCGACCGGTGATGTCGTCTGACGTCAGCGTGCCGTCGTCCTTGGTGTCGTAGCGGGCGATGATGCGTTTGGCCATCTGCTCGAAGCGCGCCTTCTCCAGCGCCTCGGCGAGCTGGGCGACGGTCAGCTTGCCGCCGTTGTCGGCGACGAGTTTCTTCAGCCGCGCGTTCATGGCGTCGGAGAACTGGTCGAAGCTGATGGTCCCGTTCGAATCCTTCATCGCCTTGTTGAGGCGCATCATCGTGCCCTCACGCATTTTTGCGCTGGCATTGTTTTCGGCATAGGCCGTGGTGCCGACGGCGCCGGCCAAGGCAACGAAGGCAAGGGCAAGTTTGGTTGTCTTTCTCATGGTCTTCTCCTGTTGCATCGTCACCCCCGATGCGGTCCGAGATAGCCGCTCGTCGCGGTCATCCCGTACGAAGCAAAAGGTCGAAATCTTTCCTGACCTTTTGCGACGTCTCTTTGAGATGTGCTTCCAGCACACCGAAATCCGGCAGATCGGTCACCGCCAGAAGCAGATCCGACAGCCCCGGTGGAACATCGTCGCGTTCAAAGGCTCCGGTGAGGCACAGCCGCGTCATCTGGGTCAGTGCCAGATAGAGCGAGTAGGCGTCGCCAAGGTCCTGCCTTGTCCCGGCATCGGCGAAGCCCGGCGCGAGACGCGACAGGATCTCGGCCGTGCCGGTGGCACGTGCAACGGCCGGGGCACGTGCCATTGGCGCGGCCGGGGCACGTGCAATTGGCACGGCCGGCGCACGCGGCCCAGCCTCGACCTGCCCGGTGATGACGGCCACCTGAGCGATGAATTCGAGATCGATGAGGCCACCGGGGATCAGCTTGATGTCCCAAAGGTCGCGCGGCGGCTTTTCCTTCTCGATCATGGCGCGCATGTCCGAGGCCTCGGCCATCACCTTTGCGGCGTTGCGAGGCTGGCCAAGCACCGCCGCCACTTCCGCCTCGACGTCGCTGCACAGGCTGGGGTTGCCGGCAATGGTACGCGCCCGTGCCAGCGCCATGTGTTCCCACGTCCAGGCTTCCTGACGCTGATATTTCTTGAAGGCATCGATATGGGTGGCGACCGGGCCCTTGTTGCCGGATGGCCGCAGGCGCAGGTCGAGTTCGTAGAGCACCCCCTCCGCCGTCGGCGCGGACACCGCCGCGATCAGCCGCTGCGTCATGCGGGTGTAGTAATGCGAAGGCGCCAGCGGCTTGGCGCCATCGGATTCCTCGGCATCCGGCGCGTGGTCGTAGAGCAGGATCAGGTCGACATCCGATCCGGCGGTCAACTCTCGGCTGCCGAGTTTGCCTAAGCCGAGCAGGGAAACCAAGCCCCCGGCAATCGTGCCGTGGCGCGCCGCGAATTCGGTTGTCACCGCCTGCAGCGCCGCCTCGATGGTGAGATCCGCCAGATCGGAAAAGGCGCGGCCGGCGCGCGCAGGGTCGATCGAGCCGGCCAGCAGCCTGACGCCGATCAGGAATTTCTGCTCGGAGGCAAATATGCGCAGCCGGTCGAGCACGTCCTCATACAGCCGGTCGCCCTCGACGAAGGCGGAAAGCCGCGCCGACAGATAGGCGCGGTCCGGCAGCTCCGTCAGCAAGGCCGGGTCCAGCAAACCGTCGAAAACATGCGGCCGGCGCGTGATGATCGCCGCCAGCCGGGGTGCCGCACCCATGATTGTCGCCAGAAGCTTCAACAGGGCTGGATTGGATTGCAGCAGGGAAAACAGCTGGATGCCGGCCGGCAGGCCAGCGAGAAACTCGTCGAAGCGCATCAGGGCTTCGTCGGCCCGGCGCGTCTGGCCAAAGGACCGCAACAGCGCCGGTGTCAGTTCCGTCAGCCGCTCGCGTGCCTCCGCCGACTGGGTGACGCGATAGCGGCCGAAATGCCAGCCGCGAATGACGCGGCAGATGTCGCTTGGCCGCTGAAAGCCGAGACCGTGCAAGGTCTGCAACGTATTGGGATCGTCGACATCGCCGGTGAATACCAAATTGCCGATGCCGGTCGAAAGCTCCGGCGCGGTTTCGAAAAGAGCCGCGTAATGGCGTTCGACCTGCTGCAGCGAAGTGCGGAACGCTTGGGAAAAAGCGGAGGCGTCGGCAAAGCCCAACATACGGGCGATTCGCTCCAGCCCCTCATCGTCTTCCGGCAGCGTGTGCGTCTGCTCGTCGGCAACCATCTGCACGGCATGTTCGACGCGGCGCAGGAACCAATACTGACGCGCCAGCGCGTCGCGCGCATCGGCGGTGATCCAGCCGCGCGCCGCAAGCTGGCCGAGCATCGGCACGGTCTCGCGGCCGCGCAGTTCCGGGAAGCGGCCGCCGGCGATGAGCTGCTGGGTCTGGACGAAGAACTCGATCTCGCGGATGCCGCCACGACCGAGCTTGACGTTGTGGCCCTTGACCGCGATCTCGCCATGGCCCTTGTGGGCGTGGATCTGGCGTTTGATCGAATGGACATCGGCAATCGCCGCGTAGTCCATGTATTTGCGCCAGATATAGGGCTGGAGCTCCTTGAGGAAGGCCGCGCCCGCTGCCAGGTCGCCGGCCACCGGACGCGCTTTGATCATGGCGGCACGCTCCCAGTTCTGACCGCGCGCCTCATAGTAGCGCAGTGCGGCCTCGACCGGAATCGCCAGCGGGGTGGAACCCGGATCAGGGCGCAGCCTCAAATCGGTGCGGAAGACATAACCGTGCTCGGTGCGATCCTGCAGGATACGCACCAGGCGGCGCGTTAGGCGCGAAAACAGCTCGGTGGCGTCAAGCGGATCGACGACGGCCGGCGCTTCCGGATCGAAGAAAACCACAAGATCGATGTCCGAGGAGAAATTCAGCTCGTGCGCGCCGAGCTTGCCCATGCCGAGCAGAATCCAGCCCGATTGCTTCGACGGATTGTCGAGATCCGGCAGTTTGAGCTTGCCCTGGCCATGCGCGTCACGCAGCAGGAAGTCGACGGCGGCGCGGGTGCAGGCATCGGCAAGGTCGCTCAGCCGCCGCACCGTCAGCGCCGTTTCGGCTTCACCGGCAAGATCGGCTAGCGCGATCAGGAAATGCGCCTCGGCCTTGCACCGGCGCAGTTCCATCATCAGGCCGGCTTCCGAGACCGCCTCGGCCAGGTGCGCCTGGTCGATGGCAGCACCGATCGCCTTCAGCCGATCCTCGACCGTCTGCTCGAACAGCCCATCGAGCATCCGCGGCCGGCGACGTGCCGTGTCGCGCAGGAAGGGCGACAGATCGAAGATGGCTGCCAGGAAATCCTGGCCCTCCCCTTTGCCGGCCAGGAACCTGGCCAGCCGTGTCAGCCCTTCCTCGTTTGCGGCGGAGGCGATCTCGGCCAGTTCTTGCCGCGAACGGTTCTCGTCAAGTGGAGCAAGGCTGATAGACGGCTTCAGCAGCCATTGCGCCACCGCCCGCTTCGCAGCCGTGCTCATCAGTGATCCTCCCGTACCGGGAAACTCATGACCACGGATAGTCCGGGATTGCCAGGCAAGAGATCAAGCCGGCCATTGTGGAATGTCATGACGGCCTTAGCGAGGCTGAGGCCAAGACCGGAACCCGGCTGCGAACGGCTCTTTTCCAGCCGCACGAAACGTTCCGTCGCGCGAGCGCGGTCGCTATCGTCGGGGATGCCGTGGCCATTGTCGACGACCGACAGCCGAACATCCGTGCCGGTTCGCTCAAGGGCTACGCGCACAGCCGGCTGAGCAGCGACGTCGGTCGAATATTTGATGGCGTTGTCGACGATGTTCGACAGCGCCTGGCCGATCAGTTCGCGGTTACCGTTGACGAAAACCGTCTCCCGCACGTCTGTCTCCAGCGAGACGCCCGCCTCCTCCGCCACCGGCTCGTAGAGTTCGACGACATCGCGCACGGCCCCCGCAAGATCGACGCGGTCGGTGTTCTCCGAGGAGTAGCCAGCCTCCAGCCGGGAGATCATCAGGATGGCATTGAAGGTTTTTATCAGTTGGTCGGACTCGGCGATGGTGCCTTCCAGTGCCTGACGGTAGTCGGCAGTCTTGTGCTTACCCGAAAGCGCCGCTTCTGCCCGGTTGCGCAGCCGCGTCAGCGGCGTCTTCAGATCATGCGCGATGTTGTCGGAAACCTGCTTCAAGCCTTCGTTGAGCGTGGCGATCCTGGCCAGCATCACATTGAGGTTTTCGGAAAGCCGGTCGAACTCGTCGCCGGTCCCGGTCACCGGCAGCCGGCCGGACAGGTCGCCACCCATGATGCGGCGGCTGGCCTCCGACACACTGTCGATGCGCTTCAGCGCCGCGCGGCCGACGAAGAACCAGATCAGCAGCCCGCCAAGCCCCATCATGCCGAGCGCCAGCATCAGGGCGCGACGGATGACGGCGCGAAACCGCTCCGGCTCACCGAGGTCACGGCCGACCAGCATGATCATCTGGTTTGGCAGCCGCAGCACCAGCGCAATGGCGTTGTGGCCCGTTTCGCCCTGGGCCTGCGCGTCGTTCTGCTCGGTTTGGTTGGTACCCTGCTCGGCGGGCAGATTGCGCAGACGCTCGAGTTCTCCTTCGCCAAAGCGCTGGTAGGAGAACGGGCTGCTGGTCCAACCTTCGGTTTCGAGAACGCCCGGTTCAAGGCTCTGCACATTGCCGGTCAGAATCTGGCCGTTGGCATCGGCGATCAGATAGAGGTTTGCGCCGGGCTGGCGCGAGCGCGCCTCGACCACACGGACCAACACCGGCAGGCCGCCGCGTTGATAGGCGCGAGCCAGACCGAGCACCTCGTCGTTGATGGTGTCCTGGGTCTGCCCCGTCAGCATGCGCGCCGACAGGGAGGTCATGTAGAAGACGAGCGCCACCGCGCAGAGCGCGAAGAGCAGGAGGTAGAGCGCCGAAAGCCGCGCTGCCGTCGTCTTCATGATGGCTGGCACGGAAAGAGCCATGCTGCCGCTAACTGCTCTTCAGCATATAGCCGGCGCCGCGAACCGTATGCAGGATGGGCTTGTCGAAGCCCTTCTCGATCTTGCCGCGCAGCCGCGAGACATGGACGTCGATGACATTGGTCTGCGGATCGAAATGATAGTCCCAGACATTTTCGAGCAGCATCGTGCGCGTCACCACCTGGCCGGCATGGCGCATCAGATATTCCAGCAGGCGGAATTCACGTGGCTGCAGCGTGATCTCGCGCGCCGCGCGACGGACCGAATGCGACAGCCTGTCGAGTTCGAGATCGCCGACGCGGTAGACGGTTTCGGCTTCCTTGGCGCTGGCGCGGCGGTTCAGCACCTCGACGCGGGCCAGAAGCTCGGAAAAGGCATAGGGCTTGGTCAGGTAATCGTCGCCGCCGGCGCGCAGGCCGGTGACCCGGTCATCGACCTCGCCCAGCGCCGACAGGATCAGCACCGGGGTCGTGTTGCCCCTGGATCTCAGACCGGCAATGACCGACAGGCCATCACGGCGCGGCATCATCCTGTCGATGACCATCACGTCGTAGTCGCCGGCATCGGCGAGCGCGAAGCCGGTTTCGCCATCACCGGCGACATGCGCGGTGTGACCGGCCTCGGTAAAGGCTTTCTGCAAGTAATCCGCGGCCTCGCGATCGTCCTCTATGATGAGAATCTTCATGGGACGGTTATACGCGATTTCGCCGGAAGGTTGAGTGGCAGACATCTGCATTGTGGCCTTTGCCATCGCGATCAAGATCATCCGAAGCCGTGTGCGATAAAGTCCTTGTCCCCGATGTGGTTGCGCCAAGACCGCCGAAACGCTTTCAGACGACAAGCAGGCTTTCAGACGATAGTGCGGCAGCGGGCGATGGGAGGCCCGCTGCCGCCGGGGGAGAGCACGATGACTGACTAACGCGCGCTCCTCCATGCTTTCCCGTGCGGCGGCTCGGGGGTGTTTGAAACGGCCGCACCGGAAAAGTCGAACAGCGTCAGCCCTTGGCGACGGGCAGTGCGACGAAACGATTGGTATCGTCGCGGGTAATCTGCATCAGCACCGCCTTGCGGCCGGATTTGACTGCGTCGGTCATCGCCTTGGTGACATCGTCTGTGCCGTTCACCTCGGTCGAATTGACTGATGTGATGACGTCGCCTGGCTGGATGCCGCGATCTGCGGCATCGCTGTCGGGGTCGACGTCGGTCACCACCAGCCCCTTGCCACTTTCGGACTTGGTGACGGTCAGTCCGAGATCGGCCAGAGTGTCGGGCTTGGCCGGAGCGGGCGGCTGCGGCTGGTCGGCAGATGCCTGCTTGTCACTGGTGGGTAGAGTGCCGAGATCGACCTGGACCGTCTGGCTCTTGCCGTCGCGCCACACGGTGACGTCGACAGATTTGCCGGGCGAAAAGGCGCCTATCAGGCGTGCCAGTTCCTTCGGCGAAGCAACGTCCTTGCCGTCGACCTGGGTTATCACGTCACCGGCGGTGATGCCGGCCTTCTTGCCGGGGCCATTGTCCTGGGCGCTGGAAACCAGCGCGCCGTTGTTGGACTTCAGACCGAGCGATTCGGCGATGTCGGACGTGACCGGCTGGATTTCGACGCCGAGCCAGCCGCGCTGCACCGAACCACTCTTCATCAGGTCCTGAACGACCTGCTTGGCGGTCGAAGCGGGAATGTCGAAGGCGATGCCAACGCTGCCGCCGGACGGCGAGAAGATCGCGGTGTTGATGCCGACGACCTGACCGTTGAGGTTGAAGGTCGGGCCACCCGAATTGCCGCGGTTGACCGACGCATCGATCTGGATGAAGTCGTCATAGGGGCCGGCGCCAATGTCGCGGCCGCGGGCCGAGACGATGCCGGCGGTGACGGTGCCGCCGAGGCCGAACGGATTGCCGACGGCCACCACCCAGTCGCCAACACGAACCTTGGAATCGTCGGCGAAGTCGACGTAGGTGAACTTGCCGACACCCTCGACCTTGAGCACGGCGAGATCGGTGCGTGGGTCGGTGCCGATCAGCTTGGCGTCGAGTTCCTTGCCGTCATTCATCACCACGGTGAAGGCCGAGCCTTCCGAAACGACGTGGTTGTTGGTGACGAGATAGCCGTCATCGGAGATGAAGAAGCCGGATCCCTGCGCAACCGGCCGCGGCTGGCCGTTATTGTGGTCACGGTGGCTGAAGCGCCTGTTACCGTCCTGACCGTTCTGGTCGCCAAAGCCGCGGAATTCCTTGAAGAAGCGGCGCAGCTGCGGGTTATCGGGCATGTTGTTCATTCCGTCCGGATCGTCGGACTGGTCGGAGCCATCATCGGCCGCCGGGCTGATCTTGGCCTTGACCTTGACGCTGACAACGGCGGGAGAAACGCGCTCGACGACATCGGCGAAGCCCGGCACCTGCGGCGCCTCGACGCGCACGGCGTCGGCCAGAACAGGGCTGGTTCCACTGGTCAGCGCGCCGACGCCGATCGCACCGGCCACGGCGATGGACGCGACGGCAGCCAGCAGATGCTTGCGGGTGAGGGAATATGAATTGGGGGCAATATTCATGGTTCTCGTATCCTCTTTCAAATGGATGCTGCTCGATCGGCATCCTCGGGAAGAGAGAATTAGAGAAGCGCACATTACGGCGCCATTTCCGACACATGAAACTTTGGTAATGTTTGGCAGTGACGGCGGCGTCAATCGCGGCGCAATATGGCATCCAACGATGCCTGCTCTTCGGCGGACAGGGATCTTGTCGCCAGCGTGCGGCGCGACCGCGCGGTCAGCACGATGAAAACGCCTCCCACCAGCAACAGCAGGACAGGCGTGCCCCACAGCAACGCATTGCGCAGATCGAAACGCGGCTTCAGCAGCACGAACTCGCCATAGCGGGAGACGACGTAATCCATCACCTGCTGGTCGGTATCGCCGGCGACGAGGCGCTGGCGCACGAGGATGCGCAGGTCACGGGCAAGGTCGGCGTCGGATTCGTCGATCGACTGGTTCTGGCAGACCATGCAGCGCAGGCCTTCCGACAGCGCCCGCGCCCGCGCCTCGAGCGCCGGATCGGGCAGCATCTCGTCAGGCTTCACCGCCAGGGCCGTGCCGGCGAAAAACAGCGCCAGCAGCAGGACAAGCGAGGTCAGCGAAAATCTTGCGCTCATGGCAGGCCCAAGGACGTCACAGCGCTCGCCTGTCTTTTCCGCCGCGACGGCGCGCCGACGCGCAGGCGCCGGTCCATCAGCGACATCGCCGCGCCCGCCATCATCACCAGGCCGCCGCCCCAGATCAACGTCACCAGCGGTTTCCACCACAGACGCACCACGACGGAACCGTCATTGCCCTCGTCGCCGAGCGAGATGTAGAGCTGGGAGAGGCCGATCGTCTTGATGCCGGATTCCGTCGTCGTCATCTGCCGCACAGGATAAAACCGCTTGGCGGAGCTGATTTCGGCAACAGGACCGCCGCCGACGCCGATCAGTTCGAAGCGGCCGCGATCCTCGCTGTAGTTCGGCCCCTGGGCCGGATAAAGCCCGACGAAACGCACCGTATGGCCGGAGAGTTCGACGGTCTCGCCGGCATGCATCGACAGGATCTTCTCGGTGCCGAAGCAAAGCGTGCCGACGATGCCGAGCGTGGTCAGGCCAAGGCCAAGATGAGCGAAGGCGGTGCCGAAGACCGAGCGCGGTAAGCCGAGCAGGCGCCTGACCACGATCCCCGGCGCGACATTGCCAAAGCCGGATTTGACGGCAAGGTCGGTGAGCGCCCCGAGGATCAGCCAGACGGCGAGGCCGATGCCCAGGGCCGCAAACACCGACGCGCCGTCGATGAACAAAGCGGTGACCAGCGTTGCCAGGAGGGCCGCGGCGAAAGCCACCATCAAGCGCTGGGCGACGGCGAAGACATCGCCGCGCTTCCAGGCCAGCAGCGGCCCGAACGGAACCACCAGCAGCAGCGGCACCATCAAGGGTCCGAACGTGAGGTTGAAGAACGGCGCGCCGACCGAAATCTTGTCGGCGGAAAAGGCCTCGACGGCCAACGGATAGAGCGTGCCGACGAGCACGGTCGCGGTGGCCGTGGTCAGGAACAGATTGTTGAGGACGAGCGCGCCTTCGCGAGAAATCGGATGAAACAGGCCGCCGGCCGTCAGACGCGAGGCGCGCAACGCAAACAGCGCCAGGGAGCCGCCGATGAACAGTGTCAGGATGCACAGGATGAAGACGCCGCGTGTCGGATCGGTGGCGAAGGCGTGCACCGAAGTCAAGACGCCCGAGCGCACCAGGAAGGTGCCGAGCAGCGACAGCGAAAAGGTCAGGATGGCGAGCAGCAGCGTCCAGATCTTCAGCGCCGACCGCTTTTCCATGACGATCGCCGAATGGAGCAGCGCAGTGCCGGACAGCCACGGCATGAAGGAGGCGTTCTCGACCGGATCCCAGAACCAGAAACCGCCCCAACCGAGTTCGTAGTAGGCCCAGTACGATCCCATGGCGATGCCGCCGGTCAGGAACATCCAGGCGACCAGCGTCCACGGCCGCACCCAGCGCGCCCAGGACGCATCGATGCGTCCTTCGATGAGGGCGGCGACCGAAAAGGAAAAGCAGATCGAGAAACCGACATAGCCGAGATAGAGGAAGGGCGGGTGGATGGCGAGGCCGAGATCCTGCAGGATCGGGTTGAGATCGCGGCCCTCGATCGGCGCCGGATTGAGCCGGATGAACGGATTGGATGTCACCAGGATGAACAGGAAGAAGGCGGCGCCGATGGCGCCCTGCACGGCAAGCACGTTGGCGCGCAGCGTCGCCGGCAGATTTGACCCGAAAGCGGCGACAAGGGCGCCGAAGAAGGTCAGGATCAGCACCCAGAGCAGCATCGAGCCTTCGTGATTGCCCCAGGTTCCGGTGATCTTGTAGATCAATGGCTGCAGCGAATGCGAGTTTTCCCACACGCTCGCCACCGAGAAATCGGAGCTTGCATAGGCGGTCGCCAACGCCACGAAGGACAGTGCCGTCAGGGCAAAGCCGGTCACCGCGACTGGCGCACCGACCGCCATCAGGCGCTGGTTGTTCAGGCGTGCGCCAAGCAGCGGCACGAGCGCCTGCACCAGTGACAGCGCAAACGCCAGGACCAAGGCGAAATGTCCGGTTTCAACCATGGCTGCAATTCACTTTGCTCTCCTGCCAGAGCTATTCGCTCTTGCTCTCCTGCCAGACGCCCTTGGCCTTCAGGCCGTCGGCCACCTCCTTGGGCATATAGCGCTCATCATGCTTGGCCAGCACGCTGTCGGCAACGAAGACGCCGTCCGGGCCGAAGGTGCCTTCGGTGATGACGCCTTGCTCTTCGCGGAAAAGGTCGGGCAGGATGCCGGTATAGGTGACCTTGACCGATTTGTGCGTGTCGGTGACCAAAAAGCCGACCGTCGCCCCCTGCCCGCGCTGGATCGTGCCCTTTTCGACCAGCCCGCCCAGCCTGATGCGCTGGCCAGGCTGGACATTGGCGGTTGTGAGATCGGCCGGCATGTAGAAATAGGAGGCCTTCTGGCCAAGCGCGTAGAAGGTCAGCCCGGTGGCGACACCGAGGAAAACCAACCCGCCCGCTATCACCGACAATCGTTTCTGTTTGCGCGTCATGTCTTACTCTACTCCGTCGCCGTCAGACCAAGCGTGGCGGCAAAGGCGGTGATTTTTTTCGCTTCGTCACTGTCGGCCCCAAAGACGGCAATGGCGCGACCGAGCGCCTGACGTGCCAGATCGGCCTTGCCCAGCACGACATAGGAACGAACGAGCCGCATCCAACCTTCCGGATCGCGCGGATTTTGCCGCAGTTTGTCGTCGAGGCGCGCGACCATCGTGCTGATCATGGCTTGCCTATCAGCGGGAGACATCGAGGATGCAGCGTCGATATCGCCGGCATCGGGACCGTTGGTGGCGCCGCCGGAAGCGACTGCGGAACTGCCGGACCTAGCCAGCGCTTGCTCGACCGCACTGCGCCATGGCGACTCCGGCGGCAGCTTGTCCAACATTGCCTGCCAGGCCGTGGCCGCCTCCTTGGTGCGGCCCTCCTGCGCCAGCGCCATGGCCAGGTAGAAGCTCGCCTTCGCATTGGCCGGGTCGAGTTTCAAGGCCGCCTCGAAGGCATTCTGTGCATCGGCCGAGACAATGCCGCCTGCCGCACCGGCGATCGCCTCGCCAAGACCGGCCTGGCGAACGGCGCTGTCGCCATCGAGGCGTATAGCGTTGCGATAGGCCGCCGCCGCATCGGAAAAGCGTTGCATGCGCAGATAGACTGGCGCGAGCACATCCCAGCCCCTGCCATCGGAAGGATTGGCGGCAAGATGGGCTTCGGCCCGCGCCACCAATTCGTCGACCGAACTGTCGGCCGGGTTCTTGGCCAACCGCTCGCTGAGCGGTTGCGACGGCAAATCGGGTGAGCCGAGCTGACTGTAAAGGCCCCAGCTGACCAGCGGCACTACCAGCACGGCCGCGGTTGCCACCAGCCTTGCCGCGACCGAGGCTCGGCCGACGGACGCCTGGCCCGTCGTTGCCGCATTGTCGAGGCGAAGGATGCGGCGAGCGATCTCGGCGCGCGCTTCGGCAGCTTCCGCCGGCTGGATCAAGCCACGCGCAGCGTCGCGGTCAAGCTCGGACAACTGGTCGCGATAGACTTCGAGATCGTGATCGCCGCTCGACGACGCGCCCTTCGAGCTGGCGGCCAGCGGCAGCAGCACCGCCAGGCTTGCACCCAGCGTGAGAATTGCGGCTATGACCCAGAACAGCATGGTTCTTCCAATAGTGGCAGAGTTCTGCCGTGCCAACACAGGCTTCCTGCGACGCTTTGACGGCAGGCGCGCCACATGTCCTTGATCGACATCAACCGACCGGATACCAACCGGACCCGTCTTTGATTAGGTCAGCGGTGTCCAGCTGCCGTCGGTGTTGCGGCAAGCGGTTCCACGCGCCGTCACTCCGGCCCCGCCGGTGAACACCGTCTGCGTGTACTGGCGGCAATCCTGCGAACCGACGCGATAGGGCTGTGCCGGAACCACCTCGCCATAGTGCGAAGCCTGGGCGCCCTTCCACGTTACCTTCTGGCCACTGGTCGTGTACTCGAGCGCCTTGTATTCAGCCTCGAGCGCACTGCGCTTCTCGGTCTCGCTGAGGCCGGCGCCGATCGACCCGCCGATGAGGCCGCCGCCCATCGCCGAAATGATCGTCGTGGTCACCTTGCCGCTGGAAGGAGGCGTCGAGGCCGGTGTCACTGCTACGGTCGGCCCCTTGCCGCTCAAGGTGGTGCAGCCGGAAACGGCCAGCAATGCGGAAACAAGCGCGACGCGAATCTTCATGCCAACAACCGGTTTTCTTGAGTTGGAGCCTGTTATGAATGAGCCGGGGGCCGCGTCATCGGAGAAGCTGACGTGGCCATAGTATTGATATTTGTCGGAAATTTGGCCGCTGCCGGCCAATCCGGGACCAATCGACATGCCGCCATAACATGCCCCATCCATCGATGTCGAATGGCCGTGGCTGAACATCACTGAAGGCTCCGCAATCGCACCACCGCCTTCAATCCGCCCATGCCGGACCGTTCGAGCGCCAGGACGCCTCCATACTCGTTGACGAGGTCGGCGACAATGGCCAGCCCCAGACCTGTTCCGGGCTTTGTCTCGTCCAGACGCCGTCCGCGCTTCAGCGCCTCGCGCGCCTTGTCCTCGGGAATGCCCGGGCCGTCATCCTCGATGCTGATCTCAAACAGGCCGGTCGGATCGTCCTTGCCGGTCAAAGGCACGACCGAGACCAACACCGCGCTTTTTGCCCATTTCATCGCGTTTTCGAGAAGATTACCAAGCAATTCCTCAAGGTCCTCGCGTTCACCGGCGAAGACGATTTCGGTCGCCGGCAATGACAGCGACAGGTTCGTCCGCGGATTGAGCTTCTGTAGAACCCGGACCATGCGCTGCACCAGCGGCGTCACCGGCGTGCGGTAGACGACGCTGTCGCGTTGTGCCGCGACGCGGGCGCGCTGCAGAGAGTGCTCGACCTGCTTCTGCATGGAAGCGGCCTGTTCGGTGATCAGCTGTCCCTTGGCGCCGCCAAGCGCCCTGCCCTCGTTGAGCAGCACCGCGAGCGGCGTCTTCAGCGAATGGGCGAGATTGCCGACCTGGGTTCGCGATCGCTCGACGATGCGCCTGTTGTTTTCAATCAACGCATTGGTTTCGTTCGCAAGCGGTTCGATCTCGGCCGGAAACCGGCCGTCGAGCCTCTGCGCTGTGCCCTCGCGCACCATGGCAAGCGCGTTCCTGACCCGGCGCAGCGGCTGCAGGCCGAGCAGAATGGCGATCGCGTTGATGGCGATCATGCCGACGCCGAACAGGCTGAGATAAGTCAGCAGGCGGCGCTGGAAGGTGGCGATTTCCTGTTCGAGCTCGCTCTGGTTGCCCATGACGCGGAAGCGCGCGGCGCGGTTCTTGGAATCGAGAACGAATTCGCTCTCGAATACTTCGAGCTGCTCGCCGTCGATGCCTTCGGCCGCATAGCTGCGCTGGAAGCTGGCGTTGAACGGCACATCGGCAACGCTCGGCGACGGGATTGTCGTGGTCATCGAAGACGAGTGGAGATCGCCATGTACGCCTTCCGAGGCGGGCTCCACCGACCAGTACCAGCCCGAATTCGGCTCCGAGAACCGGAGATCGCCGAGGTCGGGAGCGCCGGTGAGCGCACCGTTGTCGGAAATACCGATGGAGCCGATCAAATTGAACAGGTGCGCCGAAAGCAGGCTGTCGAAGCCGCGCTCGCTGGCCTGGCGGTAGAGGGTAGTGATCAGGGTGAAGATGACGACGAGCGTCACGATCGCCCAGACCGTGGAAAAGGCGATGACGCGGAACGTCAGCGAACGCGGCCACAAACGCAGCGAAAGCGGCGTCCTTGCGATTGATTTGAGCGGTTCCGAGTTACGCCTCCGGCTCACGCATGCGGTAGCCCATGCCGCGCACGGTTTCGATCATGTCGATGCCCATCTTCTTGCGCAGCCGCCCGACAAACACCTCGATAGTGTTGGAATCGCGGTCGAAATCCTGGTCATAGAGATGCTCGACCAGTTCGGTGCGCGAGACGACCTCGCCCATATGGTGCATCAGATAGGCAAGCAGGCGGAATTCGTGCGATGTCAGTTTCAGCGGCACGCCGTCGACATCGGCCTTTGACGCCTTGGTGTCGAGGCGCAGCGGTCCGCAGGTCAGTTCGGACGAGGCATGGCCGGCGGCGCGCCGGATCAGGGCCCGGAGCCTCGCCAGTACCTCCTCGATGTGGAACGGCTTGGTGACATAGTCGTCGGCGCCGGCATCGATGCCGGAGACCTTGTCGCTCCAGCGGTCGCGCGCCGTCAGGATCAGCACCGGCATCTTGCGGCCGCCGCGCCGCCAACGCTCGACCACGCTGATACCGTCCATCTGCGGCAGTCCGATGTCGAGCACGACGGCGTCGTAGGGCTCGGTGTCGCCGAGGAAATGGCCTTCCTCGCCGTCGAAGGCGCGGTCGACGACGTAGCCGGCATCGACCAGCGCATCCGATATCTGCCGGTTGAGATCCTTGTCATCCTCGACGACGAGTACGCGCATGCGGAGTTCGATACCTGTTGAAGAGCTAGGGTCAGGTATAGGCCGATTCCGGCGGCCTGGGAAACGGAGGTCTGTAAAATGGAAGAGTGGGTCAGTTCAGCGGAACGACGATTTCGGAACGGCGCGGACGTTGTCCGTCCTTGCCAGGAACGAGCACGACAATGACACAGACAGGCTGGCCGCCACGTGTCGATTGCGAGGCCTTGGCCAGCGTTCCGCCATTCTGTTCGGCCACCTGCTGACCGATCGCGTAGCAATCGGACGCCGCCAGCAGGATCGGGCTGGCCTGGTCGGGCGCGATGACCGGCATCGCCATCGCCTGCGACGCAAACAGCCCGGCAGCACAGAGCGCCAGTGTCGCGGTTCGGAAGTGGGAGCGAAGCGTTTTCATGGTCGACGTTGTAACGCATCGGTGCTGAACGTGAAATGAACAGTGAACGGCGCCGAAAACATCCTCGCCACACCCCTGCAACGCGAGACAGTCAACCTGGGATTTCACCGCGTCAACCGTGAAATCCCGCGAGAGTCCAGTCTAGACTCCGTTTCGACCATATTGAAAGCGTATCAGGCGTTTTCCTGCGTTATCGCGCGAAAACGCAGCAGCCCGTGATGCACGAGCAGATCCTCGTCGTGGCGAACCTCGCTGAATTCGAGCGACAGTCGTGTCTGGCCGTGGGCGCCAATCTCCAGCGCCGCATTGGCGAGCCGCGCTTTGATAGCGTCCATGATGGCAAGTGTTTCGGCTTCCCCCTGGGCTTTCGACCAGACATGCAGAGTGACCAGCTGATCGTTATTGTTCTCCGCGCCCGTATCCCAGTCAAAGGCAGAGGTCTGGCCACAAGTCACGTAGGGAAAAGCGGCATTGTCGGTTGCCCGTTCGAGCAATCCCGCGCCGCCCAGCAAGGTCGACAGGGCTGCATCGCTTTTGAGCCTCAGAAACAGTGCCTGCTGCAAATCGCCAGGCGCGGTCATCGTCCTCTTCCTCTAGCCTTTGCGCTGCCGACCATTGCCTTTCGGAAGCCTGCCTGCGTTCTGCATATTGTGTCAGATATAACCATTCGACGCGCGGAGGCGATGGCGATTCGTCATAGAACTGATGAATGCTGATACGACTTCGCCAACAACGTCGTCACGGGGCGCCGAGCAGCCTTGCGATCTAGGCAGGATTGGCCGCGTCTCGGTGAGGTTTGTTTTGTCTGACACCATCTGGCCACGCCTCTGGACATCAGTTTTCGGATAGCGGCTTGTTCCAGCCGCATTTAAAGGCCAGTATCTAACGTGCCTTCAAGGCGTCCGCTGCGGTCCCACTGTGACCAAACGCGACACCATTTCCGTCGGGCTTGGTCGATAACCAAGAGCGTCGGAGCTTTTGGGCTGGCCGGCGTACCCCAGTCAGCCACCGCGATCCTCGAAGGCGATGGCGGCTTTTCATCAAGTCGTGAAAGAGTGACGTGGTCCGTCACCCGACGAAAAGGCGAGGCTTTTCCTCGGCAAATTCGCGGAGCGAGCTTGAAGAGGAGGCAGCCCACGAGCGGGGTCTGCCAAAACCAAAGCAAGATGCGAGGTCGAATGCGATGCAGTCCACCCCCCACAAAATCCCAGTTTCCATCATTATTCCGAACTACAATTACGCGCGTTTCCTTGAACGTAGCATCGACAGCGCGCTGGAGCAGGACCACGACGATGTCGAAGTCATCGTCGTCGACGATGCATCGCAGGACAATTCCACGACGATCATGAAATCCTATGGCGACAGGATCCTCGCTTGTCCGCGACGAAAGAATGGCGGGCACGCGGCCGCCTTCAACACCGGCTTTGCCGCGAGCTCGGGCCGAATCGTCCTCTTCCTCGACGCCGACGATTATCTTTATCCGGAAGCCGTCTCCAGGATCGTCGACACCTGGGACGAGGCAACCGCCCAGGTGCAATCCAGATTGCACATCGTCGATGACCGGCAACGCATCAAGGACGTCTTTCCGCCGCCGGAACTGCCCTTCGACAGCGGCGATGTCATGCCGAAACTTCTGCGCAAGGGGCGCTACCAGACGACCGTAACCAGCGGGCTGGCCTTTGACCGGACGACCCTGGAATCGATCATGCCGATTCCGGAATCGGATTTTCGCCAGGGCGCCGACGGCTATCTTGCGACGCTGGCGCCGCTGTATGGTCACGTTCAGTCCATCGATGAATGTGTCGGCGCTTACCGAATCCACGGCGCCAACCATTCGGTTTTCGGTGAAAAGCTCGCCGAACGGGCACGCTGGCGGGTAGAGCACGATTTCCACCGCATGGAGGCGCTGTCGGACCAGGCATCGCAGGCCGGCCTGACCGTCGTGCCGGCAGAAATTGTTCGCCATGATCCGGTCCATCTGGAAGAACGGCTGGCATCGCTCTGCGCGGACAGGCACCGGCACCCCGTGGCCGACGATTCCCGCCTGGCGCTAGCGGCCGCGGGCGCTGTCGCCAGCCTCGAAATGACGGCGTCCCTGCGCCGCCGTGCCGTGCTTGCCGCCTGGTTCCTGTCGGTCGGCATGCTGCCGCGGCAAATGGCCATGGCGGTGCTGTCGTGGAAGCTCGACGCATCGTCCCGACCAACATTCCTTGCCCGCCTGTCCAGGACAATCCGCCGCGCGATGGGGTAGCCCGAAGCCCTTGTGGGCGAGATGTCCGGCGGGATGGGAGGAAAGCTTTGCCCGAAGGTCTTAAGCGGGCCTGCGCCACGCTTTGCCTTCTCACTGCCCCGCGTTCATCCGGTTCACGAAACTGCGCACCGCCAGCACCAGCACCGTGATGATGATCAGGATCACCGAGAGTGCGGCGATCGCCGGGTCGATGTTGTCGCGCAGGCCCATCCACATCAGCCTGGGCAGCGTGATGGCGTTGACCGAGGTGATGAACAGCGTGACGCCGATCTCCTCCCAGGACAGCACGAAGGACAGAAGTGCCGCGGTGACGATGCCGAACTTGATGTTGGGCATGATGATGCGGGTGGCCCGCTCCCACACCGAGGCGCCGAGGCCGCGCGCGGCAAGGTCGATGCGCCGGTCGAGCTGGCTGAGCGAGACCAGCATCAGAACGGTGGCGAACGGCACGGTCATCACCGAGTGGGCCATGGCGACACCCAGCCAGGTGTCATAGCCGAAGAACGAGCTGAAGCCCGAGATCGAGGTGAGCAGGAAGTAGAGCGTGATCGCCGAAACCACGGGCGGCACCACCATCGGCAGCAGCACGAAGCCGACGAGTGCCGCGGTGAAGCGCGGCTGGAACATCCACACGCCGAGGCTGAAGCACAGCGCCAGCACGGTGGAAAAGGCACTGCTGACGATGCCGATGCGGATGCTGAGCAGGATCGATTGGAGCCAGCGCGGATCCTCGACCAGCGACCGGTAGTGGCGCAGCGACAGTTCGCCCGACGGCATCGCCAGCATGCGGCTCGGCGTCAGCGACACCGGGATGACGGCGAGCAGCGGCATCAACAGGAACAGCGCGACGAAGGCGGCGATGATCAGCGAGACGGGACCGGGCCGATAGGTCGGCATCAGATCAGCTGCTTCGGTCTGACATAACGGAACAGCAGCGCCATCAGCGCGCCGACGAACAGCACCAGCACCACGCTGATCGCCGCCCCCAGGCCCCAATCCGGGCTCTGGAAGATGCGCAGATAGATCAGCTCGGCGATCATGACGCTGCGGCCGCCACCAAGGATCGCCGGCGTGACGAAGAAGCCGAGCGAAAACACAAAGACGATCATCGCCGCGCCGATGATGCCGGAGCGCGTCATCGGCACGAACACCGTCCAGAAGGTGCGCATGCGGCTGGAGCCGAGGCCGCGCGCGGCCAGCAGCACGCGGTCGTCGAGGCTGCGCATGGCCGATGCCAGCGGGAAGACGGCGAAAGGAATGAGGAAATGCGTCATGCCGACGATGACGCCGAATTCGTTGCGCACCAGCGCCAGCGGTTCGGAAATGAAGCCGATCGCCTGCAGCCACGTGTTGATCAGGCCGCGATTGGACAGCAGCGCCACCCAGCCGAAGGCACGGGTCAGGACGGAAATCCAGAAGGGTACTAGAATGCAGAACTCGGCGATCAGGCGCTGTGCCGGGGTTCCGCGCACCCAGACGACGGTGATGGCGTAGGCAGCGGCCACCGAAACCACGGTGACGATCGCCGCGATGCGCAGCGTGCGGATGAACACCGACTGCACCAGATCGTCGGTGAGCAGTGCGTTATACTGGCCGAGCCCGGGCGGCGGCAGCGTAAAGCTCCATTTGACGACGCCGAGGAACGGCCAGGCATAGGCGAGGACAAGAAACAGGAGCAGCGGCGCCATCAACAGCGCCGCGCCCATCCTGTCGGAGAGATAGGATCTCATTTCGACCCGATCATCCCGGCCCTGGTCAGGCCGAGATGATCTTGGTGTATTCGTCGAGCGCTGCCCCGTAATTCTTGGCGTACCAGTCCATGTCGAGCGCGATCTGCTTTTTCATGTTCTCGGGATCGACCGGGTTGATGCGCTTCTTGTCGGCGGGGATCAGCGCGTCGGTAGCTGGATTTGCAGGGCCCTGGCCGAGCTTGTCGAACATGACCAACTGCTTTTGCGGGTCTTGGGTGCTGGCGATGAACTTCATGGCCGCGTCCTTGCCGCCAGGATTGCCCTTGAGCACGGCGAGCGCGCCGGGCGAGATCAGGCCCTGGTCCCAGATGAACTTGATCTTGCCGCCCGAGTCCTGCTCGATCAGTGAAGCGCGCGTCGACCAGACGATCGCCATCGAGGCCTCGCCATTGAGCAGCACGCTCTGGCTTTCGGCACCGCCGCCCCAATAGGCAACGACGTTTTCCTTGAAGGCGGCGATCTTGTCATGCGCGCGCTTGAGATCGAGCGGATAGAGCGACGTCGGCGCGATGCCGTCGGCCAGCAGGGCGGCTTCCCAGCTCGACACGCCCCATTTGTAGAGCGAGCGCTTGCCGGGGAATTTCTTCACGTCGAAGAAATCGGCCATGCCGGTCGGCGCGTCCTTGCCGTACTTCTCGGAGTCGTAGGCGATGACATAGGAGAAGAAATAGGTCGAGGCGGCGTATTCCCAGCCAAAGCCTTCGCGCATCTTCTTCTTGTCGACGATCGCATAGTCGATCGGCTCGAGGGCGCCCTGAGCGCCGAGCGTGATGGCGGAGAACGGGTCGACGTCGACGAGGTCCCAGGTCGGCGCGCCGCTCTTGAACTGCGCAGCGATGGCGCCTTCGGTCGGCCCCGAGCCATCCATCTTGACGGTGATGCCGGTTTCCTTGGTGAAGGGCTGGCCGTAGGCGGCGTCGTAAGCCGTGATGGCGTCACCGCCCCAGTTGACCAGCACCAGTTCCTTGGCCGCGGCAAAGGCACCGGTCGAGCGCAGCATCATCGGCGTGCCGGCCAGCACGAATGCTGCCAGCTGCGTGAATTGGCGGCGCGAGATTTCGCCGCGACCTGCCCTGGCGGACAGGCTCTCGATGGCTTGTTTCTTGGTATCGTGTGTCATGTCAGTTCCCCTTTTTTGTCGTTGATGGTACCGCAAAGTGGTGGGCAGGTGTCTCGCCACACCGTTCGTCATTGTCCTCCATGCGGAAGGAGGAAACCCTTTTCAGCCGGCCAGGTGAGCCAGACGGCGTTGCCCTTGCTGAGCGCGGCCGCCGCTATCTCGTTGGGCACGGAGACCGTGACCTTGGCGCCTTGCCGCGTCGTCAGGTCAAGCCGCGTTGCCGCGCCGAGATAGGTGGAGTTGGTCGCTGTCGCGGCGATGCCGTTCTCACCGGCCGCCGCCTCCCCTGATATCGACATGTACTCGGGCCGGATCGCCAGGATCGCATCGCCGCGCACCGCCTCGGCCTTGCAACGCACGGAGACCGCACGGTCTTCGCAGAGGCCGGTCAAGCCATTGTCGGCTGGGCGGACCCCCTTCAGCGGCAGCATGTTGATCTCGCCGAGGAACTCGGCGACGAAGCGATTGTCCGGCCGGTCGTAGACCTCGTCGGGCGCTCCGACCTGCAGCAGTTTGCCATGGTTGAAGATGGCGACGCGCGACGACAGCGCCAGTGCCTCGCTCTGGTCGTGGGTGACGAAGACGAAGGTGGTGCCGGTCTCCTGGTGCAGCCGCTTCATCTCGGCCTGCATCTGGCCGCGCAGACCCTTGTCGAGTGCCGAGAACGGCTCATCGAGCAACAGCACGCCAGGCTCGAACACCAGCGCGCGCGCCAGCGCCACGCGCTGCTGCTGACCGCCTGACAGCTGCGCCGGCAGCTTCTTCTCGTGGCCCTTGAGGCCGACGCGTTCGATCATCTCGCCGACCCGGCGCTTGATCTCGGCCGCCGATTTCTTGCGCACCTTGAGTGGGAAGGCGATGTTGGCATCGACGCTCATGTGCGGGAACAGCGCGTAGCCCTGGAACACCATGCCGGCGGCGCGTTGTTCGGCCGGCCGGTCGGTGATGTCGACGCCGTCGCTGAACAGCCGGCCCTCGCTCGGCTGCACGAAGCCGGCAAGGATCATCAGGAATGTGGTCTTGCCCGAACCGGACGGTCCGAGCAGGGTCAGGAACTCGCCGCGGCCGATATCGAGCGACAGATTGTCCAATGCACGGAACGAGCCGAAGCTCTTGCCGATCCCAATTGCCTTGATCTCTGCGGCCCGGCCGGGTTGCTGCATCCTGCCTGTTTCCTCGGTTCAGGAGAAATCGTAGGGCAGCGCGCGGCCTCACCGCAACCGAATAGTTTTCGCCTGATCGGCAAATTTGATTCATCTATCCAATCGATGGCGGCCGTGGTCGGCTATACCCGGGCGTGGCGCCCGTGGTCCGCCATGCCCTTGGCATTGCTCTCCGCGAGCTTCGACCGCAACCATCTGGCAAAGGCGTCGAGCACCGGATGCGCGGCCTTGGCGTGTTCGGAGACCAGGAAGTACGACCGCGGTGATTTGATCGCGATATCGAATGGACGCACCAGCCTGCCTTCGGCCAGCGCTTTGCCACTGGTCAGTTCGTCGCCCATAGCCATGCCCTGGCCGGCGATCGCGGCCGAGAAGACGAGATTCATGTCCGAAAAGAATATGCCGCCCTCCGGGTCGGGGTTCTCGACCTTCGACAATGCCAGCCAGCGCGCCCAGTCCTCGGTATCGCCGAGATGCAGGAGGTTGGCGCGCAAAACGTCGGCTGGCTTTGAGAATCCACCGACCTTGTTGAGCAGCGTCGGGCTGCACAGCGGCGTGAAGGAGATCTCGCACAGAAGCTCGACCGCGCGGTTCGGCCAGTTGCCGACGCCAAATGCGATGAAGGCATCGGCGTCGGCATTGCTGACATCATCCAGCCGGCGTGGCGTCAGGACGCGCAGCGCCACGTCAGGGTACATCTGCCGGAACTCGCCGATATGGGTGCACAGGAACAACGAGGCGAAGCCAGGCGTGCAACTGACGCTGAACGAGCCGCCAACGCCGGTGCCGGCATGGCGCGTCACCGCGTCGCCCAGCACGGTCAACGCCTTGCGCACATCGCTGGCGTAGCGCTGGCCGCGCGGCGTCAGCGCCACGCCCTTGCCGATGCGTTCGAGCAGGTCGAAGCCGAGGTCGCGCTCCAGCAGCCGAAGCTGGTGGCTGACGGCGCTGCGGGTCAGGTGCAACTCGTCGGCGGCGCGCCAGACGCTGCCGTGACGAGCGAAGCTGTCGAGCGCACGCAGTGCTTGTGTCGATGGTATGCGCAAGAGACCTCAGGTGAACCGAATTTGCATGAGCCGGAAAAACATATCACTTTTTGGCGGACCGCTTCACTGCTTTCTTCTGAGGCCATGGAGAAAGCGGTCACCACTTCGGCGCAAGCAACAGCGCTTGCCTGTCTTGACGACATCCGGCCGCTGCTGTCGGCGTGGACGCGCACCATTTTCGACTTCGGCGAGACTGCATGGCGCGAGTATCAATCCTCTGCCTGGTATGTGGAGAGACTGAAGCGCGAAGGCTTTTCCGTCGAGGAAGGTTCCGGCGGCATGCCCACAGCCTTCTGCGCGCATTGGACAAACGGCGCCGGTCCGACCATCGGCATGTATGCCGAATACGACGCCGTGCCGGGCAATTGCCAGGACGCGGCGACCGTCAGGCGCCCTCGCCCGGGCCTTGGCGAACATGCGGGTGGCCACACCGATCCGCATTCCGGGTTGGGCATTTCGAGTCTCGGCGGGCTGCTTGCGACCAAGGCGGCGATGCAGCGCCACGGCATACCGGGCACGCTGCGCTTCACCGGCGAACCGGCCGAGAAGGTGCGCGGATCAAAGCCGATCCATGCCGCCAGGGGTTATTATGACGGCCTTGCCGGCATGATCTCCTTCCATCCGTTTTACATGCTGCCGCTCTGCAACACGGCGCGCTGGGACACGCATTGCGGCGCGGCTTACGCGATGATCTATCGCTTTGTCTGCGACCAGCCGGAGCGCTGGCTGCGGTTGGCGGGCGGCGCAGCGCCCATTCCGCAGGCGCATTCGGCGGTGCGCGCGCCCGGCGCCAACGATGCGCTCATGATGATGTACATGGCGTCCAAGGCGCTGCGCGATTCCATGCTGCCGCACCAGGGTGGCTGGTCGATCAGTGAGGCGATCCTGACCGCCGGCCAGGCGACCGCCGACAACCTGCCGGCAGGATTGGCCGAGATCCAGTACATGATCCGCGTGCCGACCTTGGCGATGGCCGAGCAGATCACCGCCGTGCTCGACCGCAATGCCGAGGCCGCTGCCAGCATGAGCGGCTGCCGCCATGAGCGGTACTGGGTGTCGAAGTCGCGGCCGGGGCTGGCCAATCACACCATGGCCGAAATCGCTTATGAAGCGCTGTCGACCGTCGGGCCGCCGCGCTGGGACCAGGACGCCAAGGCAGTCGCGCGCGACATACAGGTCAATGCCGGGCGCATGGCGAGTGACGAGCCGTTCATCGAAGAACTCGAACGCCTGATCGAGCCGCGGGCGGCGGAGGCGATCCTGCGCCGCGATCTGCCGCCCTCGCAGGTGAATTCGACCTCGGACGATTACACCGATATGAGCTGGCATGCGCCGACTGCGCGCTTCTATGTCGCCCGCCCGGCGCTGCGCTCGGAGACCGGCTACCCCTATCCGTCATGGGTAATGAATGCGCTGGGCGGCATTCCTGCCACCATCGACCCAATGGTCGTCTGCGCGTCGAAGACCATCGCGCTGGCAGCCCTTCGCCTGCTGGAGGACAAAACCGCCCGCGGTGCGGCGATGGACGAGTTCGTCACCCGCACCGGCGGCGGCATCGGCGGTTCGAACTGGATCGCGCCGCTCTGCGACTACGAGCCGCCGATTGGATTCCGCTGGCCGGAATATGTCACCACCCCACGCGGGCGGGACTGGTGGATCCCGAACAATCAGTCACCCCAAGCCACCTCACGAGGAGCACCCCATGACCGTTCATGACCGTATTGTCGCCGAGCCGTTTTCGCTGCAGCGCCGCAATCCGGCCGGCGGCACCAAGCCGCTGACCGCCTGGGGCTTCGCCAACGAGACCGACGTCCTGACCGATGTCTTGCTCGGCTCGCCCAATTTCCTGCGTCACCTGTCGACCAGCTCGCTGTCGCGCAAGCATCTGCGCGAGGCGCCCTGCAACGTCCAGATCGCGCAAGCGCAGCACAAGGACCTCGTCGCCGCCTACGAACATTTCGGCGTCAACATCCACTGGCACGAACCGACACCCGAACTGCCGATGCAGGTCTATTCCCGTGATTCCAGTGTGATGACGCCTTATGGCGCCGTCATCACCGCGATGGCCAATTGGTGGCGGCGCGGCGAGAACTACGCCGCAATCCGCACCTACGAAAAGCTCGGCATCCCGATCTACGACATGGTCACGGCAGGTACTTTCGAGGGCGGCGACTTCAACGTCATCGAGGATGGCGTCGTGCTGATCGGCTGCGGCGGCGCCCGCACGCAAGAGGAAGGCGCTCGCCAGGTGCAGGCCTGGTTCGACAAGGAAGGCTGGGAGACCCGCATCGCCTTTATCGACGAGTACTATGTGCATATCGACCTGATGGTGGTGCCGATCGCCGAAAAACTGACCGCCGTTTGCCTCGCCTGCACTGAACCCGGCATCGTCGACTGGCTGAAGGGCAAGGGGCACGAGATCATCGACGTGCCGTTCCAGGACACGATGGCGCTCGGCTGCAACTTCATGTCGCTGGGCAAGGACCGAGTGATCGCGCCGACCTCCAGCCAGACGCTGATAGGCCAGCTCAAGGCACGCGGCTTCGAGGTCGCGGCCGTCGACATGAGCGAGATCTCCAAGACCGGCGGCGGCATCCACTGCATGGCACAGGCGCTGAAGCGCGAACCGGCCTGAGGGGCGGACCCCCATTCGCGAGCATTGAAACGGCGGGCCCAGCGCTTGCCATGGACGGGTCCGTGATTGCGACCCTGCGCATTCCTTCATTTTTCATAGGATGGACATCGCATAGGATCAGTTTTACGAGTCAGCCCAACCAGCGGAGATGTTCGCGCCCCCAGATGAACAAGATCGATACCCACAACAGCAAGGGCGACGAGCGCTCGACCGCCACCAGCCTCTTGCGGCTCGGCACGCGGTTGAAACTTTCCCGGCAGACGCGCGGGCTGACCTTGAAGGCGCTCGCTGCTGCCGCGAATTGCTCAGAAAGCCTGCTTTCCAAGGTCGAGAACGGCAAGGTCTCGCCCTCGCTTCCCATGCTTCACCGGCTTGTCGAGGTGCTCGGCACGAACATCGGCTGGATGTTCGAGGAGTCGGATGGCGAGGAAGGCATCGTCTTTCGGGCTGGATCGCGACCGTTGATAGCGCTCGATCCGCTTCGGCGCGGCGAAGGTATTTCGCTCGAGCGTGTCATCCCGTATTCGCCCGGCCATCTCCTGCAGTGCAACATCCATCATATCGAAGCGGGCGGTGAGAGCGCCGGCCCGATCCAGCATGCCGGCGAGGAAGTCGGCTATCTCCTGGAAGGTGCGATCGAATTGATGGTCGGCGAAAAAACGTTTCGCCTGTCTGCCGGCGATTCCTTCGTCTTCAACTCCGAACTGCCGCACTGGTACCGCAATGTCGGAGATGAACGCGCCAGCATTTTCTGGGTGAACACGCCAGCGACATTCTGATCCGGCGCATCCGCCCATTTCTTTTCGTTGGCGCTAATTCAAGTCACTTGACAAGAAATCAAGTACCTTGAATTATGCCTCTGCGCTCAGTCGCCAGGTGAGCCCGATCAAGGGCCTTTTCCGTAAAACCAAGGGGAACCGGAATGCGTCTTACCAAGATCCTTTCAGGCTGCACCGCAGCCATCGCCATGACCCTCGCCCTCGGCTCTGCTTCCGCCATAGCCGAGACCTATGCGCTGGTGACCATCAACCAGCAGGCCCTGTTCTTCAACCAGATCAATGACGGTGCAACAGCTGCTGCAAAGGCCGCTGGCGTCGACCTCGTCATCTTCAACGCCAACAATGTACCGAGCGCGCAGAACGACGCGATCGAGAATTACATCACCCAAAAGGTCGACGGCATCATTCTCGTCGCCATCGATGTCAACGGTGTAAAGCCGGCCATCACCGCGGCCAAGGCGGCCGGCATTCCGGTCATTGCCATCGACGCGCAGATCCCGAATGGCGACAACGTCGCCTTCGTCGGCGTCGACAACACCAAGGCGGGCGAGGATATCGGCAAGTTCTACGCCGAATACGTCAAGACCAAGCTGAACGGAACCGCCAAGATCGGCGTTGTCGGCGCGCTCAATTCGTTCATCCAGAACCAGCGGCTCGACGGCTTCAAGAAGGCCGTCACCGACAGCGGCCAGAAAGTCACCTTCCTCGACACGGTCGACGGCCAGAACGTGCAGGACGTAGCCCTGTCCGCCGCCGAGAACCTTATGACCGCCAATCCCGACATGACGACGCTTTACGCAACCGGCGAGCCGGCTCTGCTCGGTGCGGTTTCCGCCGTCACCAGCCAAGGCCGTACCGGCGATGTCAAGGTGTTCGGCTGGGACCTGACCAAGTCGGCGGTGCAAGGTCTCGAAGAGGGCTGGGTGGTCGCCGTCGTCCAGCAGGATCCGGCTGGTGAAGGCAAGGCAGCGGTTGAAGCCTTCGGCAAGCTCAAGAAGGGTGAGAAGATCGATCCGATCATCAATGTTCCGATCACCATCGTGACCAAGGAAAATGTCGGCCAGTTCAAGGACATGTTCAAGTAGTATCCTCCCCGGACCGCCGGGCCGCGCAATGACTTCAGGGTTGCCTGCGCGGCCTGGCGACCGATTGAACTTGTTACCTTGAGAACTGGAACCGTGATGAGCGATGGCGAATCCTACCGCGTCAGGATGACCGGTATTTCCAAACGATACGGCCCTATCCAGACGCTGGACGATGTTTCGCTGAACCTGAAGCCTGGCGAGGTGCTCGGCCTGGTCGGCGACAATGGAGCCGGTAAATCCACCTTGAGCAAGGTTCTGTCCGGTGCGGTCATTCCGGATTCCGGCACCATCGAGATCGACGGCAAGGCTGTCTCCTTTTCCTCACCGGCCGATGCCCGCGCCGCACGGGTGGAAATGGTCTACCAGGACCTTTCGCTCTGCGACACGATTGATGTGGCGGGCAATCTCTTCCTCGGCCGCGAGCCGCGGCGCCGCGTTCTCGGCGTCCCCTTTCTCGACAACAAGCGTATGCATGATCAGACGCGTGAGATGCTCGACCGGCTCGGCATCGTCATAGCCGATACCAGGCTCAAGGTCGAAAACCTCTCCGGTGGGCAGCGCCAGTCGATCGCCATCGGCCGCGCCGCCTCTTTCGATCCGTCGGTGCTGATCATGGACGAACCGACAGCGGCTCTTGCGGTGGCGGAAGTCGAAGCGGTTCTGGAGCTCATCCGCGCCGTCAGCGCCCGCGGCGTCAGCGTTATCCTCATCACCCATCGGCTGCAGGATCTGTTCCTGGTCTGCGATCGCATCCAGGTCATGTATGAGGGTTGCAATGTCGCCGAACGCAAGATCGGCGACACCAGCATCGAAGAGGTCGTCAACCTCATCGTCGGCCGCAAATTCACGGCGCGTTCGGCCCGCGCCAGCCGTGATGAGGCAGCGCAGCCATGAATGTCACGTCATCACCCAGGGATATCAGCGCCTCGCCGCCCAAACGCGGCCACAACACCACCTGGAAGGATGTGGCGATAGCCAATGGCAGCGTCGTCTCGATAGCGCTGTTCTTCCTCGTCGTCTGCGTGGTCTTCTCGCTGACCACCGGCTCTTTCCTGACGACGCCCAATCTGCTCAATATCGTGCGCCAGTCGGCGCCGCTGCTGATCGTTGCGGCAGCCATGACCTTCGTCATCACAACCGGCGGTATCGACCTTTCGGTCGGGTCCGTGCTGGCGCTGACGGCGACGCTGTCGGCTGTCTTGCTGCAGTCCGGCCTGCCGTGGCCGCTCGTCGTCGCCGCCATGCTGGCACTCGGCGCGGCGATCGGTGCTTTACAAGGCTTCTTCATCGCCTATGAGCGGATACCGGCCTTCATCGTCACACTTGCCGGACTCTCGATCATCCGCGGCGTGGCGTTGCTGATCACCGGCGGCTATTCGATCCCGGTTGAGCCGACCAGCTTCTTCGTCAACATCGGCAGGGCCTGGTTTCTCGGTGTGCCGGTACCGGCACTGCTCGCCCTTGTCGTTCTGATCGTTGCCTATCTCGCATTCAACCAGACGCCATTCGGCCGCTATGTCACCGGCATCGGGGCCAATGCCGAAGCCGTGCGCCGCGCCGGTGTCGATACGCGCTTCATGACGCTGTTCGTCTATGTCCTGTCGGGCATGGCGGCGGCGGTGGCCGGCGTTGTTCTTGCCGCCCGGCTCGGTTCCGGCTCGTCGAATTCCGGCCAGGGTTTCGAACTCGATGTCATTGCCGCCGTGGTGCTTGGCGGCACCAGCCTGTTCGGCGGGCGCGGCACGATCATCGGCACCGTGCTCGGCGCGTTGACCGTCGCCGTTATCGGCAACGGCCTGATCCTGTCGCACATGTCGCCCTTCCTGACGCCGATCGTCACCGGCACAATCATCCTCGTTGCCATCTGGCTGAATTTCCGGCTGTTCAAGGGCGCAACGCGGAGCCGCTGACATGGATCATCTGTTCGAAGACAAACCAAGGGAACGGGCGCCCATCGGTGTCCGCTCCGGCACCGTGATGACTGTTACCGGCCCGGTCGCGATCGCCGACATGGGCGTGACGCTTATGCATGAGCATATCCTGCTCGACGGCGCGAAATCGTGGAAATGCCCCTGCCATCCCGACGAGAGGAAGATCGCCGAGCAGCCGGTCAGCATGGAGATCATCGGCGAGTTGCGGATGAACCCCTACATGAACCGCGACAACGTCTCGCTCGACGACAGCGACCTGGCGCTTTCGGAGCTGGCGAAATACCGGGCGCTCGGCGGCCACACCGTGGTCGATGCGACCAATATCGGCATTGGCCGCGATCCGGTGAAGCTGGCGCGCATTGCCCGCGCCTCGGGATTGCGGATCGTGATGGGGACAGGCTTCTACCTGCAGCACACCCACCCCGACTGGCTGAAAGCGATGGACGTCGACGACGTCACCGAATTCCTCGTCAACGATGTCGGCGGCGGGTCGACCCAACCCGAAATCATGGCCGGCATCATCGGCGAGGTCGGCGTCAGCAAGGATTTCACCGACGAGGAACGCAAATCACTGCGGGCTTCGGCCCGCGCGGCCAAGATCACCGGCGTGCCGCTGACCATTCATCTGCCCGGCTGGGAGCGGCTGGCGCATGACGTGCTCGATGTGGTCGAGGCGGAAGGCGCCGATCTCCGGCATACGGTGCTTTGCCACATGAACCCGAGCCACAACGATCTTGCCTATCAGCAAAGCCTCGCCGCGCGCGGTGCCTTCCTGGAATACGACATGATCGGCATGGATTTCTATTATGCCGACCAGGATGCTCAGTCGCCGTCCGACGAGCAGAATGCACGGGCGATCCGCTCGCTGATCGACATGGGGCTACTCGACCGGATTCTGCTGTCGCAGGACGTTTTTCTCAAGATCATGCTGACCCGCTTCGGCGGTTTCGGCTACGGCTTCATCCTCAAGCATTTCGTGCCGAGACTGAAGCGCCATGGTGTCGAGCAATCGGCAATCGGCACTATGCTCATCGACAATCCAAAGACTGTGTTCGCCGAGGGCCTCTGAGCCGCGGCTCCAAACAAAATAGGGAGTCTACATGTCCAGGAAGAAGGTTCTTCTCGCAGGCGAGTCCTGGGTCTCGACCGCGACCCACATCAAAGGCTTCGACCAGTTTCCGACCGTGACCTATCACACCGGTGCCGATGAGCTGCTGGCCGCGCTGAAGGACGGTCCGTTCGACGTCACCTTCATGCCGGCGCATGAGGCGCAGCGAAATTTCCCGCAGACCATGGAAACGCTTTCGGCCTACGACGTGGTCGTGCTTTCCGATCTTGGTGCCAACACGCTGTTGCTCCACCCGGACACCTGGGTCCACTCCAAACCGACGCCGAACCGGCTGCGCCTGTTGCGCGACTATGTCGGCAATGGCGGCGGCCTGTTGATGTTCGGCGGCTATTACAGCTTCCAGGGCATCAATGGGGGCGCGCGCTATCACAAGACGCCGGTCGAGGACGTTCTGCCGGTCACCTGCCTGCCGGTGGACGACCGCGTCGAGGTTCCCGAAGGCTATGCGCCGGTCGTTGTCGGCCCGCAGAACCATCCGATCCTTAAGGGCCTCGGCAAGGATTGGCCGATCCTGCTCGGCTTTAACGAGGTCGCGGTAAAGGACGGTGCGGAAGTCCTCGCCACCGTTTCCTCCGACTACCGTTCGCTGCCACTGCTGGTGACCGGCAAATATGGCCAGGGCCGCACCGTCGCCTGGACCTCGGATGTCGGCCCGCACTGGCTGCCGCCCGGCTTCATCGCCTGGGATGGCTACAAGACACTGTTCGAACAGATGCTGGGCTGGGCAACGGCCAGGGATTAGCCATGCGCGTCCATGTCGTCGGCAATGTCTGCGTCGATACGACGTTTCGGCTGGACCGGTTTCCGGCGGCGGGCGAGACGCTGAACGCATCGGAACATGCCGATGGACTTGGCGGCAAGGGTGCGAACCAGGCGGTGGCCGCGGCGCGCACCGGAGCCGATGTTCGCTTCCGTGCGGCGATCGGCAACGATGCCGCCGGAGCCTGGATCACAGAGCAGCTGAGCCGCGAGCTCGATGCCAGCCATCTGATGATGCTGCAACTGCCCAGCGACCGGTCGACGATCATGGTCGATGCGCGAGGCGAGAATCTCATCGTTACCGGCGCCAGTTGCGCCGCAGCCTTCGATCCCCTGGCCGACGGCGATTTTATCCGATCGCTCGAACGCGGCGACATCGTCGTGGTTCAGGGTAATCTGGACCCTGATATAACGACCGCTTGCCTAAAGGTGGCGCGGGGCGCGGGGGCAACGACGGTCTTCAATCCAAGCCCGCTTGCGGCCGGCCATAGAGCGGGTTTGAGCGACGTCAGTCTCGCCATCGCCAATGCAGGCGAAGCGGCGCAGCTGACCGGAATGAGCAATCCTGACGAGGCAGCCCGCGAAATAATCCGTCAAGGCGCGGGAACCGCCGTCGTGACGCTTGGCGCGCTCGGCTGCCTAGTCGCCGATGGCGAAGGACGGATCGACCGGTTCGTGGCGCCGAGGGTAGCCGTGGTAGACACAAGCGGCGCGGGCGATGTCTTTTGCGGTTGCCTCGCCGGCTGTCTTGCAGCCGGCATGGACCTAGTCGCGGGACCCCCCGCCCCCGCACCCCCCGCACACAAATAGCGACCGCGCCGCGCCCACCACCCGCGCAGGCCCCCACCA